>JBCCTI010000041.1:0-59508 GCA_039198955.1 Bacteroidota bacterium | reverse complement strand
GGCTCCTGCTGCATTAACTCAAAAAGGGAAGTTTCACTGCTCTCTCGTTGCCAATACAGTACCTGCACGTAAGACTTAATCAGCAATTCCCGACCATCGAGAGAAAGGTCACCACCGACGGGCTGATTAAAGATACCGGTAATTTCACGCGGCCATTCGCCCAGCTTCTCAGCAAAAATAGTCGCTGAGGTAGATTGAGGGTAGGGCAGTCGGTATAATCGAGCGAAACGGTCGCGCTTGGATAAAATGAGTAGATCGCGAGTGAAAGGGTCAACCAGCAGTGTCTCAGCATCCCGGGCTCCGTCGGGATACTTTAGATTAATTTTTTCCACATTCCGAATAGTGTCTACTGAATTATTGGAGTTAATAAGGGGCTCGGGAAACCGATAAATATTCAGACTAGCGTGTACGGCCTGATTATCGCCAATATCCCCAACGTACAAGTAGGTGACCCCGTCTTCTGGCCCCGGGCCAATGGCAATATCTTCCCAGTCGCGGTTAGTTGCTCCGCCAATCACCCACTCTCCCATAATTTCCCCTGAGGTGCTAATCGCGTAAATTTTAGGGGCGTTGCCGCTATCATTATGTGTCCAGAGTATATCTGGATTGTTCCGGCTGGCTACTATACCCGAAGCCTCACTAATTGCCGAGTACTGCACCTCGCCTTGGTTAACAGGTTCAGAAAAGTTGGTAGAAAGTGAGACAGTCGACGGAGGTATGGGATTGCTTTGCCCGCAGGCCATTCCCGGTAATAGTAACCAAGCAAAGAGGAATAGCGGTGAAGTGGTGGAATGTATTTTCATTGATTTACTCTGGAATGATTACTGTTTTTCTGACTGCACATATTTCAGCCAGTTTTTGGGGATAGTTAGTATTTGCCCTTCCTCTAGCAGTTTTTGCCGAAGGCGGGTGTAGTCAATTCCTTGAACGTTTTTCGATTGATCAATAGCCATTGCAGCAGCGCAACCTACACTCTGGCCCAAAATCATAAATGTGGGTAGGATACGAATGGCTCCATAAGCTACATAACTGCTAGAAGGACAGGTTGGGGTAATCAAATTAGTACATTCTGTTTCTTCTGGGATGAGTGCTCGCCAAGAAATTCCAAAGGGTCGCCAATCGTCACCCCCAAATACAAAGCCCTCGTTGTAGGCATAACCATTCTGCACAATTCGTCGGGCATGGTGGGTATCGGGAGGCCACCACGCAATGGCTAGAGGGTCATCTACCGGGATAGGATTATCGCGACGGGTGTGATGTTCAGTAATCACATAATCGGATACCATCCGGCGAGCGGAGCGAATGTACAACCGGCGGGGCCAGCCATCGTTGTCAGTAAACTCATCCCGACAAAGCCCCCAGCCTGCCCAATTATTTCGCGTTTCTTCGTCTACTGCCGAATCGTTCTGCAAAAACCAGATGAGCCCTTGCGTAAAATTCCGGTGATATTGAACAAGGCTATCCTGGGTAGCATAATCCCCCGTGGGATACTGCCAGTTTTCGCCGTAGAGATTGGCCGACAAATCATGCCAACTGCCCAGGTCAGTTTTTCCGTTAGGTCGATTAGCCTGCGGGCGAAACAGTTTCCCTCCCGCTTGAAGGTATCTTCGGTAAATTTCGTAGGTAAATGGATTATAGTTTTCAGGTTTTGAGATAGGTATCCGATTGTTTACTTCCCTTGTCAGCACCAGTCGGAAACAAAATCCTTGAATATGTTTATCCGGCTCGCCGTATTTACCTAGTTCACCCGGTTGAATAGTCGGGAGTAATCCACTGGATGGGTCATTAGGTACTGCGTGAGGATCTACTTTTACCTCGAACTGACGGTACGTATTTTCTACCTGGACACCATTTTTGGTTTCATTGTAGATTTGATTGCCCTCCCGAATGGTCTCCGTAGTGACTCCGGCAAAATGCAGTAAATGTCCTTCAATAGAAGCATCAATAAATACTTTAGCTGAAATTGTCTGCCCGTTTTCCAGCGTAATACTTTGAATAACCGTTCTTGATTTGCGTACTCCGCCCTGCTCTTTTATGCGAACATTTCGGATGATACGAATATTCTCCTCTTTAGCTAAAAATTGCTCGATGATTGCTTCGGCCACCGAAGGTTCGTAGCGGGAGTGCCAACCGTATTGATCAAAGTTAGGCTCCCGCTCATAGTGGTGCTCAATAGCAGTGTATATCTCTCGGGCAATTCCGCCGATAACTACTGAACTACCGAAGCGAATATCTTTGGCAATACCCTCCACCATCATCCCGCCTGGGTGACCAGTAGGCTCAATCAGAACCACCTCTTTTCCCATACGAGCTGCCTGAATAGCCGCGGTAAACCCAGCTTCGCTTCCCCCTAGAATGCAAACATCAGTACGAATTTCCTGAGACAAAGAAATAAGTGGGGTAGTAGTTAAAAAAAAGACGAATAACCAGCCAGTAGCTTGTATCAGCTTTTGCCCAATAACCGACTTATTTATCTGGGGAGTATTCATAAGTTGGATTACGACTCAACAGGTCGCTGCTACAATGATACGAAAGTATTATTCGCTTCTGAATTGGCGGGGGTAAAAATATAGGTATAAATCGCTACCGATCTGACTTTCACTCAAGGTATAATATCCTGAGCCATCAGCGGCAAAACCTATAGCCTCACCCTGTGGTTCAGTAGTGTAGGGCAGGGTGTCGGGTGGAAGAGTAATCCATTCAGAAAAGGGAAGAGTGGGGCTAGTTCTAGCTCGGTAAAATATATTCTGATAGGTTTTCAGCAAAAGTTCCTGACCATCTACCGAAATATCTCCTGCTACCAACCGATCTAAAAAGTTAGCTCCTTCAAAAGGAATGGTTAGCAAATACCTAGCTGAAATCAAGGTATCGGTTCGCTGGGGGTAGGGCAAACAGTATATCCGAGTGGAGGACATTTCTTTGGACAGCAAATACAGATTTTTAGTAATTGGATCAAGCAATAGCGTTTCAGCATCCCACTGCTCATCGGGATAACTAAAGGTGATGGTATCTATTTGATGAATGGTATTCGTATAAATACTTCGGCTCGGGGATAAGGTGGGTTCAGGGAAGCGAAGAACGCGATTTTCTGAGTATAGAGTGAAGTTATCGCCGATGTCGCCTACGTACAGGTAATTTGCTTCTTCTTCTGGCCCCGGACCGATGGCGATATCTTCCCAATCGCGCTGCTCTTCTCCCAATACATAAATTGCCCGTAGTTGAGCCTGACTATCTAACAGATAAATTTCGGCCGGATTACCACTATCGTTATGTACCCATACCATGCCTGGATTATTTCGGCTGGCAACCAGTCCTGACACTTCTTCTAACCGTTCATCATCTACTAAGCCGAGTGGGACTGCCGAACCGAATTTACTCAATCCATTAGCTGGCCTTTCGGATGACGATGAGCAACTGCTGAATATGATTAGTGGAAAAAATAATCTTAATGCTATGGTTAAGAGCAGATTAATAATCGTAATGATCAGCTCCAACCAATACGTCATCAATGGCTTGGAGAATAATATCGCAGGCCTCGTTTAGCTCTTTCTCCTGAATTGTAAGAGGGGGGGCTACGCGCATAGCATTATCGCAATATAAAAACCAGTCAGTCAATACACCCAGCTCAATAGCTCGGTCGATAATCGGTTTAAGCATATCAAAGGATTCAAACTCAACCGCCATCATCAGCCCTCGCCGCCGAATGCCCTGAATAGCCGGATGCTGCAATTGTTCTGTGATTAACTGGGCTTTAGCGGGAACCTGCTCCAGTAATTTTTCTTCCTGGATCACCCGTAGGGTTGCCAACGAAGCGGCTGCACTCACCGGGTGCCCACCAAAGGTAGTGATGTGTCCTAAGATGGGATTGTTCTTTAGCACCTGCATAATCTCTGGGGAAGAAATGAACGCTCCAATCGGCATTCCTCCGCCCATCCCCTTGGCTGCTACCAAAATATCGGGTACAACACCGTAGGATTCAAAGGCCCAGAATGTACCTGTTCGTCCAAATCCGGCCTGAATTTCGTCCAGAATGAGCAGAGCTCCAACCTGATCACAATGATTTCGCAATGCTTGAAAGTAACCGCTATCGGCTACCTGCACCCCAGCTTCACCCTGAACAGTTTCTACTACTACGGCAGCGGTTTGTCCATCAATCTGAGAAAAGTCTTCAGGGCGATTAAATCGGATATGGGATATTCCGGGTAATAGGGGACGATAGCCTTGTTTGAATTGCTCGCTGCCACTTACCGACAGTGCCCCGTGGGAAGAACCGTGGTAGGCATTAATACAAGAAACTAGATTGGGTCGCCTGGTATAACGCTTGGCTAACTTCAAAGCTCCTTCAATGGCCTCGCTACCTGAGTTGACAAAAAAGCAAGCACTCAAAGGATCAGGTAAGGTTTGGGCTAATGCCTCAGCCAATTGCACTTGCGGAGACTGCACCAACTCGCCGTAAACCATCAGGTGTAAATAGTGGTCTAATTGCTCCTGGATGGCTTGCAGTACTTTTGGGTGGCGATGCCCCACGTTGCTCACGCCAATACCGGAGATCAGATCCAGATAACGCTTCTCTTCCGCTGAGTACATATATACTCCTTCGGCCCGCTCGACTTGTAACATCAGCGGAAAATCGGAGGTTTGCCCCAAATGATCTAAAAACAATTGTCGTTGCGATAGCATAATTAGGGTGTTCTAGTGTTAATGTGTTCTAGTGTTATGGTGGTGGGTAGTGTTACTGAATAGTTTTGAGTTCTGGGTTTAGCGTTACACGTACTAGCATCATAAACAATAACACTTTAACACTTCGCACTATAACACTAATTTCTTTACCTTTTACGAAAAATTACTGCGAAGCTACTAAATTCTGCTTACTAGCGTTAGGTGTCTATGTTATTAGGTTTATTCAAGTCAAAACGGTTCCATTCCGAAGAGCCATTGTTATCATCTATTGAGCCACTCAGGAAAAACCTTTACCAAAAGAAGAAAACGATCCGGGTAATTGTACTGGTGGTATCGGCGCTGATTGCTACGTTATCCATTCTGTACACCAACCAGCTGGTAGAAGATCTGAAGGAGCGAGAGAGAAGCTATATCGAGCTATATGCGTCTACTATTGAGATGGCTGCCAACCAAGAGGTAGAGGATGTTACATATTTGTTCACCAAAGTAGTAGCACCTAATAAATCTATTCCTGTTATCCTAACGGATGCCTATGGTAACTATGTAAATTCTCGAAATTTAAATTTTGAAAAAATAGAAGACGAAGAAAAAAGGCAGAGAAAAATTGACGAGGAGTTAGGAAAAATGCGGAAGGCGTATTCTCCCATTGAAATTGAAATGCGTGACCCCGAAACTAAAACATTGATAAGCTATCAGTTTGTGTACTACCGTAATTCGTTCTTACTTACCCAACTTCAGTACTATCCCTACGTGCAGTTAGGCGTAATTGCGATATTTGCGCTAATTGCCTACTTAGTTTTTAGCTACTCGCGTACGGCCGAGCAAAACCGGGTATGGGTGGGTATGGCGAAGGAAACCGCTCACCAACTAGGTACTCCGCTTTCTTCCCTAATGGCCTGGGTAGAATACTTTCGGGCAGAACCTGAGACCTACGATCCCAGTATTGTAGAGGAGATTGATAAAGATATCAATCGACTCAATATGGTCACCTCCCGATTTTCCAATATTGGGTCAATACCAACGTTGACCGAAGCCAACCTCTACCAAATACTGACTAACTCAGTGGGCTATCTTCAGAGTCGTATTTCTACCAAAGTCAGCCTCAAATTAAAATCAGATATTACTAACATTCCGGTACGGATCAATGCTTCGCTATTTGAGTGGGTGATTGAAAATATTTGCAAGAATGCTGTAGACGCTATGAGCGGGGTGGGCGACCTCACGATTCAGGTTACTCAGAACCACTCAGAACAAGTGATGATTGACATTACTGATACCGGAAAGGGCATCCACAAATCCAAGATTAAGCAAGTATTTACTCCGGGGTATACCACCAAAAAGCGGGGTTGGGGATTAGGGCTTTCGTTAGCCCAGCGGATTGTAGAGAATTACCATAAAGGGAAAATTTACGTAAAGCATTCGGAAGTTAATGTGGGCACCACTTTCCGTATTGTGCTACCTACCCATATTGCCGAACCCAATCAGTCTAAGCAACAACCTACTCAGGTTACGGCTTAGTTGGCTGACTAAACCATTACAAACAACAGTATTTGGATAATCAGTATCACCAGCATTAAAATAGCTAGGGAAAGCTTGCCATCCAGGGTTTTTACGATATACTGATACAATACTAACAGTAAAAACATCACTGGGATGAGTAGGCCAAAAACCTGGTAGATGCCGAAAGCCAATTCATAGCGGGTAGTTTGCCCGTTGGCAGTTAGTAAAGCAGCCTGAGGCTTTTGAAAAATACGGGTGGCTAAGACAGTAGCCTCATCAAAGAAAGCATCTGGTTTAATCAGCCCTTTATTGATCTGTAGACTAAGATCTTCAAAACGCAATTTATCGTAGCTATATACCTGCCTGTTTCTCGAGTACTCAAAGACCTTTTCTACTTTGAGTGACTGCTGCTGATGCGCCTTTCGGGGAAGCAAAAAATCAATAGCTAACAGTCCGTTAAAAGCCAGTATGACTACAGCGGCCAGATTGAAGTATGATAACAGCTGGCGGATCAAAGCATCCCGGGCAGCGGCTTCTTCCCGTTTACGCTGCCGGATTTGCTCCCGGGCTTGGGCTCGCCACTGCTCCTTGGCTGACACTTCAGGCTCAATAACCTCGGAGTAGGCAGTGGGCTCAAAATTGGTTAGGTAATCATAGGCTTTAGTGATTTCAATAAATTTTTCTTTGGCATCAGCGGCGGGATTTCGGTCGGGATGATACTGCTTGGAGAGGCGACGGTAGGCAGATTTGATTTCTCGTTCGGTAGCGTTTGGGGATAGTTCTAGAATTTCTAGATAATACTCTCGCATACTTACTTAACTGGCTACAATAGCTGAGTATAGCTCCGCAAATATCCGGAAGGCCTGGTAACCGCCTAGGGATAGAAGAATGCCTCCGGTAACTTTATTAGCCCACTGGGTAAAATGCTCTAGCTGGGTAGCCAACCACTGCCCCGCTTGAGCGTAAATTATGAGAGATAGGAAACGTCCGACCGCTACTCCTACCATTAACCCCAGATAATTGCTAAAGCCTGTCAGAAACACCCAATCTTGCGACTTAGCGTACAGCAGACCTAAAGTAATGAACGGTAAACTTTGGGGGTTAATGACGCCGAAGGTTAATCCGGTACCGAAGAATCCCCAGCTTTGTCTGGCAGATTGGGATTGTTTCTCCTTTCGGGGCGAAGAAAACCAGAAGTATAATCCCACACCGACTAGAATAATGAGAGCAGCAATATCTACGTAGATGTTATTGATAAGTTGGCGACCTAGCCACTGGTTGAGGGTAATGGCTATATATGTGTAAAAAAGGTCTACCACGGCTGCTCCCAGTGCAATCATCACGGCCGGACGAAAGGCACGAGTAATAGCCGTATTCAGTACGACCATGTTTACCGTTCCGAAAGGAAGGTAACCAACAAACGCTAGGATAAAAGCAACTAAAAAATTGGTTAGCACGGTGCAATGTGGTTGTTAGCGATGGACTTTACTGATATTAAAAAAATTAAATCGAGACAGTATACCGACTTTAATCAGCGTAAGAGCAAAAGTAATAAAGATGAACGGTAATGTCTAGTACCCGTAGGTGATCATTGTCTTTTTAGTTCCCCAAGAAGCTTTGGAGGTAAAGAATAGACATCTCTCTCTAGGAACCAATGGCTATACGATAGAGGTAAAGCGAACGCTTTAACTCGCTGAAGTATGTTAAATTGCTCCATGGTCATAGCCTCTTCTATCTCGCCCGGATACCCGATCAAGTTTATACAAAAAGTGATGCCTTTATGTATAAAAACGACGTCGAGTTCAATTCCGGCAATGGTATATTGCTGGTAGATTTCTTCACACCCTAATGATTCTAGCCACTCTACAACTGATACTAAAAAGCTATCGTAGTACAATGATTTCTTCTTGGAGCTGCTGTTTAAATTAGCATGTTCAATATGTTTTATATAGTTCTCTAACTAGGCTGCTGCTGCGTAGCCAGTGGGTTTATATAAAGAAGTGATGATCCACTGCTAGGCTTTCAACAAATTGTCGATCTCAATGTATAAAGCAATGGCGCGGCCACCGTTAGTTTATTTTCGCTGAATTGATCATCCATAGGGTTGACTGTTGTGTCTTGTGTTAGTTTTTGCTAACCCAAATATACAAAATATTGACAATCAATCTTTTATATTTACCTTAATTCATAGTTCACGTGTATATAGGTAGCGTGAGAAGAAAGTTTCGCCCAAACTTTGACGTTGTCGTACCACTCGATAGTTTCTTCAATGTCAAGTTGAGCCTCTCGAAGAATGACTACCTGATAGTTACTCATCCCAACCAAACTGCAATAACTCTAAGTGAGCTTCTTCAGGAAGATTCTTGGGTTTTTTGTCTAAAGTTTCGAGAGATTATACGAAAGAAAGATACAAAAACTAGAACAACTTAACATCCTTTAAAGTAAGGATATCGCGGTTGCTGGTAAGCATGCGTTTGGTGCGGAGGTAGCGATTCAGGTTGAATTCGTCGTATTGCTTAGAATCGGGATCAATACTGCTGATTTTTACGTGAGCTTCTAGGCCAGGGGAGTGGATGAACTCGTCGTTGCCAATCCACATACCAACGTGGGTAACGCGTTCGCGAGTGCTGTCGGTACCGACCCGTCCAAAGAATAGTAGATCGCCGGGACGAAGGTTTTTGAAGTTTTTATTTTCATCCACTAGCTCTCCAGCGTGTACCTGCTGAGAAGCATCGCGAGGAAGCACTTTACCGTTCATAAAGTAGATGGTTTTGGTATAGCCACTACAATCCACTCCTTTAGCGGAAGTGCCGCCCCATAGGTAAGGTACGCCCATCAATTGAAAAGCCGTTTCGACTACCGACTCCTCCGTAGCTTTAACCTCAGCCAGCCAGTCATCCAGCATAACCGCTTCATTTCGTTTTACGTAGGCTTCTCGTCCATCGGGTAATTCCACCCAGTATACACCTTTGTTTTCATCTTTTACCTCCATGACGTTGCCCATCACCAGGTCAGCAACGGTATGCTCCATGTTTTCATCTAGGTAGGCAAAACCGTAGGGGTTAGTATAAATAATTTTATCGGCTTCCTGCCAAGTCTGAAACGTATCGACATTCATGGGTTGAAAGCTGCCCTGCATCCAACTGATGTACTTATCGGGAGTCTGCACCAAGTGCCAATCACCCTGCTTTTTCAAGATTCGTAGTGGAGTGCCCATCGTAGCCTGTGTGGCCAGCTCACCTGAATGTTTGGGTTGAGAACGAATATTGGCGACTGAAATGGAAACTACGCCTAAAGTATCACTGCCTAATGAAGCTTCAGGAATCGTTTGAATACTATCTTGATAGAAAATTCCGGTAGTATCTAAGGCTGCCAATAGCTCTTGCTTCGCCTGAGGCTGATCAGTTTCACCTCTTAAAATAAGCGTATCACCTTTTTCCACTGGCTCAATAGCAAACAGGGCTACCCGCTTATCGGGAGCGTGCTCAGTTTTGATGCTATCGATGATTGGCAGAGTACGTTCGCTCAGCGATGGTTTGGGTTCGGAACAGGCAACTATCATACCTATTAGGATCAGATAGCTGTATAGACAAGTTGGCGGAAATTTTATAGAACCTCCCCGGATGAGCTTTGCGAATTCCGGTCGGCGCCCCGACGGGGTCTCCGGCACCCTAAGTAGGAGATCCCGGAATAAATCCGGGAAGTAGTAGCTGATTAACTTTGTACAACTACATAGCTTCGTTAGCTTTATCATACGTCACTTGGTATTTACTTAAATCGGGAAGGTGAGGTCGTTCGCGAGCTAGTTCGTACTCAAAGATGGCCCGGCCTAAATCGGCCAAAAATGGGATGCCCACTTCGTCGTACTCATAAACACCATCGTTCAGAATCTGGTTCTTGTTCACATAAACGACCGCTGTCAGCAAAAATTCGGTATTACTCTCAAAATCTACTACGTAGGCGTTATCAGTTAGGTAGCCGTAGGCCATGCCAATCTTATTGAAGATGCGAATGCTCTTGGGTAGGGATTCTTTGGTATCACCAAATAAGAAAAATTTAACATAGCTATCGTAGTAATCTTCGGTGGTATCGGCAGCGTAGTTGGGAAAAGTGGTTTCGGAAGGAAGTTGCGACATGTAGCGGTACAAAAACTGATAATCGTCTTCGGTAAGATTAAACCGCTGTTCTTTGGATACTGCGTCAGGAAAGATAACGGCTTTCAGCATATCCTGCAAGGTGCGAGCCGCAATGAAATTATTCTGACTGAAATCCTTCGGCTCGTTAATCAGCGAATCGTTTCGCATAAAACCCACGCCTTTGCGCAAGTTCTGAGTCTGCACTCGGAAGTCGCGACTGCTTTCGGTGAGATTCTGCTGGTACAGAATGTTCGCGTTACTGTAGAAGGAAACCGGGTTGGTTCGTCGGTTTTGCTCCGGGGTATTGAAGATCGCTAGTCGGTGTATGATATGCAACTGGTCGTAGCCTTTCGCATGTAGTTGGTCATTGAGATATTCTTGTCCCAAAAATTCGTACAGCCGATTAAAAGCGTCGTTATCGCTGACCAAGAATATCTTTTTGATGTAATGGGCTACCGATGGCATTCCACTTTCCGAGGTAAGGTCTTCGGTTACCCTAGTTTGCCCATCCGCCGCGCTATCAGTGAGCATGGTGGAGTACTTGGTTAGCCCGTCAATGTTTAGTTCGTTCAGCTTTTCCAACGCCAAGAAGGCAGCAGGCATCTTTACGGTGCTGGCCGGATAAAAATAGTTGTTGGTATCAATACCGTAATAGTACGAAGTAAACGAAGGCTGATTAGCTGAGTCGCGATCAATCTGCGTATAAAAAATCTGCAACTCAAACGTTTCAGGATAATTGATTACCGAATCAAGCACCGAGTTCTCCCGCTCCGCTAATATCTGGTAAATCAGATTAGTTGAGTCTACGTATCGGGAAGGGACTGTTGCTTCCGTAGTTTCGGTAGTCTCGGATGATTGACAAGCGAAAAGTACTATGCTTAGGTAAAAAATTATCCAGTATTTCATGGGTAGCGTTAGAGTGTTGTGGTGTTAATGTGTTCGGGTGTCCAAGTATTATGAGGTAGCTATATATTCGTTATTTTCATCCCTCAAAAAACACCGATAAATCTGCCCTTATAAGTGTTGTCTTGTATTTTCCACACCAGATCATAGTACCCGGCACCATCACTGTTTGAAGTTGTGATGAACAATGTACCAGATGTATTTTGATATATTTTCAATGAGCGTAGATCAAGTTCAAAAACATCTATGTATGCATCTTTAGGAAAGCTGATAGTCTTACCATTAATTTTCAGCTGTAGAGATTGTATTTCAGTGGTAGGGTAACCACCATCCACACCCCAAGGATGTTTATTATCAATTTTAACGACCCACTTTTCATCTTGTAGTTCATATTTACGCTTTAGTCTGTCAAAATCTTTGAGTACAATACTGAAGTTGAGGGTATCATTTGATATAGCTCGCCCCCGAGAAATAGCGCCTTTACGACCAATAGATCTTAAGGAGTTTATTTCTTTAATTCTACTTTTATGGACGAATCCTTTTCTAGAGTGATTTAAAGGCATATCAAATTTGTATATTGAATACCATTCTTGATTCTCGCCTTCATAAAAGTAAAATATCTCGTCCTCTAATAATTTACCAACTATTTCAGTATGTGTGCCTTTACCTTCCCTTATATTTACATATCCATCCGGATCATTAATTGTAGCTAAATTTTGACCTTGGATATGCAAACTTACCAACACTAGAAGTAGTATTGACCTCAGGAATAACCTGCTAAACCTGATTATACATGAACACCCAAACACCATAACACTCTAACACAATCTAAATATGCAACGCCCGATTCTCGGTAGCAGCCAGACTGGCTTCTTTCATAGCTTCGGTAAAGGTTGGGTGGGCGTGCGACATGCGGGCGATGTCTTCGGCGGAGGCGCGGTACTCCATAGCGACGACGGCTTCGGCGATCATATCGGCAGCGCGGGGGCCAATCATGTGTACGCCAAGAATCTCGTCGGTTTCGGCATCGGCTAGTACTTTTACTAGTCCGTCAGTATCCATACTAGCGCGGGCTCGTCCAGAAGCTTTGAAGGGGAATGAGCCGGATTTGTATTTGCGGCCTTGTTCTTTTAACTGCTCTTCGGTGTAGCCTACGCTGGCTACTTCCGGCCAAGTATAGATCACACTCGGAATCAGTAGGTAGTTTAGATGGGGATTTTGTCCGGCGAGTAGTTCGGCTACGTATACGCCTTCTTCTTCGGCTTTATGAGCCAGCATCGGTCCTTTGTCAACCACATCGCCGATGGCATAAATGTTATCCAGCTTAGTTTTCAGATGATCGTCTACTTCAATTTTGCCCTGCTTATTTATTTCCAAACCAATATTTTCTAATCCTAAGCCTTCGGTGTACGGACGACGACCGACACTTACCAGACAAATATCACCTTTCACTTCTACTGCTTCGCCTTTACTATCTTCTGCCGTAACCGTTACCTGACGACTAGTGCTCTTTACACCCGTTACTTTATGATTGAGCCGGAAGTCAAAATCTAGCTTCTTTAGCACTTTAGTGAGTTCTTTAGAAAGCGTTTTATCAATCAGTGGGGTAATCCGATCCATATACTCAAATACGGTAATCTTGGAACCCAGTCGGGCGTAAACGGAACCTAACTCCAAACCAATGTACCCTCCACCGATAACAATCATATGCTTGGGCACTTTTTGTAACTCGAGGGCTTCGGTGCTAGTAATAATCCGCTTTTTGTCAATTTCAATAAAGGGCAGACTGGAAGGTTTAGAACCCGTGGCGATGATAGTATTCTTGGAAGTGAATGACTCGGTTTTGCCGTCATCTTTTTTTACCTCAATTGTAGTCTTATCTTTAAACGAACCCATGCCGTGGTAGACGGTAATCTTATTTTTCTTCATCAGAAAAGCTACTCCATCTACTGTCTGCTTTACTACTCCGCTCTTTCGCTTAATCATTTGGGGTAGGTCTACTTTTAGGTCGTTCAGATTGATACCGTGCTCGGCAAAATGCTCGTGAGCGTTATGAAAGTGCTCCGTGGAATCGAGCAAAGCTTTGGAAGGAATACAACCTACGTTCAGACAGGTGCCTCCTAGTTCGTTATATTTTTCTACAATAGCAGTTTTCATTCCGAGCTGGGCACAGCGAATAGCTGCTACGTAGCCACCCGGCCCCGAACCAATGATTGTTACATCAAAATCCATAAATCTGTTTGATTAATAGTTGTTGTCTAAAATTTCAGTATATACAAGTAAATGGATGAGGTAAAAATAGTAAACTATTGATACTGTGCTAAACGCTGGTTATCTAAACTCTAAACAACCCGTATCTTTAAATTCTTCATTTGTTAAGAAATCTCTGATTTTACTTATGTTTTCCTGAAGAAATGTGGTGCATTCTTTTCTAGTCATGTTTCCCTTTCTCAACCAAATAATCTGGGGAGGAAATCCTTTCACGATTTGAAGCTCGTAGAAATCGATGTCAAACGTAATAATTGTATAATTATACTGACGGGCAAACTTCCATACTTCATAATCTTCAGCATCTTGTAACCCCTCCAATTTCACATGGGTAAGTTCAGGAATGGTTTCTTGCAAATCCCTGACTAGACGGTAGGATAAGTTCTGGTCTAGCAGCAGTTTCATTTACGCAACACGGCTTCGGTGCTCCCGTTCAGCAGCATATGCTAGGCAAGCATTAATATCTTGCTCGGTTAACTCTGGAAAATCCTCAATAATTTCTTCCCTAGACATACCCTTAGATAACCAGGCAAGAACGTCATATACCGTAATGCGGGTTTCCCTAATGCAAGGGCGACCGAACCTCTTTTTCGGATTTATTTTTATAATATTCTGATAGGCTTCCATCTCAATTATTGCTTTCCGAATAAAAAATGCTTGCAAGTCTACTGTTACGGGGCAAAGATAATAAACCCCACTACGAAAGCGAGACTTATTATTCGCTAATTCCTGTTTTCCTGCTTAGAAACAAACAAAAGGGTAAGTTAATTTCATTAAAGGTGATACCGATAGCGAGTCACTTGGTGCTGATAAAAATGCCAACGAATATTATTACTAGTTAGCTCTCATCCCTTAGTTTTATAATTTTATCCCCCTCGAAACTGAAAACGGATTTGCCTTTGAGTTGAATCTTATCACCTGCTTTCAAACCATTGGGTAAATCCTGAGCAAGTATGCCGAAGTAATCAATCGCTACCTCAGCTGTACTGTCAGTAATTTGAATGTGGTTTATGGTCTGTTTCCGGCTTTTGAACAGTTTAGTAGCTTGCTCAGCTTGGGTTTTAAATGCCTTTATCCCCTTCAATTCCATTGTTACTTCTCCCTGAGAAACATTCTGGAAGACTACATCATCGCTCAGATGCTTGACCATGCTAGAGACATCAAAGTTATTATATGCCTCAACGTAGTCGTTGATAATTGCTTTCATAGAACTGTTATTGAACTAACCTACTGCAAAAATGAGGAATACGGTTTCGGGTGCTCGTCTTATTAGATTCCGAGTAATAATCGGGTTGGGTCTTCAATTAGTTCTTTGATGCGATACAGGAAGCTCACTGACTCACGCCCATCGACAATGCGGTGGTCGTAAGATAAGGCGACGTACATCACCGGACGAATGACGACTTCCCCGTTGACGGCTACCGGACGTTCTACAATATTGTGCATCCCTAGAATAGCTGATTGGGGCTGATTAATAATCGGGGTGGACAGCATAGAGCCAAAGATGCCGCCGTTGGTGATGGTGAACGTTCCTCCGGTCATTTCGTCAATACTGAGTTTTCCATCCCGGGCTTTCTTAGCCAAACGAACTACTTCTTTTTCAACTCCATCAAAAGAAAGGTTCTCGGCATTTCTGATTACCGGAACTACTAACCCTTTAGGTGAAGAAACTGCAATAGAAACATCACAGTAGTCATTGTAGATAACTTCATCGCCATCAATCATCGCGTTTACCGCGGGCCATTCTTGTAGTGCTTGACAAGCGGCTTTCGTGAAAAAGGACATAAACCCGAGACCAATCTCGTACTTCTCCTTAAACATCTCCTTGTACTTCTTCCGCAAGTCCATTACAGGTTTCATATCTACCTCGTTAAAGGTAGTGAGCATCGCTGTCTCGTTTTTAGCGGCTACTAATCGGCGGGAAATAGTTTTCCGCAGCGTAGTCATTTTTTCCCGTCGTTGCTGACGATCGCCTGACACGGCTGGGGCGGTCTCAGATGAAGATTTTTCTGTAGGAGCCTCGGATGATTTAGAAGGTGCTGGGGCTGATTTTTTAGCCTCAACGGCATCTTCCTTGGTAATTCGTCCGTCCCGTCCCGAACCTTGCACTTCCTTCGGGTCAATTCCTTTTTCAGCTAGAATTTTAGCAGCGGCGGGTGAAGTATGACCAGTAGCGTAGGTTTGACCGTTACTGGGGGCAGAAGTACTGGTAGCCGGGGCAGTTACCTCCTGTGGAGCAGAGGGTGCACTGGCCGGGGCGTCTTGGTTCGCAGGTGCAAGTTCACCAACTTCTATCCTACAAGCTAGTGACCCTATTTCTAACGTTTGCCCGGTTTCAGCCACAATCCGTAAAGTACCAGCAGCTTCAGCGGTTAGCTCAAACGTTGCTTTATCCGATTCTATCTCGGCAATTACTTCATCCATTTCTACGTGTTCACCGTCGCTTTTCAACCATTCTGAGATGGCTACTTCGGTGATAGATTCGCCTACTGCTGGGATTTTCATTTCCACGATCTCCCCATTCGCCTTGGTTCCGCCTGAAGAAGGTGCTGGTGCTTCTTTTTTCTCTTCGCTGATGGCCGGTTCCTGAGCAGGGGGTTGGTCCTTGGTTGCGGTATCACCTTCGCCTTCACTGGGCTGACCGTTGGAGTTAATTTCGCAAATAACTGCTCCAATCTCGAGGGTATCACCTTCGTCAGCCTTAATTTTGAGCGTACCCGCGTAAGGAGCATTAAGCTCAAAAGTCGCCTTATCCGACTCTAGTTCGGCGATCACTTCATCCATCTCTACGTAGTCACCATCGTGTTTTACCCACTCGGCAATGGTTACTTCCGTGATAGATTCGCCTACAGTAGGCACTTTAACTTCTTGACTCATAAAATAGTAATGTTTTTCTAAGCGAATGCTTTATTGATGATTTCTTGTTGTTCTTTAGCGTGAAGTTTTCCGTAGCCCGTAGCGGGTGAGGCACTAGATTTCCGGGAAATTATTTCGATTTCAGCCTGTCGGTACGTCCGTAGCAAATATGCCCACGAACCCATATTCTCTGGTTCCTCTTGTACCCAGTACACCTTCGCACTTTTGTAGCGCATCAGTACTTTAGTAAATTGTTTTTCGGGGAAAGGGTGTAGTTGTTCTAAGCGAACAATAGCTACATCTTTCCGTTTTTCACTTTCCTGGCGCTCCAGTAGGTCGTAGTAAATCTTGCCAGAGCAAGCTAACACTCTTTTAACGGAACGGGCTGTTTTGATGTTAGGGTCATCAATTACTTCGCGGAAAGAGCCTTCCGTAAATTCTTTAAGAGGCGAAACCACCTTGGGGTGGCGTAGTAATGATTTGGGTGACATCACTACTAATGGTTTACGGAAAGGCCAAGCCAGTTGTCGTCGCAGTACATGGAAAAAATTGGACGGCTCGGTAATATTGGCTACCACAATATTTAAATCAGCACTGAGTTGCAGAAACCGTTCGGGGCGGGCGTTGGAGTGCTCGGGCCCCTGACCTTCGTAGCCGTGGGGTAGCAACATAACCAGTCCATTCATTCGTCGCCACTTAGTTTCAGAAGTGGTAATGAACTGGTCAATCATTACTTGGGCACCATTCGCAAAGTCACCAAACTGGGCTTCCCAGATAACCAAGGCGTTGGGGTTCGCCATTGCGTAGCCAAATTCAAAACCGAGGGCACCGTACTCCGACAGTAGTGAGTTGTAAATATGGAATTCAGCCTGATCTTCTGAGATATGATTCAGGCTGTTGTAAGGTTCATTAGTATCAGCGTCGTTAATGACAGCATGACGGTGCGAAAAAGTGCCTCGCTGGGTATCTTGCCCGGCTAGACGCACGATTTTCCCATCCAATAAAATTGAGCCATAAGCTAGTAATTCAGCGGCAGCCCAGTTCAATTCTTTCTTTTTGAAGAAAATATCTTTTCGTTGCTTGAATTGCTTTTCAATCTGCCGGATAGGTTTAAATCCTTCGGGAAGTTTAGTAAGGGCTTCCGCCACCTGATCGATTTGCTCCTGGCTAATCCCGGTAGACGGGGAGCTTCGAAAGTCTTCTACTGTAGCTCTTCGCAAATCACGCCATTCTTGCTCAACAGCTTGGTAGGTGTATGGTAGTGGTTTCTGCTTTACCATGTCAAGGCGGTCTTGCAGTAGGCTACGGAACTCTTTGTCCATATTTTTGGCCAATTCAGCATCCACATCGCCCCGCTCAATTAGTTTTTTATTGTATACCTCCCGAGGATTAGGGTGCTTAGAGATGATATTATAAAGCGAAGGTTGGGTAAACTTAGGCTCATCACTCTCGTTATGTCCATGCCGACGGTAGCAGACCATATCGATAAATACATCGCGATTGAATTTCTGCCGAAATTCTACGGCCGTTTTTACACAGAAAAGTACCGCCTCTGGATCATCGCCATTCACGTGCAGTACGGGCGAATCAATCACTTTAGCTACATCGGTACAGTAAACACTGGAGCGGGCATCGTCAAAATCGGTGGTGAAGCCCACCTGATTATTAATGACAAAATGAATGGTTCCTCCAGTGTAATAACCTTCCAGTTGCGACATCTGAGCTACCTCGTACACAATGCCCTGTCCGGCTGCCGCCGCGTCGCCGTGAATCAGAATAGGTAAAATACGGTCGTAATCACTGTCGTACTCCCGGTCGGCTTTGGCCCGGACAAACCCCTCTACTACCGGGTTGACTGCCTCCAGATGGGAGGGGTTGGGGTTCAGCTTTAAATTTACATGTTTTCCGCTAGGGGTAGTAATATCGCTAGAGTAGCCCAAATGGTATTTCACATCCCCATCGCCGTGCGACTGGTCGGGGTCAGCGGCACCTTCAAACTCGTTAAAGATGTGCTCATAGGTTTTACCCATAATGTTAGCTAAGATGTTGAGACGTCCGCGATGCGCCATACCGATGGATACTTCCTCTACCCCAAACTCAGCCGCATGGTTAATGATACCGTCTAATGCGGGAATCGTAGTTTCGCCCCCCTCCAGCGAGAAGCGTTTCTGGCCTAAGTATTTAGTATGTAGGAAATTTTCGAATACAACTGCCTCATTGAGTTTGGTAAGGGTGCGTCTCTTCTCGGCAACCGAAGGGGTAAAGTCGAGTAGAGAGCGCTCTGCTCGCTTTTTCACCCATTCTACCGCCTCCCGGTCACGGATGTAAGTGTACTCAAAGCCGATAGTACCTGAGTAAGCTTTATGAAGGACATTAATAATTTCCTGCAAAGTGGCCGGTCCGAGCCCAACTTCCTCACCCGCTACAAATGTACTATTCAGGTCATCTTTACCAAGGCCATAAAACTCGATACCAAGCTGTGCCTTACGGTCTCGACGAGTTCGTACCGGATTGGTGTCTGACTCCAGGTGGCCCCGGCGACGGTAATTTCTAATTAGCTTTCTTACACTTATTTCTTTATTGGCAGAACTCTGAGATACGGTAGCTCCGTTAGTTGAGGCACCGTTTCCTCCGAAGTGTCCTAAGGAGAAATTAAAGCCTTCAAAAAATTTCTGCCAGCTTTCGTCAACTGATTCCGGGTCGTTTTGGTACGACTGGTAGAGTTCGTCAATGTAGTTACCGTGAGCGTTAGAGATATAGGAGTATTTATCCATAATGAGCCGAATATTTGGTCAAAGATAGTTGATCTTGAGGATGAGTAAAAACTGCATATTTGCATATACAAATATTACTAAAAATCAGAAGTTTACGTTCAAATTTTTACAATTATTGCTGCCTCTCGGGAACTTGTTTGGCCTAGCAATGGGGTCGTGAATTAGCGTTTGAAAGAAATGAAGTCGGAGGTAAGGTGAGCTATCGTAAAACAAATGTTTTTTCGGTTATTTTTGGTTTTGTAAGAAATAAGAAAACTTTTTACGATTTATTGTCTTAATAATCGTAGTTTTCCTCGCTAATTATAAATTTGTCAACAGAGGTCAAATTATTTTGAATAATTTCAATTAAAAATTGTAAATAACGCATAGTTTGAAAACCCGCACCCACCTGCTGAAGCTATCGGCATTACTAGTTCCCACATTAGGAGTACTTGGTACGTACTACTTTATGGCTAATGAAATAGTTCCTACCGAAACTCAGGCCCTTACTGACACCGTTACTGTACAGGCAGCAGCTATGGTTCCCGAACCGGAAGAACAAGAGCCGACCTTTCTTTACGGTATAGAAGTAGATAGTTTTAAAGTGGTGGAGGCTCAGGTGCGGCCCAATCAATTTTTATCACAGATACTGAGAAACTATAATGTATCGTATGGTACCATAGACCGCTTAGCCAAGCGATCCCGCCAAGTGTTTGATGTTCGTAAAATCCGAAAAAATCGAAACTATACCCTGCTGTGTAGCGAAGACTCAGCTTCTACCGCTCAATACTTCATCTACGAGCCGTCGAGACTAGAGTATGTAGTGTTTGACCTGACTGATTCGGTGAATATCTACAAAGGGCAACATGAAATAGACACTTTAGTAAAGGAGTTTACGGGAATCATAGATTATTCTATTTATCAGACTCTTCAAGATGGTGGGGCGTCGCCCGAACTAGCCGCCACTTTAGCAGAGATTTACGCTTGGCAATTAGACTTGTTTAAGGTACAGAAAGGGGATCGGTTCAAATTAATTTATGAAGAGATTCAGATTCGGGGTGAACAAGTAGGGGTAGGGAAAATTCTAGCAGCCCACTTTGAGCGAACCGACGAAGATTATTACGCTTTCTACTACGACCAGCAGGGAAAAGAAGAATATTTTGACGAGAAGGGTAACAGCCTTCGCAAAGCATTTTTGAAGGCACCACTCCGTTATTCCAGAATTAGCTCCCGCTTTTCTCATAACCGCCTACACCCAGTACTGAAAGTACGCCGCCCGCACTACGGTATTGATTATGCCGCCCCTACTGGAACCCCAGTACGAGCGGTAGGAGATGGGGTAGTTACCAAGGCAAACTACAGTGGTGGTGCCGGTCACTTCGTCAAGATCAAACATAATGGCACATACACTACTGGCTACATGCACCTGTCCAAGTACGGTAAGGACATTCGCCCTGGTAAGAAAGTACAGCAGGGTGATGTGATTGGGTACGTGGGAAATACAGGAATCTCGACCGGTCCCCATCTGGATTATCGCATCTGGAAAAACGGCAAAGCGGTAGATGCTCTTTCCTTAGAAATGCCCTCTTCTGAACCCATTCGGAATGAACTTCGGGAAGACTATGATACCCATATGTCAGAATTATTAGATCAACTCAATCAACTCTCTTATCCTAAGCGACAGTTTATTCTGGCTAATGCTAAAAACAACGTACAGGTAATAGACCTGGGCGACCAGAGTTTGTAAGAAGCAGATATCATATCCCCCGCTAAAGAGGATATAATACGAATAGTGTGGCATGATAACGCCAAGAGACGGGCAGGAAGCACCCTTTCTGCCTTTTTTGTATATTGCCGGGGTTTACCCCTAACACACAACCTTAATGACTTACTACCGACTATTAATGGGATTGCTGTTTCTGAGTACTCCGGGGCTTACTCAGCAGTACGCTACCCTACCTCCCGAACAACGTATTGAACGGCTCTCATTACCCGAAGCCCCACTACGGGCAGTGATTGATACCGACACTTACAATGAAATTGACGATCAGTTCGCCGTGATATACGCCCTCTTTTCGCCTGGGCAACTCAATGTAGAGGCCATCTACGCTGCCCCTTTCCTAAACAAACGCTCTACTAGTGCGGGCGAAGGTATGGAGAAAAGTTACGAAGAAATTCTTCGTTTGCTGGAACGCACCGAAACTTCTGCTAATGATTTTGTTTACCGAGGTTCCGAACGGTTTTTGTCGGATTACGACCAACCCTTAGAGAGCGATGCTGCCCGGGATTTGATAAATCGGGCGATGAGTTCGGATGAGCCACTGTATGTGCTTACGCTAGGTGCGCCTACCAACGTAGCCTCGGCTATTTTAATGGAGCCCAATATCATAGAAAAAATCGTGGTGGTTTGGCTCGGCGGGAAAGGGGTGAATTGGCCGTTTGCTAGCGAGTTTAACTTACAGCAGGATGTGATGTCATCTAAGGTGATGTTTGACTCAGGCGTACCCTTGGTACAGATCCCTACTCAACCCGTCACTTCTCATCTCTTATTATCAATTCCAGAGGCTGAGAAATATCTAAAAGGGCAGGGTGCCATTGGAGATTATTTGTTGGAAATCTTTAGTCAGTACCCCAAAGAGGTCAATGCCGATGAATACGCCTGGTCTAAAGTGGTATGGGACATATCGGCAATAGCGTATGCCATTAATCCCAACTGGTTTCAGACGGAATTACGCGCTGCTCCTATTTTGACCAACGAAAAGACATATAGTTTTGATAACCGCCGTCATCTTTATCGAGTAGTAACTCACTTGAATCGGGACAAAATCTTTGGTGATATGTTCCGAAAAATTGAAGCCCAAGCAGTTAAAGATCGATAAATTTATTTTTAAGATGCTTATTGTTGAATCCTATACTACGGCAGTTATTCTGCTGATCATCACCATGTTATGCTGGGGGTCTTGGGCGAATACTCAGAAGTTAGCCACCCAAAAATGGCCTTTCCAATTATTCTACTGGGACTACACCTTAGGTATTTTGCTGCTATCGTTAGTTTTCGGACTTACAATAGGCAGCAGTGGCGAACTAGGCCGAAGTTTTTGGGAAGATTTACAACAGGCCAATGGTTCGGCTCTTTGGTCCGCTTTTATTGGTGGAGTTGTATTTAATATTGCTAACCTATTGCTGGTGGCGGCGATTGATATTGCCGGAATGGCAGTTGCATTTCCGGTGGGGATTGGATTGGCTCTAGTTCTAGGGGTAGTGATAAACTACCTAGCTGTGCCAGTTGGTAACCCTTGGTTACTGTTCGGTGGAGTGTTATTAGTCACGGTTGCCATTGTCCTAGATGCATTAGCCTATAGACAAAAAGAAGCAGGTAACGCAGTTTCTAACCGAGGGTTGTGGTTATCGATTATTGCCGGAGTACTGATGGGGTTTTTCTTCCGTTTTGTAGCCGCGGCTATAGCTACTGATTTTGAATATCCTCAAGAGGGATTGATGACGCCCTACACCGCAGTGTTCGTATTTTCTATCGGGATATTTTTGTCTAACTTCCTCTGGAACACGTTCTTTATGTACCGCCCCTTCAAAGGGGAAAAGGTAGCGTATCGCGATTATTTTTCCCAGGGAAAACCGCGCTTACACCTCATTGGAATCTTAGGGGGGGCAATCTGGTGCGTAGGAATGTCATTTAGTATGCTGGCATCCGAGCAGGCAGGTTTTGCTATCTCTTACGGCTTAGGACAAGGGGCCACAATGGTAGCGGCAGCTTGGGGCGTGTTTGTCTGGCGGGAGTTTGCCGAGGCTCCCTCTAAAACCCAACGCCTGATCTACGCTATGTTTACTTTTTTTATTGTAGGATTGGCCCTAGTGATTGTAGCAAGAGTGTTATAAGTAGTTCATAGATACTTCTGAAATACTGAGAGCCCAAAACATGATCGCCTAAAACTAAAACACCACAGCACTGTAATACCTAAAGAAGATTTAACATTTATTTGGAAAAGTGAGCAGACGGGTTAATAAAAAATTTGTAACTTCCCTCTAATCACGCAAAATAGTGGTCACTAACGGACGTTATTGAGTCATATTACTTTTTACTGTCGCTAAACGTATCTTTTTGCTAATACCTCCCTATGAATTCAATTATTGAAACCCAGCATATTGCGAAGACCTACCGCATGGGAGGAGAAAAAGTACACGCACTAAAAGATATATCTATTCAAGTCAATCAAGGTGAGTATGTGGCATTTATGGGGCCGTCAGGTTCGGGAAAATCCACACTAATGAATATTATCGGCTGCTTGGATACTCCCACCTCGGGCACCTATATTCTAAATAATAATAATGTCAGCGACCTTTCGGAGAGTGACCTGGCCACGATTCGCAATAAGGAGATTGGCTTTGTCTTTCAGACGTTTAATCTACTGCCCCGCTCTACCGCACTAGACAATGTAGCGTTACCACTCATCTACGCGGGTATTGGTAAAGCCGATCGGCACGATCGGGCGATGGAGGTGCTCACCAGTGTGGGCTTGGGCGACCGAGCCTATCATAAACCCAACGAACTTTCGGGAGGGCAACGCCAAAGGGTCGCCATTGCCCGGGCACTGATTAATAACCCCAGTATTATTTTAGCCGATGAGCCGACAGGGAATTTAGATACTAAGACATCGTACGACGTAATGGATCTCTTTCAGGATTTGCACGATCAGGGGAATACCATCATTATGGTAACGCACGAGGAAGATATCGCTCATTACGCGCATCGGATCATTCGTCTGAAAGATGGGTTGATCGAGATAGATAAAATCAACCAGAATATTACCCGAAATCAGGTCGACTCAGCGGTTAGCTAAATACTGGCGAGACGTATCAAAAACAATAACCTCTTACTCCTTATGTTAAAAAAAGTTGGTATTCCCCTCACAGTTGTGGTTGTGCTCATTGCGGGCTACTTTATCTTCTTCGGTAAATCAGGCCCAGAAGAAGGAGTCGATCTCACCACCAAGGTCAAGCGAGATGACTTGCAAATTGACGTGATTGTTACGGGAGAATTAGAAGCTAAAAACTCAGTACAGATTATGGGACCCTCGGGCCTAAGGAGGGCTCGGATATGGGCGGTGAAAATTGAAAATATAGTACCAGAAGGTACCGTAGTAAAGCGGGGAGACTGGGTGGCTCAACTAGATGCTTCGGAACTGATGGATCGGATTCAAGGCGAGCAGCTAGATTTGGAGGAGAGTCAGAGTGAGTACACCCAAACCCGCATCGATACAGCCATAGAGCTGCGCACTCAACGAGATAAAATCGTTAATCTGGAGTACGATGTAGAGAAGGCGCAGTTAGTGCTCGATCAATCGCAATTTGAGCCACCGGCCACGGTTAAGCAAAACGAGTTGGAATTAGAAAAAGCGAAGCGTACGCTGGAACAGGGAATTGGCGAATATAACCTACTGAAGGAGAAGAGTGTATCTCAAATGGCCGAGGCCTCGGCGGAGCTGAAAGACGATCAGCGTAGGATGACCTTCCTCGAGAGTCTGGCCGAAGAAATGATTATCCGGGCCCCCGAACAGGGCATGGTCATCTACGCCCGGGAATGGGACGGGCGTAAGAAGACCAAAGGTTCACAAATAGAAGCCTCACGACCGTTGGTAGCTACGTTGCCGGATCTCTCTACTATGATCTCCCGCACTTACGTAAACGAAGTGGATATCAGTAGGGTACGAACGGGCCAAGTGGTGGAGATTGGCTTAGATGCCTTTCCCGACAAACGCTTAACTGGACAAGTAATGCAGATGGCTAACATCGGCGAGCAACGACCCAATACCGATGCTAAAGTATTTGAGGTAACTATTGAAGTAAACGAGAGCGATACCACCCTGCGCCCTGCCATGACCACCAGCAATGCGATTATTACCAATTACATTGAGAATGTGTTGCTAGTGCCCCTGGAAGCAATCCATAGCCAGGGTGATTCGCTGACCTACGTATTTAAGAAGACGGGCCTTTCTACCGTAAGACAGGAGGTTCATTTGGGACCAAAAGGAAACGATATAGCTGTAGTTGCTCGGGGGTTGGAAGAAGATGATGAGGTGTTTTTATCTATTCCCGGTAATGCTGACGATAAGCCCATTGCCTACCTGGAAGAACCGCCAGCACCGCTAACCGACCGAGGTAATGAGTGAAAAAGTACTGGCTAATTTCTTATTAGCCTGGGAGGCAGTCTTAGCCAATAAGCTCCGTTCGCTGCTTACCGCGCTCGGAATCATTTTTGGAGTGGCTGCGGTCATTGCCATGCTCGGTATCGGGGCGGGAGCTCAGCAGGAAATCCTGGATCAGATTCGCTTAATTGGAGTGAATAATATTGTGATTAGCCCGGTGGTTGAACAGACAGAGGAGGACTTACAAGTTGAGACGGTATCTACCCAAAATAATAAGTTTTCGCCAGGGCTTTCGCTGGCCGACGCTGAAAGTATTGAAAGTATCATCCCGGGCATTGCCAAAATAAGTCCAGAAATTATTCTGGATAAGTACTTAATCACCAACGGTATTCGTCGGTCGGCAAAACTGGTTGGGGTGAATAACAACTATTTTGATATTGCTAACTTTCAGTTGGCGGATGGAGAGTTGTTCAGTGAGCTTCAGATGCAACAAGGAGAGCAGGTTTGCATCATTGGAAAAGGAATTCAGTCCCGCTTTTTCAGTGAGCAAAATCCCATTGACAAAAATATCAAGGTAGGAAACCAGTGGCTTCGTATTGTAGGAGTGTTAGAACCGCGACTGATTACCGACGAAAATATTAGTCAGCTAGGCATTCGCAATTACAATATGGACGTATACGTTCCGATCAATACCGTCCTGATTCGCTACCGAGACCGGTCGCTCGTTACGCAGGCGCAAATTGAAGCCGCTAAGCGGCGAAACCGAAGTAGTAGCGAGGAAGAATCAGCTAGCGAAATAGAAGAGCAGCAAAACTACCACCAGATTGACCGTTTGGTACTGCAAACGGAGGAAACCAATACGCTCAGCCGTATTGCTGAAGTGACCTCCCGCATGCTAGAACGCCGGCACTACGGTACGGTCGATTTTGAAGTAACGATTCCCGAACTACTGATTAAGCAACAACAGCGCACCAATCAGATTTTTAACATTGTGCTAGGAGCCCTGGCAGGAATTTCGCTGCTGGTGGGTGGTATTGGTATTATGAATATTATGCTGGCCTCAGTCATGGAGCGAATAAAGGAGATCGGTCTGCGCCTGGCGGTAGGGGCGCAAAAGACTGATATTATTTGGCAATTTTTATTTGAGGCCGTTCTGATTAGCATCAGCGGCGGACTGATTGGTATTATATTGGGTATAGCCATTGCCACGGTCATCTCTCAAGTTGCTGATATTCCAACGGTAATTACTCCCTTTTCTATTATACTTTCGTTTGGCGTAGCCGCTACCGTTGGCCTAATCTTCGGTATCACCCCTGCTCGCCGGGCGGCCAACCAAGATCCTATCACCTCTCTCCGCTATGAATAAAACTTATTGGATTGCCTTTTTACTGCTGCTGACCCTAAAACCAGCCGTAGCCCAAGACTCGCTTGCCCGCCAGTACGATTTGTTTGAAATCGTGGATTTAGCATTAGGTCAGTCACCTGCCGCCCTGCAAGCTGAAACCCGTCGGGAAAACCGTTACTGGCGCTGGCGGGCTTTCCGGGCGGACTATATGCCCCAACTTAGATTGGAAGGGACACTGCCAGATTTTACCCGCGCTAACCAGGCCGTGCAGCAAGACGACGGGACGTTCGAGTTTCGCCCGGTAACCCAAAGCCTTTCGGAGATTGAGTTAAACGCATCCCAAAGAATCGGTTACTCCGGCACCAGCGTGTTTTTAAATTCGACGGTAGAAAGATTTGATGACTTTGAGCGGGATGCTCTACGATTTAGTGGTGATCCAGTATCTATCGGGATACGCCAACCACTATTTCAGTATAATGAGTTACGGTGGAACCAGCTGATTGAGCCCCTGCTGTACGAAGAGTCTAAAAAAGGGTACAGCGAAGATGTTGAAGAGATCGCCATTGTGGCTGCTGATACCTACTTCAACGTGTTGGCCGCCCAGGTAAATTTAGCGATTGCTACTAAAAATATTGCTAACGCTGATACGATCTATCAGATCGCCCAGGGACGTTATAATCTGGGAACCATTCCCGAGAATGAACTGCTTCAGTTAGAATTGAATTTAATGCAAGCCCGCCAAGATTTAGCTCAGGCTCAGCTTGACTTAGAGACCTCCACCCTCCAACTAAAGTCATTTATTGGGCTGAACGAGCAGGTTAATATACGATTGACCTTACCGGATAACATACCGGACTTTCCAGTAGATGAAGATAGAGCGATAGCAGAAGCCTTTAGAAACCGCAGCGATGCAGTAGCTTTTGAACGACAGTTGCGGCAGGCGGAGAGTGAGGTAGCACTAGCGAAAGGGGAAAACGGCCTTAACGTAGATGTCTTTGCTACCTACGGGCTAACCAACCGCGCGAACCAGTTTGCCGACTTGTACGAGGAGCCGGAAAATCAATCCCGAATTCGGATCGGGTTTAATATTCCTATACTGGACTGGGGGCGCACCAAGTCGGAAGTGAAACGAGCCAGGGCGAATTACAAGCTAGTAGAGTACACCATTGAACAAGACCGGGTGAACTTTGAGCAACGGGTCTACACCCAGGTACGCACCTTTGATATGCTGCGCGACCAGATTGAGATTACCGAAACGGCCGACAATATTGCCAACCGAAGTTATGAAATTGCCAAGCAACGCTTTCTGATTGGTAAGATTACGATTGTAGAACTAAACGATGCTTTAGAAAAAAAGGACAATGCCCGGCAACAGTACATCCAATCGTTGAATGACTTCTGGGAGGCATACTACACATTAAGGCTGCTCACCCTTTACGACTTTTCGCGCAACGAACCGCTGTACGTGGAGCAGCAATAAAAAAGCCCGATAGGGTTTCTACCGGGTTATCTAAAGAGGAAACTTCCGAAGTTTGGTAAACTAGAAATTGACGATCAGGCTGGGTCAGCAAATTTAGGAAGTCTTGAGCAGGCTAATTCAGAAACTCAAAGATACCCGCTACGCCCTGGCCACCCCCAACGCAGGCCGTTACCATGCCGTATTTCTGCTCGCGACGGCGCATTTCGTTAATTAGCTGAATAGTTAATTTGGCTCCGGTGCAGCCTAGTGGATGACCAAGGGCAATGGCTCCGCCGTTCACATTGAGCTTATCGGGGTCAATATCCAGATCACGTACCACTGCCAAAGATTGAGCAGCAAAGGCTTCGTTCAACTCAATCTGGTCAATATCAGCCAGTTTTAATCCGGCCCGGTCTAAGGCTTTAGGGACAGCTTTTACCGGGCCAATACCCATGATACGCGGATCAACCCCGGCTACGCAATAGCTCATCATGCGGGCTTGGGGCTGAAGACCGAGTTGATTCACCATTTTCTCGGACATTACCAGTACAAAAGCTGCACCGTCGGAGGTCTGAGAAGAGTTGCCCGCAGTAACCGTACCCCCTTGGCGGAAGACCGGTCTCAATTTGGCTAAAGCCTCCTGGTTAGTATCGGGTCTTGGGCCTTCGTCGGTATCTACGACAAATTCTCGATGCTTTCGCTCTCCGTTTTCATCTACGTAGGTTTCGTGTACAGTCACCGGAACAATTTCATCTTTAAAACGACCTTCTTTGATAGCATCCATCGCCCGCATATGAGAATTATACGCGAACTCGTCCATGTCTTCACGGGATACGTTATAGTCTTTCGCTACTTCTTCAGCGGTTAAGCCCATGCTGGTGTAGTACTCGGGATGATCTTTAGCGATCTTGAAGTTCAGGGCAGTTTTATGCCCCATCATCGGTACCAGCGACATAGATTCGGTACCTCCGGCAATAATGCAGTCGGCCATTCCCGCATGAACTCGGGCCGAAGCAATATTGATTGCTTCTACTCCTGACCCACAGTAGCGGTTGATAATCATACCGGGTACTTCGCGCCCTAAGGCCATCAGTGAGATCAACCGGCCCATCTGCATGCCCTGTTCGGCTTCGGGCACCGCATTACCGACAATCAGGTCATCAATCATTTCGGGAGTAAGCCCCTCTACGGAACCTACTAAATGATTAATTACTTCTACGGCTAGGTCATCGGGGCGAGTGAAGCGGAAGCCTCCTTTTTTAGCTTTTCCTACGGCGGTGCGGTAACCACCTACAATATATGCATCCATATGCTTACGGGTTAAAAGTGTGTCCTAGAGTATTGACGCAATATACAGAAAAAATGTTCGTCATGCATACTAATTTAGTTTCATAGCTGGGGTATGATAGTGTTATGGTTTTTATGACATAAGTTTTGTAGATGCTTTTTGCGAAAGGTCTTTAGAAAGGTTGTGGTTAGAGATACATATAAAGAAATAGCCTAACCCGAGACACGATATCAATCTAGTCCGGGTTAGGCTACCTAAGCTGTAAACGAAGGACTCAGTTAACTGACTATAAGTCAGGTTTACTTATCTACCCGATCGCAAGGAATTTCATCTCCGGAGTTGATAAGTCCTTCATTATCGTATCGGTAGGGGGCTCCGTTAGGATAGGTTCCATCCTCAAAGGCCGATATACCACCGGTGTAGCATTTGCCGTCGTCGAGGTCTTTGTACGTGATAGCAAATGAGTTTCTCCGATAGGATTTATAATCTCTCTCGTACGGTACCCGCTCCCCGTGAGCCATATGATAAATTTTGACATTGAGTCGCTGTTCTATGTCTTGTTTCACCTTGGCTTTGAATGCGGGGTCATCTATTGCATCAGAGTTGGTAAATGTATAATTAGCCCGGCTGGCTAGGCTAGCGGCACTGTAGGCAGCCCCGCTATCGGTTAAATCCCAGTCAATTACCCCAACGCCTAAAGGCTCGCGTCCGAAACCGAGTTCTACGGTAAGGGGATGCACTTTGTCACCGCCAAATTTTACAGTCTCCTCAACCCGACTCATGAAGTTGACGTTCTCTTTGCTATCTAACTTGAAATGCACCATTACTTCGCCTTCGTCACTGGCCAACTCTTTTAGCGGTTTACCAACGTTAGGCATGCTGTAGTAGACCTTGATGGTTTTTTTGGCGACTCCTGATTTTAAATCACGTACCTGCGCAGTAGCTTCCAACATCTCTTGACTACCTACCGCATAGAACTTTCCTATTACTTTAAAATCTTTCTTGCTAAGGGGCATAACCGCATAAAACTCCGTTTGTCCGGGGGCGATCTTGGTGATCTCTTCCGAGCGATTAGCGTCCTTGTAGAATGTCATGTCTGACTTCTTCGGGCTCTTGAGCTTTGATATGTACGAGCTCTGAGCGTGAGCAACACTGAGAGCGCATACCAACACAAGCATTACGGATGATAGTTTCTTCATGAGATTAATGTTTACATCAAGACGTTGAACATACTTTGGGGGTGAAAATCCTATTAACTGACGGATTTTCGCAACGCAAAGAAAAGACACTTGGCATGATGAAAACAGTTAGAAGTAACACCCATATTACATCTGCATGGTTTAGGTAAACTTTATCTTAATGACGTACTCAACGCGAGGAGAAAGGCAATAGGCTATCATAAACCAGCGTGTCATATTCTCGGCTGTAAGTCCTCAGAAAACAACATCACTTGTTATGTAATCCCGGCTAGATAAAAATCAGTAGCAAAGAGAAGGGGAAACTAATCTACCAGTACATTACTCACAAACGTCGACTTTAGAACCAGCCACAGTAGGAAGAAAGCAATGGCCCAGGCCAGATAGATATGATAGAAATCGGTAGTGTCGCGGTAGCGAGTTTCTTTGATTTCAGCTTTTTCGTAGGTGTCAATTAGATCAAATACTTCTTGCAGGGCTTGCTTGTTGGATACGCGGTAGAATTCACCTTCACCAATGCGGGCAATTTCGCGTAGGGTGGTTTCGTCCAAAGAGTTTTCTACGTAGCGGGTGTTACCAAAAAAATCCTTGCCAAAGGGTACTTTTCCTTCTTTTCCAATAGCAATGGAGTAAATCTTTATGGTGTAAGCGTGGGCAAGTTCGGCAGCGGTAATCGGGTCTAGATTTCCGGCGGTGTTATCACCGTCGCTGAGGAGAACCATCACTTTCGAGGCTTTTCCTTCCTCAGGGGCTCGTCCTTCATCAGCATCGCGCATGCGGTTGGTGGCTACAGCTAAGGCACTACCAATAGCGGTACCCCGACTTTCGATCATATCAAAATCAATCTGCTCAATAAAATCGTAGAGTAATTCGTAATCGGTCGTTAAAGGCGAGAGAGAGTAGGCATCGCCGGAGAAGACCACCAGTCCAATGCGGTCTTGTACCCGTCCGGCAATAAAGTTTCGGGCTACATCTTTGGCCGCCTCCAGCCGGTTCGGTGTAAAATCCTGAATTCGCATTGATTCTGAAATATCGATCACCAATACGATGTCAATCCCTTCGCTCCACTGTTCTACCTGCTCGTTCGTGCGCTGCGGACGGGCGAGGGCAAACAGTAACAATGCCAGTGTAAGAGCTAGTAATAGAAACGGAAAAAAACGTAGCCAAGTAAGCGGGTTTGATTTTAGGGCAGTTTTTGGAAAAGCTACCGGAAGCTTCTGGCCGGAGCGCAATCCGATCAGCCAGCGTAAAATAAAGAACAGCGGGATCAGCGGCAAGAGGTATAGAAATAGGTGATGCTCAAACTCAAAGGCTTGCAGAATCGTAGGGGAAAACCATTCTAACGAAAACCAACTAGCGGTTGCTTCCATATTGTATATCTCGATACCGTTGTTCGTAGCGGTGTTGGGTATGTTGTTTCAAATGCTCAAAATGACCGATTAGTTCGCCATTGAGGTGCTGACCATAAATACTGCGGTCAATGGCCCGTAAATCATCCGACAGCGTTTGCTTGTCGGGGCGGCGGATAATTTCTTTGGTAGTCATCTTGGTATACGGGGCACGTTCCAGCCGTTCCATGTAGCGTTTCCATAGTACGAGGGTCTGCTCAGATTGCTCTTGATCTAGTTGCTGAAGCTGACGGGTAAACTGTTCTTGAAAGCGGCGGTACTCTTTCTGCAATCGGCGTAGCTGCCAACGCTTACGGATTTTTTCCCCGAAGACTAAAAATACTACCAAAGCAATTGCTAGCAAAATCCCTAACCCGATTAGAAAATACGGATAGTTAAACTGTAGTGGTACGTCCTGATAGTTGGTGTTGGCTTTCAAGTCTAGCGAGTCGGGCATTTGCGTGATCAACTGCTGAAGATACACTGAGTCTACTTCTGCCCTAATTTGTATGCTATCCGCTTCTCCTTCCTCATCGGCACTAATTATATAAATGGGTAACGCTAAATATTGGAAGGTATCTAGCTCGAAGGTCATCAGCGTGTACACCACACTGTCTAAGCTAGTAGCGCTGTCGCTTCGGGTGGGAATAAAGGTCCGGTCCACGTATTCAAACGGGGTGAACGCCTGGTTCTCGTCGGGAAAAATTACCTCCAACTCCGTCGGATAACGAAAGGTAAGAGCGTACTGAATCTGCTGCCCGATTTTAGTAGTATCCTGAAGAAAATAACCTTGGGGTTGTAGTGACTGGGCATACCCCTCCTCTAGCCCTATCCCAAGCCATAAGATTCCAAAGAATATGTAATGAATAAACCGGTTCATTGATCCACAGGAAATGACTGATGATTGATGACGAATGATTAATGCAGTCCAAAATCTATACTCATTAATCATCACTCATTAGTCACTAAGCATTAGACCCCACTGCATTCAAATCTTCAAAGGCAGCGGTTAGGCGTTTTACGAAGCTTTTCTCCGCTTCACGTAGCCAAACGCGAGGGTCGTAGATTTTCTTGTTAGGCTTATCATCGCCTTCGGGATTACCGATCTGGGCTTGCAGGTAATCTTTCTTATTTTCGTAATAACCTCGTACTCCGTCCCAGAAGGCCCACTGTAAGTCGGTATCAATGTTCATTTTGATCACTCCGTAGCCAATCGCTTCCCGAATTTCTGCTTGGGTAGAACCGGAGCCACCGTGGAAGACGAAATACACGGGCTTGGTCGCTGTACTGTGTTTTTCTTCAATATGTTTCTGCGAATCGCGCAGAATAGTAGGAGTTAGTTTTACGTTACCGGGCTTGTACACTCCGTGTACGTTGCCAAACGCTGCCGCTACCGTAAAGCGATCACCAATCTGTTTCAACTCCTCGTAAGTGTAAGCCACTTCCTCGGGCTGAGTATACAGTTTAGAAGCATCTACGTCAGTATTATCCACTCCATCTTCCTCACCACCAGTTACACCTAGTTCAACTTCAATAGCCATACCCAACGCATTCATCCGCTCAAAGTACTTTTTACTGATTTCTACATTCTCATCCAGATGTTCTTCGGAAAGATCGAGCATATGAGAGCTAAATAGTGGTTGCCCGTGCTGCTCGTGGTGCTTTTCACCCGCATCGAGTAAGCCATCAATCCAGGGAAGTAGCTTTTTGGCTGCGTGGTCAGTATGCAGAATTACGGGAACGCCGTAGTGCTTAGCCATGGTATGCACGTGTTGGGCTCCGGCAATACCTCCGGCGATAGAGGCCTGCTGGCCATCGTTGCTTAGTCCTTTACCCGCTATAAATGCAGCACCTGAGTTAGAGAATTGAATGATTACTGCTGACTGTACCTCGCGTGCGGTTTCCAATACCGCATTGATAGAATTACTACTGATAACGTTGGCAGCGGGTAACGCGAAGCCTTTTTCTTGGGCGTACTCAAAAAATTCTAATAATGTATCGCCGTAGAGTACACCCGGTTTAAACTTTTTCATGATAGTTTAGGTAAAGTGGTTTAAAAATATTGGGAACCGCAAACTACTATTTTTTTACGGAATTTCGTTCCAATAGCTGAGTTTTTAGCACCACCTGTTCAATATCAGTTTTAGAATTACGCAACTGCTGAAACAACAATTGAGCTGCCGTTTCACCCATTTGCTCGGGGTTTTGATCAATGGTGGTTAAAGGTGGACTCACCACTGCAGTTACCGGATCATTGTTAAACCCAACTAGTGCCATGTCTTTGGGAATTCGTATACCGTGATCGCGTAAGGCTTGTAAGGCGGCAATCGCCAGCCGGTCGCTTACGGCAAAAATACCATCGGGCGGATTGGGTAACTGAATGAGGTGTACTGTTTGAGCGTAACCGCTAGCTTCGCTATAATCGCAGTGCGCTATCAAATCCGGGTCAAATGGCAATTTATACTGCGTTAATGCTCGCTGGTAGCCGCGCAGGCGTTCGTTGCTAATATTAACCTTAGACGGTCCCGCTAGTAGCCCGATACGTCGGCAGCCGTGTTGAATAAGCGAGCCGACCGCCTGCCGGGCGGCTGAAAAATTATCGATTACCACTTGGGATACTGATAGCTCGGGACAAATGCGGTTAAAAAATACCAACGGTACACCTCGATCCAATACTTCCTGAAAATGACTGTACTCTTCCGTTTCGCCCGCCAGCGAAACTACAATACCATCTACCCGGCTCAGCAACAGCGATGTAATATTGGCTACTTCCCGTTCGTACGATTCGTTAGATTGGCAGATCACAATATTATACCCTTCCCGAATGGCTACTGATTCAATGCCACTGATAGCCGAAGCGTAGAAAGGGTAGCTAATTTTGGGGACAATCACCCCGATGGTCTTAGTACGCTGCATTCGCAGGTTCATCGCCAGCGGGTTAGGCTGGAAATTCAGTTCCTGGGCTAGTGCCTGTACCGCTCGTTTGGTAGCTGATGAAATGCGGGGATGATTGTGTAATGCGCGGGAAACGGTAGAAGTAGAGACGTTTAGTCGCTCGGCAATTTCTTTCAGCGTAATTGGCTTCATATCTGAGGCCTAAAATAGAAAAATAATCGTATTGCCTGCTTAGACCTCGCTCTGCACTTTTCCAAGAGTATTTCTCTGTTGTGTCATGGGGATTAAGATTCCTTTCTTAGTGACGATTTTCTGGAACAGAAGCAGATATTCACAACTATCATCAAAAAAATAGCTTAGCAGTAGTTACTATTCGCACTGTGCAAACCTTTGCACAAAACAGATTTACGATAATGTGATTAATTCGGGTTGTTCCTTCGTGAAAAGATTATAACTTCATCGCTGAGCTGCAAGAAAACAATGGTTTTTACTTATACTTTTAAATCTTAATAATTAAACTTTTCTAAGAAAATCTTACTACACCCTATGCGTTACTATTCATTTTTGAATCTACTTCTACTGGTTGGTTGGATCACTGCCTGCCAACCTGCTGAAGAACCAAAATCACTTCCCACCTACCAGCAGTGGCATAAAGTAACATTATCATTTGAAGGTCCTGAAACTAGCGAAGAGGCCGAATATAATCCATTTACCAACTATCGCTTAATCGTCACCTTTCGCAATGGTGACCAATCTTACGATGTACCCGGTTTTTATGCTGCCGATGGCAACGCTGGAGAAAGTAGTGCTTTAAGCGGAAACGTCTGGCAAGCTCGATTCACTCCTGACGCTGAGGGCGAGTGGACTTACGAAGCATCCTTTCGAGAGGGAGATAACATCGCTATCAGTACTGATGCCAATGCTGGTGAACCCGTTGCTTTTGACGGTGAACAAGGCTCGTTTCAGGTAGTAGCCTCTGACAAACAGGGGAAAGATTTCCGGGCGAAGGGAAAATTGCAGTATGTGGGCGAACGCTACCTAAAATTTGCTGGTACGGATGAGTACTATTTAAAAGGTGGGGCCGGTAGCCCAGAAAACCTGCTAGGCTACGTAGATTTCGATGGTACCGAGTTTGGTGGTGAAGAAGGACACAAAGAGGGTGAAGCTCCGGTCGATAAGGAACTTCATGTTTACGAAGATCATATAAAAGACTGGAACGAAGGCGATCCTAGCTGGCAGAACGGTAAAGGGAAAGGCATCATTGGCGGACTCAATTACTTAGCTAGCAAAGGTATGAACTCCCTCTATTTTCTAACCATGAACATTGAAGGCGACGGCGAAGATGTCTGGCCCTACACCAGCTACGAAGAACGCTATCGCTTTGATTGCAGTAAACTAGACCAATGGGAAACAGTATTCACTCACGCTGATAGCTTAGGCATCTTATTGCACTTCTTTACCCAAGAAACTGAAAATGAGCTATTGCTAGATAACGGTGATCTAGGCCCCCAACGTAAGCTCTACTATCGCGAACTTATTGCCCGTTTTGCCCATCATCTAGGAGTGGCCTGGAATATGGGTGAGGAAAATGGGTACGCGAACTTTTCGCCGGAATCTCAGAATGACGAGCAACGTCGGGCTATGATTAGCTACTTTAAAGAGACCGATCCCTATCAGAACTTTGTAGCACTTCACACCCATGCTGCCCAGAAAGAACGCGACGAGATTCTAGAACCATTGTTAGGTTATGAAGATTTGGATGGACCCTCTTTACAAATTGGTGGATCCTCGCAGGTGCATGAGGAAACCAAGCGCTGGATAAGCGAATCGGGAGAAGCTGGAAAGCAGTGGGTGGTCAACCTAGATGAAATTGGCCCGTACTACCACGGCGTATTACCCGACGATGTTGATCCTGAGCACGATACTATCCGCTACGAAGTGCTGTGGGGTAATCTGATGGCTGGTGGCGGTGGTGCCGAATGGTACTTTGGCTATCTCTTCGGTAACAGCGATTTAGGGCTAGAAACTTGGCGTACTCGCAATAATATGTGGGATCAAACCCGCTACGCGGTTTCTTTCTTCCACGATAATCTACCATTTTGGGAAATGGAAACGGCTGATGATTTAGTAGATGCTGAAGGAGCCTACTGCTTTGCCAAACCCGGTGAGGTCTACGCCATCTATTTATACCAGGCAACTACTACTAACCTCAATCTCGAGGAGGGGAATTACTCCGTACAGTGGTTTGATCCTGAAAACGGAGGCGACTTGCAGAACGGAAGTGTCAGTGAGGTAAGTGGAGGAAATAGTGTCTCAGTTGGGAACGCCCCATCCGGTGGTGATGAGGATTGGGTGGTGTTAGTACGTAGTCAGGATGGATAACTGACCTGGAAATGAAATTAATGCTCGATAATGCCAATTACACTGCGTCCCGCTACTATTGCTGATTTAGCCCTGTTGCAGCACTGGGATGAACAGCCGCACGTCAAGGCATCCGACGAGGATGAGGACTGGAATTGGGCGGAAGAGCTACGGTACTTCCCCGATTGGCGCGAACAGTTAATTGCGGAGCTGGACAGTCGCCCTATCGGTTGTATACAAATTATTGATCCGGCAGAAGAGGAAACCCATTACTGGGGTAACGTAGAGGCTAACCTAAGAGCCATTGATATCTGGATTGGGGAAGCCGAAGACCTAGGAAAAGGCTACGGAACCGTGATGATGAACCTAGCGTTGGAGCGCTGCTTTGAAGATGATAAAGTTACGGCTGTGCTGATTGACCCGCTGGAGACCAACCACCGCGCTATCCGTTTCTACGAGCGCATTGGGTTCCAATTCGTGGAGCGAAGAACCTTTGAGGACAGTCACTGTATGGTTTACAAGCTAGACCGACAGAGCTGGATAAATAGGAATTCTGCTAACTAGAAAAACACTGACTTAAATGATATGTAATCCTGATTCGTATACCGAGAAAATACCCCCATGCCATGCAGTTATTTGGATGGGTCTAATGGTATGCATTGCTTGTCAGCCAACTTCTACTACCGAAAGTGCTCAACAAGAAGAGGCATTAGAATCTGACGTAAAACCAACACAAGTATTTGAAGAAACTGATGGTATACTAGCGGTAGAAGCTGAACACTTTATTAATCAAACTGATACACTGGTAAGAAAATGGTACGTCGTAGACGAGACAACTTCTTCGCTACCTACTCCCGATCCCGATGAAAATCACGCCGCTACTGCCAGTGGAAGCCTCTATCTGGAGGTTTTACCCGACACCCGCACCACGCACGATGATATACTGACCGAAGGAGAAAACTTCTTTCCAGAACCGGGAAAGGCCGGTATTCTCAGCTACGATGTATACTTCAATACTCCCGGAAAGTATTATGTATGGGTCCGTACCCATACTTCGGGCACCGAAGATAATGGCATCCATGTCGGTCTGAACGGTGAGTGGCCGGAAACCGGACAGCGAATGCAGTTTGATGGCAATAAACAAGCATGGTCGTGGGAAAGCCGTCAACGTACCGAAGAAGTACACACTGGGGTACCCGAACTGATTTACTTAATGATTAAAGAACCCGGCCAGCATACCATCTCATTTTCCGTACGCGAAGATGGCTTCGAGTTCGATAAGTGGGCGATGACGCTAGCTTACCAAGCTCCCGAAGGCACTGGCCCCGACGAACAGATAAAATAACCATATCTCCAAAAAAAAATTCATCATCAACTCCGGTTAAGAGCCAGAGTCAATTTTTAACTTCTATGAAGAATTACAAAATCGCCGTCGTTCCGGGCGATGGCATTGGACATGAGATTGTTCCGGCCGGACTAAGAGTTTTAGAGGCCGCCGCCCAAAAACATCAATTTACCCTAGAAACCGAGCAGTTCCCTTTCGGGGCAGGTTACTACAAACAGCACGGGAAATTTATGCCCGACGACGGTTTAGACACCCTAAAGCAGTTTGATGCCATTTATTTCGGGGCAGTAGGAGATCCAGAGGTAGACGATACCTTGCCCGCCATGCTGTACACCTTTCGAGTGCGCACTGCTTTTCATCAATACGTGAATTACCGCCCGGTAAAATTACTACCAGGTATTGATAGTCCATTGCGCTATAAATCGCATCAGGATATTGATTTTGTAGTGGTTCGGGAAAATAACGAAGGTGAGTTTGTCCAAAATGGAAAAATTATTCATCCCGATCAGCCCTACGGACTGGCTACCGATACCAGTGTGTTCACCCGGGCGGGAATTGAACGTATCGCCCACTACTCCTTCCAACTAGCGCAAAAACGCCGCAAGAAGGTCACCAATGTTACCAAGTCTAACACACTGATCAACAGCCTGGCTTACTGGGATCAGGTGATCCAGGAAGTAGCCGATCAGTACCCCGATGTAGAATACGGCAAAATGTACGTAGACAATGCTTCGGCCAGTTTCGTCTTGAAACCGGAAGTGTTCGACGTAATCGTTACCACCAACATGATTGGCGATATTCTGAGTGACCTGGGCGGAGCCATTATGGGTAGTTTGGGGTTAGGGCCAAGCGGTAATATCAATCCCGAAAAGGAATTTCCGTCTATGTTTGAACCCATCCATGGCTCAGCCCCCGATATTGCCGGACGAGGTATTGCCAATCCAGTAGGTTCTATCTGGTCGGGTGCGGTCATGCTAGAGCATTTAGGAGAATCTGAAGCTGCTCAGGATATTGTGAAAGGCATTGAGGCTACCACCCAGCAAGGAATCGTTACCGTAGATTTAGGAGGCACCGCTAAAACTGACGAGATTGCCGATAGCGTCATTGAAAATATGTAGGTACGTGATTGATAGCACGTCTACCATTACATTATGCACAAACTAAATAAGTATGATAAGACTCAAGACTACCTTAAGTTTTAAAAACTTCCTCTTAATAGCACTAATTTTTCCTGCTGTTATAAGTACTGCTCAACAGAGAGAAATTTCAGACCCTAAAAAAGCAAAATTTATCATTTCAGATATAGATAACTTTTGGCAAATGTATGATAAGCTTTCACTTGCAAAGTCGCAGAAAGATTCCTTAACAATTTTGAGAATGCATTATCTTGATAAAGCAAGTAAAGGTCTGAAAAAGTATTTTGAAGTTGAAAGAAATGAGAATAACCGAAGCACTGAAGACATAGAAAATTCTTATTTAAGTTTTATCGGGAAACACCCAAAATACTTTAACTCCATTCGTAACGCAACGCTGAGTATAAAAAATTTGAAGCCTGAATTTCTTAAAACATTTGAAAAGCTGAAGGATCTGTATCCTAACTTTAAATTTCCTGATGCATACTTTGCTATTGGCTTTGCCAATATGGGAGGTCGAAGTTTTCCAGGAGGTGAAATGTATATTGGTGCTGAAATATTTGCCACAGCCGATTCTGCCAACTACGAAGAATTTGGTGAGGATCAGTGGTTGTCACGAGTTAGTATGCCCGTTGAAAGCACCCATCTAGTTTTGGCGCATGAATATACACATGGTCAACAGAAACTGCCTCCGAAAGGTACAAATAGTCTATTAGCTTTAGCATTGATGGAAGGGAGCGCAGTGTTCATAGCGGGTTTAGCAACAAATGGTAAAAGCTTAATTGGCGGAGCAGGATTTAGTGAACGTGCATTGGGTTACGGGGAGATATATGAAGAAGAGGTTTGGGACAAGTTTAAAGCAGATATGCGGGAGCAAAAAGATTCAAATTGGTTTTACAACGCAGAAACGGAAGAGTTTCCCAAAGACATGGGATATTACGTAGGATTTAAGATTTGCCAGTCATATTATCAAAATGCCAAGGATAAGAAACAAGCAATTAAAGAGATAGTAGAGTTAAATGACTATGATTCTTTTCTCGAGGAAAGTAGGTATAATGAAAAATTTAAATAAAGCCTATGCGTAACACCATACGCACCAACAATGCATTTTGAAGTATGTGACTCTAAGTTAAGAGTAAAATAGAAAAAGAAAATACTAACAAGTTGATTCGTCTGCCGCATTAGCTATTCTACAACAAACCAATCTGTACTTAATGTCTATCCCCATTGACCTAACCCTACCTTACGACTCCGATATGCCCGGGGTCACCATTGAGATTGCCAAGACGCTGGAGCGTGACGGCTGGAACGCCCGTACCCTGCATCTTTACTCCCATGTAGGTACTCACATGGATGCTCCCTTGCACTTTGGGGTGACCGATCAAAGCATTGACCAAATTCCTCTGACTGATTGTATGGGACCGGCCTGGGTAGTGCATTTACCCAATCTGCCTGATCAGTATCTCATTGAAGTGAAGGATTTGGGCGACGTAGCTGAAAAAGTAGAAGCAGGCGCTAGTCTACTCTTCCATACCGGATGGAGCCAGTACTTGCGCCAATCGAGATACCGCGATGGATTACCTCGTATCAGTGAAGAGTTGGCCGAGTGGTGCGTCTCGAAAAAAATCAAGATGCTCGGCGTTGAGCCACCCTCGATTGCAGATGTCAATAACTTGGCGGAAGTAACGCACATCCACCAGATTCTGCTAAGCGGTGGCGTCGTGATTATTGAAGGGTTAACCAATCTGGACAAAATCCAGCAAGAAAAAGTACAGCTTATTGCCCTACCCCTAAAAATACAGGGAGGCGACGGATCCCCCGCTAGGGTTATTGCTCTAGAAGGATAGACAATAAGTATTGTTAAAACTCTACTTAATGGAAAAATCTAATGACCCCCCTGTAATAATGAGCATGCACAGTCTTGAAAGCTTGAGAGAAAGAGTGAGTTCTATGCACAAATCCCTCCTCCCTCCCTTTAAAAAAGGGGGACTGACTACTTCCCCCTCAATAAAGGGGGTTAAGGGGATTTACTCCACAATGTTGCAGTTACTACTAAGACGCCTCTCATACCTGAGATATACCCAGCTCAAATACCTGAGCTACCTTATCGCAATCTCTGCTATCATAAGCAGTTGCTCCTCCCCACAAACCCAAGACAACACTACCGAAACCAATCAGGCTGCCCTCGAAATGATCTTTCCCGGCAAAGACTGGCAAACCGCTACTCCCGAGAGTCAGGGAATAAATTCCGAAAAACTGGAAGAAGCGGTTCAGTACCTCGCCGATCACTGTTTTGAAGATAAAGTAGAGGAATTGATGATTATCCGCAATGGTTACCTGATCTACCAAGGCGATAGCATCGATAAAGTGCATAATATCTGGTCCTGCTCTAAGTCATTTACCAGCACCGCTCTGGGACTGATGATTGCAGACGGACTGTGCCAACTCAACGATCAGGCCGCCACCTACGAACCGCTACTAGCTGAGCAGTATCCGGACGTAACGCTGCGGCACTTCGCTACCATGACGTCCGGCTATAATGCCGTAGGCGATACCCGCTGGGAAAGCGACAGCAGCGCCGACTGGTCGTGGACACCCTACCAGCCCGGCGAACCAATTTTTGATCCGGGTACCGCCTACGCCTACTGGGACGAAGCTATGATGATGAAGGGGCGCACACTAACGCAAATTCTTCAGCAAGATCTACACGAGTATCTGACCCAAAAGCTGACTGACCCTATCGGAATAGGTGAGTGGACCTGGGGGCAGGAGGGCGAACTCAACGGTATTCCCATTCGCAATGGTTGTACCAATGTACATGTCTCGGCTCGACAACTAGCTCGGGTAGGTCATCTGTTTCTGAATAAGGGCAACTGGAATGGTCAACAAATTGTGCCAGAAGAGTGGGTTACCGCCGCAATTCAAACCCAAGTACCGGCTAGTATTCCGGTGGCTGACACAGATCGTAAAAGCGCCAACGGCAGTGGTTCCTACGGTTACAACTGGTGGGTGAACGGCCTAACCGACGAGGGACGCTTTATGCCTGATTCCCCGCCGGGTACTGCCTATATGAGCGGTCTCAATCATAATGTCTGCTTTGTCATTCCCGAGTGGAACTTAGTATACGTCCGTACGGGCGTCGATGGTAATCCGCCGGAAGGAAAACACGTAGTACACAACGAATTTATTAAACGCTTAGGTCTAGCTTTTACCGATAGCGCAATATCAGCAGCTTATCAATAAATATGACTAACATTCTACGTCTTGCTCTAATTACGACTATCAGTATCGCCTTCGTAACTGCTGGCAAATCCCAACTTGCTAATTTTCCACCTGATCAGGCCCCCTGGCCAAAAGCTAGCCCTGAATCACAGGGCTTTTCTTCGGAGAAGCTAGCTCAAGCCCGAGAGTTGATGATGACTGATTCGGGTGATCCCTTTTCGCAAGCTGAGATGATCATTATTCGTCAGGGTTACGATATTTACCACTACGGCGACCATGTGTATCAGCTTCAGAAGGGCTTACAGAAACAAAACGATTGGGCTTCTTGTGCTCGCTCGCTAATGGCCACCATGTTTGGTATGTTCTTGCGAGAAAACGAGCTGGGAACAGCTCCGTTAGAGCTTCCTGTCAATGAAGTGTTTAACTCTACCGTTGCTCGGGAGATGGACGATACAATCTTGCTTAAACATCTGATCAGCTATACTTCCTGTGCTGACCCACCCGGAAGCGATTGGAAATACGCCTGCAACTATTTTCCGATGTACAAAATCATTCGGGATGCCTACGGCAAATCACCTTCTCACAAAATACGGGAATTAGCCGAGTTGATTGGTGCTCAGTGGGAGCCTTTTGAGTATTGGGGACATAATCAGGATGTACCCTTTTTGACTATTACTGCCACCCCAGCGGATGCCGCTCGCTGGGGCTACCTATGGCTCCATCAAGGTAACTGGAACGGTACTCAGGTAGTTGATTCAGCGTTTGTAATAGCTTCAGTACAACCCATTAAGAATCCGGTGAGCGAAGGCTTCGCTCACCCCCACGAAGGCATGCAGATTCACCTGAACCGGGGGATGTGGGGCGACAAAATTCCCAATGATGCCTTCGCCGCGTTTGGTGCGGGAGGACGTATTATTTTCGTTTGTCCGAGCCTGGATTTAGTGATTGCCTCCATCACTACGCCTAGTGCCTATCAAAAGCAAATGATAGACGGCCTGCAAATTCGCGACATCCGAAACCTAATGGAGCCAATCATTGCTGCTATGAACAACCATTGACATGCCCACTACTCTACAGCAATTATTAGCACTTGTCCCCTCTCCCCCTGAAGAGAGCTTATTGCCCCAAATCCAGCAGAAGATTGCCTCGCTTCAGCAAACTATTGTGGTGCTGGACGATGATCCAACCGGAACCCAGACAACCTACGACGTTCCCGTGCTCACTGAGTGGACTACTGAAGTAATTGAACGCGAGTTCCGGCAGGCCACGCCACTGTTTTTTATTCTGACGAATTCGCGCAGTCTCCCTATCCAAAAAGCTAATCAGTTAGCGGTCACCATTGGACAAAATCTAAAGGAAGCCGCTCAACGAAGTGGTCGCAAGTTTTTTGTCATCAGCCGCGGTGATTCTACGCTACGCGGGCACTATCCGAACGAAGTAAACGCCTTACTAGCCGGGATGCAGCAGAAAGCGACTATCCAGATTCTGGTTCCCGCTTTTCTGGAGGGCGGGCGGTATACGATTAACGATACGCACTACGTAGAGGAAGGTGACAGTCTGATACCCGTAGGAGAAACCCCCTTCGCCCAGGACAAGTCCTTCGGCTTTACGGCTTCTAACCTCAAGGAGTGGGTGGAAGAAAAGACGGCAGGACAAATAAAGGTGAGTGAGGTAATCTCGTTTAGCTTGGCTGACCTTCGGCAACAGGGGGCAAACTACGTAACTCAAACGCTCGAGGCGGCTGCGCCTGACGCCACTTATATTGTCAATGCTGCTCACCGGGCTGACTTGGAAACATTTGCTTTGGGCTTGCTAAATGCCAACGTATCGGTAACGTGCCGCACCGCCGCTTCCATTGTGCCGATACTTGCGGGACTAGCCCCTCAATCATTACTTACTCGCCATCAGCTCGTGTCCAGTGATGCTACAATCGGTGGGCTGATCGTTGTAGGTTCTTACGTTCCTAAATCTACCGCTCAACTAAAGCATTTGCTAGAATACGCTGGAGTACAACCTATTAGACTAGATGTAACCGAAATTTTGGAACATACTGATATCGAGGTTTTCGCTCAGGGCGTAGCATTACAGGTAGATCAGTTGCTCACCGATCGGCAAGATACGGTTATTTATACTAGCCGGGATTTGGTCTCGGGACAGGATCGAGAAGAAAGCTTGAAAATCGGGCAGCAGATCTCCGGTTTTGTAACCGATATTATTCGCCGAATTAGTGTCAAGCCCCGCTACCTTCTGGCCAAAGGGGGAATCACCTCTAGCGATACCGCTACCCAAGGCTTAGGAGTGAAGAAAGCCCAAGTAATGGGGCAAATTCTTCCCGGAGTACCCGTCTGGCAACTGGACCGAGAGAGCAAATTTCCCGGGTTGCCGTATATCGTATTTCCGGGTAATGTAGGGGAAGAGGATTCTATTACCGAAGTAATTAACCAATTAAAATCTAACTGATGGCCGGACGTTACTGGATGGTAGTGGGCACCTTCTTACTAGCCCTCTTGCTTTACATTGATCGAGTTTGTATTTCTGTAGCCAAAGAACCCATCGCTAGTTCTCTTGGTCTAAGCGATGAGCAGATGGGCTGGGTTCTATCGGTATTTGCCCTGGGCTATGCCTTATTTCAGACTCCGGCGGGGATCTTAGCAGATCGACTCGGTCCCCGGCGGGTACTTGCCACCGTGGTATCGTTCTGGTCACTCTTCACTGCCCTAACCGGAGCAGCCTGGAATTTCGTGTCATTACTAATTGTCCGGCTACTGTTTGGCGCGGGAGAAGCCGGGGCTTTTCCGGGTATTTCCCGAGCGGTATTCTCCTGGATTCCCTTGCAAGAACGCGGATTAGTTACGGGGATTAACTTCTCGGGCTCTCGCTTGGGCGCAGCCTTTGCACTACCGTTTGTTGCCTGGCTTATTACTACTTTGGGGTGGCGGGTGAGCTTTTTCGTGCTGGGAGGGGTGGGCGTTATTTGGGCGGTAGTATGGTACCTGACCTTTCGCGACGATCCTACTAATCACGCCGGAATATCCACTACCGAGCAGGATTTTATTCGGGCTAACCGCCAGCAGATTGATCCGGCGGTAGCCCAAGCACCGTTAAAAGCAGGTAGCCTCATTGGCTCAAAAAATATGTGGCTGGCCATGGGACAGTACTTTTGCAGTAATTTTACTTTCTTTTTTTGTCTGACCTGGCTGTTTCCGCATCTAAAAGAGAAATACGCGCTAGAGACGCTAGAAGCGGGGTTTTACGCTTCAGCCCCATTGGTGCTCGGGGCGTTCGGTAACTGGTTCGGAGGCTGGTGGATTGACCGTATCTACCGACAAGGTAACTGGACCCTTTCCCGCCGCCTACCCGCGGCAGTTGGCTTTGGGTTAGCAGCGGTTGGTTTGGTTGTGAGCGTCTACATGGAGACTCCCCTTACTGCTATTATCTTTTTGAGTATTGCTATCTTTGGAGCTGATATGACGCTCAGTCCATCCTGGTCATTTGCCGTCGATATTGGCCGACAACACGCCGGGGCGGTATCCGGTACCATGAATATGGCTGGAAATATCGGAGCGTTTATTACGGCGTTGGCATTTCCCTACATGCAATCTTGGACGGGTTCGGAAGTTCCGTTTTTCTTCGTAGGTGCGGGCCTAAACGTACTAGCGATTATCTTGTGGTTGTTTATGCAGCCGGAGAAACAATTAGAAGAGTACTAACGGGACAATAGTACATGTAATCCACCTGAAAAGTAATGGCGTGAAGTTCCAACAAAGAAATGATTTTTTATCATTCGTAGATAAAGTCCAGGGTGAACTCACCCCGACGGTTCTTGTGGTGTACTGACTCCGAACAGCCATCGTCAGGACAAGGTGCCAAGAGTTTATCTTCGCCGTAGAAGTTGAGATAGACCCGCTCTTCCGCTATTCCTAACTCAACCAAATTATTAGCAATGGCTTGAGCCCGTTTCTGCGATAGTACTCGGTTGTACGACTGCGGCCCCCGACTATCAGTATGCGTGGTTGCCTCTAGTCGGAGAGAAGGCTGACGTTTCATCAACTCCGCAATTTTAGTAAGTTCTCGCTCTGCGACCGCATCCAGTATATGCTCATCGAAACCAAAGTAGATCGTGCTAATTGTGATTAATCCATTGTCCGTATTTAACCACCAGTGCTCCGGTAGACCCGTGGATGATGTTACAAAGATCCTTTCATTCCGATGCCGTAGGTACTGCTTATCATTTTGCTGAACTAAGTGATAGATACGCTCGCCTATTTCAACCCATACGGCCTGATCTTTCCCGGAACGCTGATGGCTATCCACCACCGTAACCCAGGCGTTTATCAATTGATCCGCATCAAATGTTGGCTCTTTTTCGGGAGGACTAACATCTCTAGTAGTGTTCTTCTGACCAGCCTCCGCCATCCATTCCTCCTCAGAGGAGACGTTGTACACTGCGATTCTCAGTTCTAGGTCAGCTAAACTATGATCATTAATACTAATCTTAGCATCGTGATCCCAATTTTGGTTGTTGGCTCTTCCAGAGAGTTGATAGGAATTTCTCCGCTCGAGTTTCATCCGAATATTTCCCCGCTCATCTGATAGTGAAGTAATCTCCCTTCCAGTTGTCTCATTGTAGATACGCACTAAAGTATTAGTTAGGGGCTCTTTGGATAAACTATCGTAGATATGCGCTACCACACTCACCATTTTCTTACCCCGAATTAGCGCAACTTCTACCCGGTGCTCTTTTTGAGGAACCAGTTTATCGGCCATGACAATCGCTACATCGTCGTAGTGTGAGGTGGATTCCACGCTAATTAGATAGCTATTTTCAGGATTAACCTCAAACTTGACCTCTCCTCTAGAATCAGTCTGCTTTAACGCTTTCTGCTCACCATCTTCAATCAAGCGGACGGTCGCCTCTGCTATCGGAGATTTAGTGTCAGTATCCACAGCCACTACCCGTAGTGGAGTAGTCAGGATGGGTACTTCAATGGGAATACTAATTTGATTCTTACTTTCAGGGTTCAGGGCATTAGCCTCAATGATAGGGTAATCCCACGGTTTCTCATTCACTACTCCTGATATCCGATAGGAGGAACGATCATCCACTTTGGTTTGTATTTCTCCTCTTTCGTCGGTGACTAGGCGGAGTGTATCGTCCGTAGTGAGGTTTACTAGTTGAGTGAGAGTGCGTCTAATAGCTCGTCCAGTGCGACTATCGTACAGCCGAAAGGCCAGATTAACCGTGCCCTTTTGAGGGCGCAGGGCGACCGCTGCTTCGTAACTATCAGAGTAGCTTAGTAGGGTAGCCGTATCTAGGATGATCGCATTACCTTGGTACTCATCCTTGCTGACGTCCAAGATAAAGTTAATGGTGGGGTCAATAGTAAATTGGGCTAGCCCCGTAGTATCGCTACTTTCTACTCCCTCCAGTGCGCCATCGCCAATTAGGATAATTTCTGCGGTCGAGAGTGGTTTTCCCGTCTCCTTATCTTCAACTCGTACCGAGAGAAGTTGAGTACGCTCTTGCTTGGTAGCGGGCTCATTGTCAGTTGCGTCAGAAAGTAACGGCACAGAACTCTCTTCGGTTATTTCCTCCCGTAGGATAATCCTCCTTGTAGTGGTACGATCTGAAGGTTCCCCCATTTGCTGTCCTTGGGCTACAATAGGTTGGCCCCTTATCCAACTCCGGTCGTCTCGGTGGCTACTTATCCGGTAAGATTTTCCTTTCTCCAAATCGACTTGAATCTGACCCCACTCATCGGAGAGTACTTTAACCACTTCGTTGGTATCCATCGCTTGCAGGTGAACAATAGCGTGATTGATAGGAATACCACTCACGCTATCGTATAAGTTGGCGACCCATGCTACCGTTTCCTGCCTACTTTTGAGCGGCACTTCTACTTGATAAACCGTATCTTGCCTCAGTTCTTCTGATAAAATAATAACTACATCGCCAAAGTGGATAGGTGCCTCTAAACTCACCAAATAGTTCTTTTGGGGATCAGCCTTAAACGTAGCTTTTCCCTCGGCGGTAGTACGAAGTTCAGCCCGTTCTTCGCCATCCTCGATCAGACGCACCGTTACCCGATCTACAGGTTCTTGGGTTTCAGCATCGTATACCGTAAAGTGCAGAGGTATCGTAGGTGTTTGGATTCCTACCAATAATTGTAGCTCATTTTCCTGGTCGGGATTTAAGGTGCGGGTGCTTATCCCGGAACCAGTCCAGGACAGGCCCTCAGGATGACTCCAGTCAGTTTCGCCTATTTTACCGGAGAAAGCGTAGTGGGAACGGTTATCTACCTTCATTCGAATCTTACCCTGATCATCCGTCGTTCGAAGGGTAGTATCCCCTTTTTCAATATTGATGATTGAAACCAGCGTGTGGGGAAAGGGCTGATCGGTGTAGCTGTTAGCTAGTACAACCGTTAAGTCTATACTCCCTGCTGATCGGGCCAGTGGAACTGGGACCATAGTATATTTATCGGAAGCGAGTACTTCCTCCGGGGTGACGATGACGGCATTCCCATCGTAATCGGGTTTATCCACGTTGATGATACAAATGCGGTGCGGATTAATCTGGAACCGGGCTAGCCCTGTGGAATCGCTGGCTACTGTACCGACCTCGGCGCCATCTTGAATTAGGGTAACTTCCGCATCGCTGATTCGCTGCCCGGTATGCTCATCACTTACCAGAATGTCTAAGTGCTGATAGTGGACGGTCAACTGATATAGCTCGTCGCTTCGGGCAGGACCGCCTCGATTGGAGGCATAATATCCCTGAGTGCCCTCCTCGTTGAGAATCAGGCTGAAGTCATCGTAAGAACTGTTAATGGGATACCCTAAATTCTCAACGAAACTACTGCCCATAACCGTTTTGTAGATATCTAATCCCCCCAACCCGCTGTGTCCGTCCGATGAGAAGTACAGCGTCTGGTCTGAGTGGATAAACGGAAACATTTCATCCCCTTCGGTATTGACTGGTTTGCCTAGATTGGTTGGCGTTTGCCAGGCTCCGTCTTGATAATGGCTTACGTACAAATCCGTTCCGCCCACTCCGCCGGGCATATCCGAAATAAAGTACAGCGTTTTACCGTCGGGGGTTACTGTCGGATGCCCCACCGAGTAAGCAGGATTATTAAACGATAGCGGTTCCGGGGTGCTCCATTTACTATTATCCGTCTGTTGGGATGCGAACAGTCCGAGGGTGTTAATACGCTTCAGGCTACGATTTTGGGACGGGTAATTACGAGTAAGGATAGCGCGGGCATCGTTGTCGTAGAAGACCACCGGACCTTCGTGGTAGCTTTGCTTCAAATTACTATCAAATGCTGAAAACAGCTGAGCAGTTGCTTCGTCGCCATCCGGTAGAAAAAAGCGGGATAGGTAGGGCGTTTCGTTCCAGCGAAAGATTTGCTTTACCGCCCGTTTTGTTTCCCGCGCCGAAATAAAAACAATTCCCTTCTGATAAAAGGTAGGAGCGAAGTCGGAAGCCGATGAATTACCATCCAGTGGCTCGACGGTATACATTAGACTATCGCGGTAGAAGGTCGACATTTGGTCGATGCCGTGTAGCTTGCGAGCGACTCGTTCGTCATCGGGAGCACTCTGCTGATAACGGGTGTACCAAACCTCAGCTTCCCTTATCTCCCCAATGCTCAATAGGGCCTGGGCGTAGCGCAACTGATGCTCGGGGGCGATGAGCTCCGCATCATTGATTACCTGACTGTACCACCAGGCGGCCTGTCCGGGATTGTTAAGCTTCCGGAATGATTCGGCTAACTGGAGCTTAATTCGACCGTTCTGAGGTTCTTTTTGCAGAGCTTGCTGGTATAGCTTTGCTGCTTCCTGATAGTGCTGGTGCTCGTACAAATGGTCAGCCCGCTTTTCGGCACTACTTAGGTAAGTAGTCACGGTCTTCACCTGAGCTTGCCCTCCGAGCGACAGGCTGATGAATAGTACGACTAACAGCGTGGTTTTCATGGTCATTGGGCTAGAAGTACCGAGGGGAAACTGATTTTTGATGACCAATCGTGAAGCGATAGTTCAAGGAGAGCTCGTGCGAGCCTCCGTTGACACTCCTAATTTCGGAACTGGTAGCAAAATCGTAGGAATAGCCAAGTTGCAAACGGTCGGTCAGCTGAAGTTGTAGCAATGCATCAACGGAGTCAAACGACCGCCAGGATATTCCCAGCCAGAGTACCTCCATAATCAGTAAGTTGGCATTGATATCAAATTGAACGGGGGCTCCTTCTACCATCTTTACTAAAGCATTGGGTTTTAGCTTGAGATCGTCATTCAGATCAAAGACGTAGCCCGTACTCAGAAAGTAGTGCCGAACTAACCCTCGGTTCGCCCCGATTTCACCGTTGTTGAAAGTTTCTTCCAACAGTTGAGGAACCGATGCGCCTAGGTAAAATCGCTGGTTATAGTAGTACAAACCTGCCCCAAAGTTGGGCTGCCATACCTGAATATTCCCCTGATTAAACGCATCGTCGTTATCGATACCCACCTCACCGTAGTCGGCGTGATAACTATTAATTCCCGCTCGTAGCCCCATGGCAAGCTTTCCGTGCGACAGTGGAATACGGTAGGCGTACGACAGCGTAGCGTTATACTGATTAGTGATCCCGATTTGGTCGTGTAGTAGCATCAATCCCATCCCAATTTGGTCGTTAAATACCGGAGAGTGCAGGGAGAAGGTCTGGGTACTAGGAGCTCCTTCCAACCCAACCCACTGCTGCCGGGCAATGGCGGTTGCACTCACTACGTCGTGGCTACCAGCGTAGGCGGGGTTCAACGCCAGTCCGTTGAACATATACTGGGTAAACATCACCTCCTGTTGGGCGTATGCTCCGGGTGTAATAATTAGCCCGATGATAATTAATCGACACAATTGGTTGAAAGCCATTACTTAGCGTTTTAAGACGATATAGCCACTAATGGGTTGTTGATTACTGCCTAGGTCGATGATGTAGAAGTAGGTACCACTCGGTAGTCGGGTACCGCCCAGCCGAACCCCCTTGGTGGCTTCGCCTCGCCAAACGGTAGCGATGTTATCGTAGCCCAACGCGTCGTACACCACGTTACCCCATCGGTTAAATATTTTCACCTGGTTATTGGGAAAGGCCCGAATGCCCTCAATAGCCCAGCCATCGTTGGTTCCGTCTCCATTAGGGGAAAACCCTTTAGGAATCTGCAAAACTTCCGAGGCCGTGATGGCAATCGCCACCGTAGCTTCTGCGCAGAGATTGGGGTTCTGATCGTCGCAAACTTGGTAGGTAAACTGGTCTTCTCCGGTGAAAAACTCGCTGGGTACGTAGGTAAAGCTACCATCCGGATTTACTGTGGCTGTTCCAGCGGTCGGGTTCGTTACCAAGGCCGCGACCGTTAAGTCATCCCCGTCGGGGTCTTCATCGTTATCTAGTACATTACCAATGGCGAGATTACTCTCCGAGATACCGAAAGCATCGTCTACCGCTACCGGCGCGTCGTTGATCGGCGTAACTTCTATAGTGAGCCGGGCCGTATCGCAGAGTACAGGATTGCCGTTATCGCATACTTGGTAAAGCAATTCATCGGTACCATGAAAATTATCCTCGGGGGTGTAAGTAAATGTTCCGTTTGCAGTGAGTACGACAGTTCCGTGCGCTGGGGCTTGGACTGGGGCTACGGCTACGGTGAGTGCGTCGTCGTTGGGATCCAGGTCGTTGGTCAGCAGGTTTCCGGTAACTTCAGTATCTTCGTTGGTAGAAAAGAAATCATCTTGGGTTTGAGGGGGAAAGTTGAAGGGAAGCACGGTAATGGTGACCATGGCGGTATCACAGGCGGGGGGTGTTCCACTGTCGCACACTCGATAGGTAAAGGTATCAATTCCCTCAAAATCGGTATTAGGTTGGTAGGTATAAGTACCGTCGGGCTGAAAATCTAGGGTTCCATCAGTCGGATCGGTGATTAAATGAGCAGTGAGGTCGTCGCCTTCCACTGGATCACTATCGTTCGCCAGCACACTGCCTCCGGTGAGAGTGGTTTGGAAATTAGTACTGGCCTCGTCGTCTTGGGCCACTGGGGCATCGTTGACAGGTACTACGGTAATCTGTATTACTGCCTGGTTAGACGTTAGTCCTTTAGTATCCTGCACGGTGTAGACCAGACTATCAGCTCCGTTGAAGTTTTCATCAGGAAGGTAAGTGATTTCCCCGGTGGTAGTATCTACCGAAGCTGTACCGTTTGCTCCATCGGCGACGATGGTTACCGAACTTGCATTTAAGCCGTTCATGTCGCTATCGTTCGGGATGACCGCCACGGTTTCCGCTATATCTTCGGTAACCGAAAGTATATTATCGGTCGCTACTGGAATATCGGAAACTTCGGCGAAGGCAAATAATCCGAAATCGCTCCTAACTGCATCGGTAGTAATACTTCCGGCAGTACCATTACCCGTAGGCGTGCCCGGTACTTCTTCCCAAGCAGTACCGTTCCAGTGGGCGATCACTACTTCATTAAAATCTACCGGGCAATCGGCATCCCAATACAACGTAACGTCAGCGGTGACCGAAGCGATTGAGCTATTTACTTCCCAGTAGCCGCAGTTGCCTAAACTTACCATACTATCCGGCTTCAGGGAAGCATCGGGAGGTGCCGCATTGCGGTAATCCACCGCGATATCGGAAGCACTACTAAAGCTGGTGATACCGATAGGACGATAGTGCGTGCCATCACCCACTGGGAAGGTAAAATCAGTGCCCCCTTGTTTGGTTACGCTGCCTTGTACGTGGCTGATATTGGAGGCTGAGCTTACGGAAGAGCTATTTTCGAAAAGAATGCGACTGCCGATTGGAGCTTCTACAATTCCATTGATTAGTCTTGCTTCGTTTTCTACGCTGGCACCTTCGGTAGCGGTCACCTTTCCGTTGGTTTTGTCAATAGTAAGGTTATGAAACAACTCACTGGTAATAATCTCTTGGTCGCTATCTCCGTCAAATGTTACCGTCCGATTACCTGCTTCAAACTGAGCATAGGGGCCGGACTCATCTTGCCACCAGTCACCGCCAATGGTCACATCGGCGTTAGCATCACCTACCCTAAAACTAGTTCCCCCGGTTGCGGTTCCAATAATGGTCAGGTTTCCATTGATATCCACGTTCGTTGCCGATGGGGTTTTGAGGCTCTCGGTGCTACCCGATGTATTCCGGTTGGATAAAGTCAGGTTCCAGTAAGCATCTTGAGGATCTACTAGCGTTTGGTCAACGATACCATCGTAATGAATAGTATTGCCCGCATAATTGGCGAAAAGCTTAACATCGGGATCAACGTCCTGGCCAAAATACCATAAGGCATCGTCGTAGTTGTGAAGCTGTACATCATCCGCCCCCTGAACATTCAGGATATTGCCTTTCGTGTCAATTGTTCCGTAGTTATCCACCTGAAATTCATCGCTATTGTTAAAGTCCATTTCGTTCACCACCGTGAGCGTTCCGCGGTTAGTTAGCTGATTGTCGGTAGTTCCTGGGCTGTCTACTTCTAGGACTATTGCTTCTAATGATCCTTCGTTAATAAGGTGGTGATTTTCTCGTTCGTATTTTACTGCGTTGCCTATTGTTATACTTCCGTGGTTAGTAAATACGATACCTGGGTAGCTGAGCCGTAGGTCTACAGCAACTGCTAGATTTCCTGCCAAATTATTAGTGACATTGGTGACAAAATTTATATCCAAATCTTCTTTTACGTTAATGCTACCAATACCTTGAATAGTGACTGTTCCTTGCGCGTTAATGGCCAGCTCCCAGACGTTTAGTCCATCAGGTTCGTCTACGCTAATAGTTGCGTTTACCCCCGGGTAGCTTTCTCCTACCCGATCCAAGTCACCGTCAGGGTTGCGGCTGTTCCACTGAGCGAAACGGAGATCACTTCCCGCAAATGAACCGTTATCTACTACGCCACCACTTTGCACATCGAGGGTGGCATCGCCGTACAATGCTAGATTAATACTGTTAGATACCCACTGTAGTCTGCCCCCGCTGTACACGGTCAGACTGCGGGCGCGACCATCAGTATTGAGATCGACCGTGTAGCTATCGATATGCGTATTACTTAGAAGGTCGGGTATACACGAACAAGAAGCGCCACCTGCCGTATATGACCAATTAGTGATTTCACTCCAATTGCCATTTTGAATCGCGTAGCGGTTGTCAGTCTCGGTGTAGACTCGGACATTATCCACGTAGTAAATTTCAGAACCGCCTGAATTGATGATTCGTACGATTACCTGCACCTGATCGCCGCTCAGTCCTCCGATCATGGCGGTCGTAGCATCAAATGACTCAATTTGAAGTCCATTGAGCAGCGGAACTTCGGGGCCGCTGTCCACGCGATAGTATATCTGAATAGAATCGTCGGGATTTAAACTGCCTGCACTACGGATATCTACCGCAATTTTTACGTCATCGTAGCCAGTAATCGGTATTTGCTCGGATTGCCAAGCGACTTTCCCAATTGTTTGCTGGGCGGCTAGTTCGTTCGACTGTACTCCGAAGAATGTACTCCCTGCAGTTCCTAGGTTACTTCTCTCGGTAGACCAAGCAGTTAGTTCGCTGTCGTCAGTAGTTCCGTCGGATAAACCAGCGAAATCTTCTACCCACAGCAACCGTTTATCAGACTCCCCTCCGGCTAGAACGAGGTAGCTTATCGTTTCCGGTGAATTGTGAATAGTTTCCAGGTCAGCGGAAGTTTCTTCGGCTATCCGAAGTTCTACTCCATTGGCATCCAGCTCACTGTAGCGAAGAAAGAAGGGGTTGTTGCCATTCATCGTCTGAGTGCCAGCCAAGAGAACGGGTGGAGAGAAGGTAGTGGTAAAAGATAGCGGGAGGCTATTATGGTCGATAAGTGAAGGCGATGTTTGAGCTGAGTAGGCGGAGGCGTTCGCGCCACTACCAATCGTCCCAATACTGGGCTGAACAGCTAGATAATGGATATTGTCCGTTGCAGTTCGCTCTCGGTCAGTACCAGTATTAGCTTCCTGTTCATCGAGCCTGATTTCAAAGCTACTAGCAGTTACATTACGAACCCGCACTATTGCGGCAACCGGGTCTTGATTAGAAGCTAGCTGAGTAAAAATTATGGGGGAAGTACTAAACCCGCCATTTAAGGGTACCGATAGAAAGGTAGCATCGGTATTCCCGTTAGCGATACCCGCTTCCCAGATAGTACCTCCCACGTTATACTGCCCTTGTTCAATTACTAGGTAACTGAATGTTTCTTCTGTATGATCGGGAGATGATACTTCAAATTCTTCTAACTGATACTCGAAGCTAGTAGCAGTTACGTTTCTCACCCGCACATGAACCGGATCAGAACCAAATTCGGTTACTGGCCCCGCAATGACTATAGGTTGGGTATACGAATTCTGGAGAGCAACCGTAAACCAAGTAGTACCGTTTGGCTGATCGGTAGTGATTACCCCAGTCTCATAGGTTTGGGTCATTGCTACGATAGGATAGCACAGGCTAACCAGCAACCAGTAAATCACTCTTTTCATCAACAGTATACATCAATACAGGAAGAGTCGCGAAGAAAAGGATAAGAGGGAGAATTAGCTGGTCATTTTTCGCTAAAAAGTTACACCTGTAAGTATCAAGATAATGTTAAAAGCTATAATCCGCACTGAAGTGGTCATCATCACTAGTAGGATGAGTATACCAATAAAACTATTCTGATTTTCGTATTACCTTTAGTGGTAAATTTGAATAATTGCTGAGAAAATAGTACCACCATGAATTTACTCAAAGGCGTATGCATTGGTGCAGGCTACTTTAGCCAGTTTCACTACGATAGTTGGCAGCGTATTCCTTCAATAGAGGTTACCGCATTGTGTGATACCAATCAGGCTAAAGCGCAGGCGATCGCCCAAAAATTTGGTGTTCCTAAGGTGTATACTGACTACCAGAAAATGCTAGATCAGGAGCAACCGGACTTTGTGGATGTGATTACTCCTCCGGCTACCCATCGGGAAATTTGCCAGGCTGCTTTTGATCGTAAGATTAATGTCATCTGCCAGAAACCACTCGCCCCCACCTACGCTGAATCCGAAGCATTGGTACAAGCTACCCAACGGGCGAACATCCGGTTTATGGTGCACGAAAACTTTCGCTTTCAGCCTTGGCACCGGGAGATCAAGAAGCTACTCGAGCAGAAAGTAATTGGCGACCGCTTGCATATGCTGAATCTTCGCTGCCGCATGGGCGACGGCTGGGGCAAGGAGGCTTACCTCGATCGTCAGCCCTACTTCCGCGAGATGCCCAGACTCTTTGTCTACGAGACCGGAGTACACTTCATTGATGTATTCCGCTACTTGGTTGGTGAAATAAATCAGGTTTACGCTCAACTTAAAACGCTCAATCCGGTCATTAAGGGGGAAGACTCAGCACTGATGGTTTTTCAGTTTGCTGACGGCACCACCGGAATTGTAGACGCGAACCGTTATAATGAGAGCAACCAACCCAACCCCCGCTATACCTTCGGCGAGATGCTGATAGAAGGCAGCCAGGGTAGCATCCGCCTCTACGCCGACGGAAAACTAACGGTTCAGCCCCTAGGCAAACCCGAGCAGGAGCATCCGTACTATCACCAAGACCGAGGCTTTGCCGGAGATTGTTGCCACGCCACCCAGCAGCACTTTGTACACTGCCTACTCAACGACCAACCCTTTGAAACTAATGGTCTGGATTATTTGAAGACGCTACATGTACAGGAAGCGGTGTATAAATCGGTAGAGAAACAGCAGCGAATAGCAGTGTGATAGGTTTTGGTAGATCACCAATAGGTGGTATATTTCGGCTTGTGCTTGATAATGTTCTGAAATCCTTTTGTTGATCGAGTAAAATAAAACACCAGACTAACTCGTGCATATACCCTACTTCTACTCTACGCAATCTTATCATGACCAACCCACAGCGTGTTTCGTGGCTAGTAATTGCCTCATTTGCTACACTATATCTTGTATGGGGCTCTACCTACTTGGCGGTAAAGTACGCAGTAGAAAGTTTTCCGCCCTTTTTGATGTGTGCGGCTCGGTTTATTGCCGCGGGTAGCATTCTGTATGCTTTCGGCCTATTCCGTCGTTGGCCCCTACCCACGCTGGCGCAGTGGAAATACGCTTTATTGATGGGGCTTCTGTTTATGGGAAGTATGAGTAGTGTAGCTTGGGCTGAGCAGTACGTAGACTCTAGTTTAGCTGCTTTGATCATTACTTCCGAGCCAGTACTTATTGTACTGATACTATGGATTCTTAAAAAACGTCCTCCTGGTTTACAGCGTTTGGTAGGGTTGGCATTGGGCGTTACCGGAATGTTAGTGTTAGTTGGCCCCTCGCTAGGAGCGATAGGGGAAAGTCGGTCTGAAGCAATTTTCATCATATTTTTATCAGCCTTGGCATGGTCGGTTGGTTCAGTTTATCCCGCTCATAATAAGTTACCATCATTACCAACCCAAAGTATTGCTATGCAAATGCTTATTAGCGGTGTGGTATTACTCGGGTTCAGTGGCATCACCGAAAACTGGACTGCGTTTTCGGTATCAGCCGTTGAACCAGTGGCCTGGATTTCGTGGGGATTTCTGGTGCTTTTTGGATCGGTTTTGGCTTTCTCTGCTTTCAACTATCTACTCCGGGTGGAATCTCCCGATAAGGTGGCAACATTTGCCTATGTCAATCCAGTGATTGCGGTGCTACTGGGCTGGTTATTTCGGAACGAGATTCTGACGGTGACAACAGGCATCGCTGCGATCCTGTTAATAACCGGGGTATTCCTAATCTCTACTCGCCGAGCATTAATTACATTTCCAGCGCGATGGCGCCGATTAGCGAAAAAGAATGCGTAGCGCGGCGTGTCAATGGATTGTAAAGTTATATCAGCCTCTTCTCCAGCGTACCACTGCATAGACCATTTCTCATTAGGAGCCACTCGATAGAATACCTGCGCTCGTTATGTGTCCTGTTCAACCAGTACATACTCCCGAAGAGAAGGCATTTGACTATAGGTATGAAACTTACTCCCCCGATCTTGAGCTGCTGTAGAATCAGATAGCACCTCTACCAAAGGAAGCGGATTGGTTAGCGCATGGATCTCTTTTTCTGATCGTTGAGCCGAACCACAAACCACCGATACGTCAGGATAATACGATTTACTCACCGACGCAATATGATATTTTACATCACTGTTAAATACTGTACAGTCTTTGTCAAACAACGCATTACCCAATAATCGGCCTATATTATTAGCAATTTCACCGTGTTTAGGGTCCCCACCCGCAATAGCGAAGACTTGACCGCCGTGGTATTCGTAACGTTGGTGGTTTTCTTCTTCTAGCTGATTATACTCCGCTGGGGTCAAGGAATGTTAAAATCCTGGTTCCATAAAACTGGTTTGTCTCAGTAAGTACTGATGAAAATACTATGCATTATTAACCGTTGCCAAGCGGTATTCATTGAAGTGATTTAAAGTTTTAGTTGGGTAATAGAAAAAGACTACAGAAGTTTGTGAAAACATCACTCAACACAAACCTTCCATAGTCATGATTCGAATCTTAAGCAAAGATAGTATAGTGCGATATATTTTGCCTCATTT
>JBCCTI010000040.1:0-59675 GCA_039198955.1 Bacteroidota bacterium | reverse complement strand
TTAACGAACGTTATCCCGACTTAGCACTAATTACGGGAATGACCTCTTACATTATTTACGGAAAAGATACTATCGCTCCGCCCACCGCTCGCTACGGAGAAAAAATAGGTTACTACGATGTATTCAATACTGCTTTGTTTGTAGACGAAAATGATACTGAGGTTTATTACCACAAATCTAAGCTAGTTCCCGGAGTTGAGATCCTACCGTATCCACAGGTATTCCGGGTAATTTCGGAAACGATTTTTGATTTGGGTGGTACCGCCGGAGGATTCGGGCGACAATCCGAGCGCACCGTACTGTACGATACTGATTCAATTGGGGCAGCTCCCGCCATTTGCTATGAATCTATCTACGGCGATTTTATGGCCGAATTTGTGCGGAATGGTGCGGAGCTTATCTTTATTATTACGAATGATGCCTGGTGGGGTAATACTCCCGGCTATAAGCAGCATTTACAGTACGCTTCGCTGCGGGCTATCGAGCTACGCCGTAGCATTGCCCGCTCCGCAAACACTGGCATTTCAGCTTTTATCAACCAGCGGGGCGACATTCTACAACCCACCGAATATTGGGAGCCCGCGGTTATCCGGGCAACAATTCATGCGAATGACGAGATTACTTTCTACGCTCGTCACGGCGATTATTTGGCTCGTACTGCCACTTGGCTGTCGCCTCTGGTATTTTTGGCAGCTTTTGTGAAACGAAAAATCCGTAAATAGCATGGAACTTCAGCAAATATTAGAGCAAACATCAGACATTGTAAAGACCATCGGGCGTTTTATCTGGGAGGAGAACCAGAAATTTTCCTTATCCAAAATTGAGTACAAGGGAAAAAATGATCTGGTGTCTTACGTAGATAAAGAAGCCGAAAAACGCTTAGTAGCCCAGCTATCCAAAGTTTTGCCTGAAGCCGGATTTATTACCGAAGAAGGTACAGCGGAAGTAGGCAAAGCTGACCGTTACAATTGGGTGATTGATCCGGTAGATGGTACCACCAACTACGTTCATAACTTACCCTTTTACTCCATCAGCGTGGGATTGATGGAAGAGGGCGAAGTCATTCTGGGAGTGATTCACGAGCCCAACCGGGATGAAACTTTTTACGCTACTCAAGGGGGAAAAGCATATTTAAATGAACACGAAATAACAGTTTCATCAGTTACTGGGCTAGAAGAATCGCTATTGGCCACGGGGTTTCCGTACTCTAAGTTCCGGGAAATGCCTGCGTACATTAGCGTAGTGCAGGACTTAATGCAGCAAACCCACGGCCTACGTCGTATGGGTAGTGCCGCGCTTGATTTGGCTTATGTAGCTTGCGGACGATTTGAAGGATTTTTCGAGTACAATCTCAAGCCCTGGGATGTAGCGGCGGGGACACTAATCGTACAGCAGGCAGGTGGTTCGGTCACTACCTTTACGGGTACAGATAATTATATCTTTGGAGGAGAGTTGGTAGCCGGTTGTGCTATTCGTCCTGACCTCATGGAAGTTATTAAAAAGCATTGGTACAGCGGTAAGGATTACTGAATATAAGAATAGCGTGGTCTTTTCTCGGGGTGTTTGGTATATGGTGGTATCGGTTTTCTTCTTCTCCTGCATGGGGCTGATGGTGAAATTGGTCTCTCATATCCCCTCTACTCAAGTAGTATTCTTCCGCTCAGTGATTTCTATTTCACTTAGTTTCTGGTTATTGCAACGCCAGGGGGTATCAGTCTGGGGCGTTCATCGTAAATACCTAATTCTAAGGGGGTTATGCGGAGCTGCCGCACTAATGCTGTTCTACGAGACTTTACAAAAAATGCCCCTGGCCAGCGCAGTTACTATCGGTTTTCTCGCTCCTATTTTTACTACTGTTCTCGGTATCTTCATTGCCCAAGAGAAAGTGCGGCCTATTCAGTGGTTATTTTTTCTACTGGCTTTCGTAGGAGTGGTGATGGTACAGGGCTTTGACCCTCGGGTTCAATGGTTTTACCTGATAATAGGTATTGTCGCTACTTTCTTCTCCGGATTAGCGCAAAATTTTGTTCGTAAGATTAATACACAGGAGCATCCTCTGGTTATTATTTTCTACTTCCCACTCATTACTACTCCGCTGAGCGGAGCCTACTCGCTATTCCACTGGATACCACCGCAGGGCTGGGATTGGGCAATCCTAATTTCTATTGGGCTCCTTACTCAATTTGCCCAGTTTTTCATGACCAAATCCATTCAGCTAGAGGAACTGTCTAAGGTGAGCATTATTCGTTACCTCAGCATCGTTTACGCTTTGATCTTCGGTTATATTTTTTTCAATGAAACATATAGCTTCGTAGCTTACTTCGGTATGGGGCTCGCTATTTTAGGCGTAGTAGCCAATGTTTGGTACAAACAAAACTTAGCGAGAAAACAAAAGAGTGTTAAAGTATTATAGTGTTATTATGTTCATGCGACCATGGTGCGGTATTCGTGTGTTCATGGAAGTTGAGTAATTTTGAACACCGTGACCCCTATGGATTAATTAAGGGTAATGTTATAGTTTTTTCCATATTCTCGGGGGCTGCCTCGCATTGTCACATACACATTCACATACACATTCACATACACAAGTAAAGGATCCGTTTGATAATCTTATTCTGTACAGCATTGATTACGTCCATTTTATTCTTGCTGCACCACGCTAGCCCTCTTTCACTTTCCGTTGATAGTATTAAGCTAGATCACCACGCATATTAACGGCGGACATAGCTGCTAAATACAATCATCTTTTAGATTCTTTGCGATCGGTTGCGCGATTTGCCCAAGAGAGACTTGGCCCTTGTCTTTGATACTGGTGCCTTAATTGTTTTCAAAGGGTATAGTACCAGCATGACAGTGGTTCCCCTTCAGATCGGCAGCATGTAAATATTTGAATTGAGCTATTGTTGTAAAGATGTGAACCACCGTGGCGCAATAACCTGGAAGGTTACCCACATATCCACATCACGGAAGACGGCAAGGGTTCATAGTGTTTCCCTAATGTGGCTGACTTTACCCAGGCAATACCAGCAGGGAAGACTTATGCGGTTCCCTGGGAAACACCTATCGGTGGATTAAACCCTCTGCTGGTTACTTAATCGGATCTTTGGCGCGATAGCATTTACCGAATAATGGTTACACTTCCGGTTTGGGTTCCGGCTTCTTCGCCACAGTCAATCAGATAAAAATATACCCCAGGGGGGGCGGGGCTGCCGTTTGATGAACCATCCCAGGGCTGGAGGTTACTGTAATTTTCTTGCTTGAACATCTCGACTCCCTGTCGGTTGAAAAGGGTCAGGCGACAGTCGGGGTACAAATCCATTTTTTCAATAAACCAAGTATCGTTATTTCCATCGTTGTTGGGTGTAAAAGCCCGCTCGGGAATCACATCCAGTCGACGGTCAACCGTTACGGTGAATTCAACCGAATCAATACAGCCCGCTTCGTTGATAATCTCACAACGGTAAGTGGTCGTGATCAACGGGCGAACGAATGGGTTAGCAATTGTGCTATCGCTGAGGGAAACATCGCTGTCCCAGCGGTAAAAATCGCCTCCCGAAGCCAAGAGTTGCAAGGTGTCGCCGAGCGAAATGCGGTCGGTAGAGGCGGTAATCTCTCCTTCGGGATTGTCCGCGGGCTGTACGGCAAACTGCTGAGAGGTACTGCACCCGCTTTCGGCGGTAACTGTCACGGTATACGTTCCGGCAGTGGTGACGGTGATGCTTCGCTCGGTAGATTCGGTGTTCCATCGGTAAGAGGCGAAGCCCTCGTTGGCTTCCAGGACTACGGCCGTACCAGGGCACAAGTTGGGGTTATCTACCGCTTGTACCACTAGGTCCGGGGTTGCCAGCACATTCATAGTTTGTTGGTAGCGGTCGCGCACACTGCCGTCGCTCTCCAGAATTTCTATAGTCACGGTTTGTTCGCCTGAGTCTTCAAACTGATACGAAACTGTATCTCCTACGGCAGTATTTCCTTCAAAAACCCAGCGGTACCCAATCTCTTCGCCGTTCAGTCTGTTGGGGCTGATGATGAATTGTCCAGCCTCGTTCTGACACAGTTCAGCCGGGATTTCAGGACGGGCGAAGGCTATTTCTACCACATTACTTTCTCGTAGGCAACCGTCGGCATTTTGAGTAACCGCCAGATACGTACCTTCCTGACGAGCCGTGAGCGTAGTGGTAGTGGCACCGTCTACAAGTTGATCGTTGTACTGCCATTGGTACGTTTGTCCGGCCACCTCGTTGACAACTAGTGTCACTTGTCCCCCTTCAAAAAAGACAGGTAGCGTTTCTGGATTTACCGTAATAGAGTCAGGCTCACTTACTCGGATAAAAGTAGTGGCGGTATCGCTCGCACAACCACCGTTTGCTTCACTAGCTTGCACGTAGAGCACGTAAAGCCCTTCGTTGGCTTTAGTAACATTCGCAATTGTGGGGCTCACCTCACTGGAAGTAAAGCCGTTGGGGCCAGTCCAAAAGTACTCAGCCGTAACTGGTTCAGCCCGCAGATTAATTTCCCCTCCGAAGCAGATTGGCTCGGTTGGGTTTTGATCAATAATCACCGGCTTAGAAGGCACAGAGCCATCGGGCCGAACAACTTCTACCGAATTAGACGTAGCTACGGCGCAGCTAAAACCATTGTAGGTTGGCGTGGATACTTTTACTCGGTAAAATAACTCATCACTGGTAGTGAACGTGAAGGTAGAATCGGTAGATACTGATGCGAAATTGGTTCCATCGTTTGAGCTTTCCCACTCGTAATCGACACCAATGGCTTTAGTAGCTGCCAGTTGGAAGGGCAATTGATCACAAATGCCCAAGCCATCTTGCGGCTCCAACACTGGGGCAATGCAGTTGCGATTGAGCTGAATGGCGATTTGATCGGAAGCCGTTTCGGTGTACGCCAAATCGGGTTTCCCGTCGCCGTTTAAGTCTCCTCCTCGCACACTTAGGGAGTTTTCCTTGGCTAGTAATATTTGTTTAGTACTGAAATCGAGCGAGCCAGTAGTGCTTTTATTGAGTAGTATGACTATCCAGTTTCGATTTTGGGCGGCAGATACAATATCCAGCAATCCGTTCCCATCCATATCAACCAGTTCTAATCCCTCCCGCCCCAATTCGTTTTGGTCGAAGCGCACCGGACTGGCGAAGCTAACCGTTCCACCCCGCGAAGTATTACGAAGAGCCCCTACGTAACCCCGGTTACCCACCACTAGATCGGTGAGTCCGTCGTTATCCAGATCCCCCGCTTTCAGATTGGTAATTCTCCCCGAAGCTCTTAGTTGGATAAGTGAGTCGAAGGCGAGGCTGCCGGATGTACTCCCGTTGATAATCACGTAGATACCTGTGCTCTCATCTTCGCTCACTGCAATATCGGGCACGCCATCACCACTAAAATCTTCTACAGCTACCCCGGTTAGCTCCGTAGTACTAAGCCCAAAAACGGCAAAGGGTAAACTGGGAGTAGGGTTAAAGCTGATAGTTGCCCCGGAACTGTTATTGATAAAGACTGAAACACCTCCATCGGCTGAATTATCTACCGCTGTAATGTCCGGCTTACCATCCATATTAATATCCCGAATAGCCATGCGGGCGGCAATATTACCTTGTACCGATAGAGGGGAAACCGAATTCAGAGTAGTTACGTTGAAGTTAATAGCTCCGCCAACCGTGCTTGTGTTCTGATAAATGTACAATTGATCTCTATTGGTATTTTCCTCTGAGGCAGAAAAAATAAGATCGGGCAGAGCATCGCCGTTCAGGTCACCACAGCGAACCCAGCGGGTTCTTTGATCCAGGTCAATTTCTACTTCAGTGAAGGCCACTGTATCAAGATCAGGCGTAGTGTTTTGTAAAATAGTTATTTCCGTGCTTTCGGTATCGCTAGTGGCAATATCGGTAAGCCCATCTTGATTAAAATCACAGAAGCAGAGGTTGTACAGATCTTCACCCGCTGTTTCATAACGGTAGGCATCGTCGTTATCCATCTGATTGCGGTCAAACGTTCTTCCGTCGTAACTGATATAGAAAACCTCGGGTGAATAAGCTATCTGGCGGGTATCGGTTCGGATGAGCGATACACTGCTGGTAACTGCACCCGCTGGAACCAGTACTCTGACCTCCGTATCCAGCATACACGAACCTCCATCGATACATACGATAGAATCAGCCAGTATTCCCCCGAAAGACACCTCTACGTTAGCAGTGTCAGTACCAAAACCACTTCCCTGGATAGTAACCATCTCATACACAGTACCACGCGCTTTATCCAGTTGGGTAATCACCGGGGCTTGTGCCAGCAATAATCCTGAGAATAATGTGAAAACGAATGTATATAGAAATTTTAGCATGGATCGTTCTCCGTATTGAGACACAGCAAGGTAAGGGGAACCCCCGATTTTTTCAGGGCAATAGTTGGCTTTTGCCCACAGGTGTAATATCTTCTGCGATATTTATTTTTCCAGTACAGCCAGCCGAAAACCCTGCTAGGCGCAGGAGCAAGAAACGAGTAGCTGGCAGAAAACTGTATTGATTGCGAATGGAAGCACTTATTTTAGTAGATATTCAGCGCGATTTTTTACCCGGTGGGGCATTGGCAGTAGCTGATGGCGACGCCGTAGTTCCGATAGCCAACCAGTTGCAATTACACTTTGATCTGGTACTAGCTACGCAAGATTTTCATCCAGCCAATCATCTGAGTTTTGCGGCCAATCATCTAGGAAGAGAACCGGGCGAGATGATTCAACTCCAAGGTCTTGACCAAGTGCTGTGGCCGGTTCACTGTGTACAAGACTCACCCGGAGCCGAGTTTGCCGATGGCTTACAGATGGACAAAGTAGCTAAGGTCTTTACCAAAGGAACCGATCCTGAGATTGACAGCTACAGTGGCTTTTTTGATAATGGTCACCTGAAAGCAACTGGACTGGGCGATTATCTGAAAGAAAAGGGAGTACAAAAAGTAGTGGTTATGGGGCTGGCTGCCGACTACTGCGTAAAGTTTACCGCATTGGATGCTCAACAACTGGGTTTTGAAACAACCGTCGTTCGGGATGGCACCCGAGCGGTCAACCTTCAGCCAGATGATTTTGAGAAAGCCATTCAGGAGATGAAAGCCAACGATATTCAGGTAATATCATCCGAAGATCTCCTGAACAACTGATTTTCTGCTAGTATTGGCCTCTTCTGCCTTCTGATAGCAAATTGTTGAGAAACAGCTAAATAACACGCTTGTATATTATTATAACTTTTTAAATATTAAATAATATTATATTAATTTACATTTACCGAATAGACGTAGCGGGAATTCGGTATGCGAAACAGATTTTCTAAGGTAGGTGCTTTACGAAGGGTAGTTATGGTGTTGGTAGCTGTAGTTGGAGTGACTATTATCACCCCCACGTATGGTCAGGATAAATTGCCCACCCCAAAAAGATTCCGGGCGAAAAGTATAGAACATCTGAATGAAATGACCGACCAGTGGCTCGAGGGGGAAGTAACTTTTTGGAACGGAGAAACTATTTTCTGCCAACTTTCCTACAGCCCGCTCGTACCCGAAGGAATGGTGAAAATTATGGAGGATAATCTCATTCGGGCACTTACTGTCCACGATGTAGAAAGTTTCTCTTTTTATAATCACGACACCTATACTAATCATACCTACTATGCACTGCCGCTAATTAATGACCGACTTATGTTTGCCGAGTTACTGTACGAAGATTGCTATTACGCTATATTAGGTAGTAGATCGCTGCTGGCAGAAATTACCAATTATCTGCCGGGGCCGTCGGCCGGAACCGTTTCCCGAAGTTTTGAATATGTAAATATGAGTTATGCCGATGCTTACCGAGGGAATGCTGCCACGACAACCAAGTTTATCATGGATTATCGGTGGTTTCTGATTGACGTAAAACAAGGCCAGGCCTACGATTTCAGCTTGGATGCACTAGACGACCAAAGAAAGAAACTTAGAAAATTTATCCGAGCTAATAATCTTGAATTTGAGACGCTTAATGACTATATTGAAGTAGTACAACAGTACGAAAACCTAACGGGACGTTTTTGCGAGCAGTAGCTTATCCTTACGCTGTAACATTTTTATATTTTTAGCTCAGTAAACATGATTAGTAGGATATAATTTGCGCTAAATTAATCATTTTGAAGATGAAGAAAGGTTTGTCTTTGGCTGTTATCAGCTTGCTAATAGTAGCTTCTAGCTGTGCCAGTATCGTCAGTAAAAGTCGCTATCCAGTGGCTATTAGTAGTGTTCCTCAAGAGGCTGATATTACTATCATTGATAGAAAGGGGCGGACAGTGTACGAAGGCGTAACTCCAGCCAACGTAATGCTTAAGTCAGGCTGCGGCTTTTTCTCTAAGGCTACGTACTCCATTCAGTTTGCTAAGCCTGGTTATGAGACCCGTTCTTTACCACTTTATGCTTCCTTAGATGGTTGGTATTTCGGGAATCTCGTTTTCGGAGGATTAATCGGTCTGCTTATTGTTGACCCGGCTACCGGAGCCATGTATAGGCTAGATACTTCATACATCAATGAAGCCCTTATGCCGGTTACTTCTCTGAATGATTCAGGGCTACGTATTTACAGTCTGGATGATGTTCCCGCACCAATACGGGGACATCTGGTAGAATTAAAGTAGCAAACCTCTAACTGTTTTTAGAGTGCGAACAGAAAAATATCAAAGTACTGGTCATAGCTTTTTAGGGTTATTGCAATAAGGCCTCTACCTTTTTCTAATAATAATATCGCCGTTATGGCTTTTGAAGTAGACTTCAGGGCCTCCACCGTTCACAGTTCCCATAATTTCTTTATCGATCTTTACCCGGTAAATTCCGCCATCACTAGATGTTTTTTTATTATTCTTGGTATTCACGTCCATGTCAAAATCGGTGTAGATCTCGCCATTTAATGTTTTCATCTTAGTCAACATCGCCATTGAAGTGGGAAAGGTCACTTCAATATCCCCGTTTAAGGTAGTGAATGACATCGGAGTATCAGGGGTCACCTCGTCAAATACTACGGTTACTTCCCCATTTACAGTGCTTACCACCGCCGAACCTGAGATATTTTGAAGCTCTACATCACCATTTACATTGGTCGCTTCTATTTCCCCTTCAATATCCTCAATAAAGATAACACCCTCATTAACCGCCTTGGCCTTAATTGAAAAGTTTCGGGGTACCTGGACATCAAAATTAAAGGCACTTTCCGGAGCCCGAGATCGCACTGTCACTCGATTGTTTTCTTCAATAGCTTCCATAGAAATATTACCACCACTACTGATCTTTCGCAGGCCATCCCGCCCCCGATTATCATCCACATAATTACTTTTTTTAGGCATCGTTTGTACAATTACCTCTTGACCATCGTAGCCCCGAACAGTAATTGAACCTCGGACCAACTCTACCCGCAATTCGCCGGGCTGACCGGGAGTGGTGAGTGGAATCGCCAGTAGTTCCTCTTGGGCATTCGCCATACCAAAGGCGATCAAATAGACAACCAGTGTGATTAAAATGATACGAATAAGTTTCATAATATCGTGGGATAATTGAGGCAAAACGTTCATGATTTTATGGGTTGATTTTCTGAATATTAATATTCATCCGCGCCACGCGATGGGCGCGGCGGCCGCAGTCATCAATCATTATTCTTCAGGTAGACTTCACCATTGAGGGTTTCGGTTTCTACTAGAGGGCCGCCTTGGCCAATGCGTATTTTGGTAGATCGGTCAATACGGTAGGTGGTACGCCTTCTCCCTTTTTCCTTATTTGAAGAAACCTCAGCCGGTAGATAGTCAATGGACTCAAAATTAGTGTAGAAATCACCGTTCATGCTTTTGAAAGACACGTCGGCCGATAAGCTTTCGGGCATTAGCAGCGTAATATCCCCGTTGATGGTTTTAAACCGACTATCCTGCTCTGGAGCTTGGAGAAAAGAAATATCTACATCGCCATTTACCGTGATAGCCGAAGTCTGCCCGCTAATATCGGTAGCCCGAATAGAACCGTTTACATTACGTGCCTCCACGCGCTCGGGCTGCACATTTTCAACGACCACAGTACCATCGTTAACAGTGGATACTTTCAAATTGAGATTCTTAGGCACTTTTACGGTAAAATCCATTCGGTAATTGTAATCATGGTCATGGCGATCAGTGCGGTAATGAAAGTGATTACCTTTGCGATAGGCATCCACGAAGGGAGCATCCATATACACTAGCATGACAGTGCCGTCTAATTCTGTAGCAAGCTGGATATCATCAATACCTTGCTGTAGTTTTTCTTGGCGACGAGCACTAATAGTTTTTTCTACACTAACTTCTACCGTTTCGCCATCATAGCCAATGACGGTAACGTCGCCCTGAATATTCTTGAGCCATAATTCGTTCTCAGCAGAAGTCTCTGAGAATTGTAAACTACGAGTGATGGTTTCTCGGTGTGAAGGTGGGGCTACTGCCCAATTTGTCGAGCTAATGATAATCGTGAAGAGGGTAATAAGTTTCATAATAAGATAGGTTAAGTTTTCTACTTATATCAGATGAGTACTTCCAGACTTTGCTCAATGGTCTGCTTAGCATCTTGGTTTAAATTTTCTTTTTCTAGCAAATCTTTCAGTGCCCCTACTGCCTGCTTTTCTTGCAGTTCTACCATGGCCTGAGCTAAGGCAATTTGCATCAGCGGATCATTTTGCTGAGCGATTGACTGAACTAGGCCCTGCCGGACCAGTGAGTTTTGAGTGTAGGGTAGCAGAGCTTCTAATGCTGCCAGTCGGACATTCACTTGCGGGTCTTCGTTGAGTGTGCGGAGCAGCGCGTGGTGAATTTTTTCGTCTACTGACGCCAAATCAGTACTAATGCTCACGGCTTTAAGGCGCTGCATAGCCGAGGGCTGCTCCAATAAAGTAAGCACCATGGCTTCGCGCATCTGCTGTACTTCAGAGGATAATTGTCCAATTTGCGATTCATAACTTTGGACCGGACTCAGCCAGAACCCTAGAGCAATTCCAACCAAAAGCACACAAACTGCGCCCACTAGCTGAGATACTCGGATTGACCCATTAAAAGACTGAAGAAAACGCTGCCAGCTACTGGGTTGCGAAGACTCTTTCCAATCGCCCAGCATAGTGTAAAAATTGTCCCGAAGCTGATCGGAAGGAATAGGCGCAGGCAGTTTTTCACTATTCTGGTAAAGTAACTTCCAATCAGATAATTCCTGTTGACTAATTTCTCCTTCGGCTAGTAACTGCTGAAGCTGGGCTTCCTTTTGGGCGTCCCAGTTGCCGTCCAGATAATCCATAATCAGTATCGTATGTTCTTCTTTCATAATTGTTGCTGTTCCAGTTGACGGAAAATCTTGCGTAGATCCTGAATTGCCCGAAAGACCCGCACTTTTACGTTTGCCTCTGAGCAATTGAGTAGTTGAGCAATTTCCCGATAATGTAGTCCCTGATACCGACTGAGCAATAGCACCTCCTTGCGCTGAGGGCTGAGATAAGCTAAAGCCTTCTGTAATTGGCCCAATTGCTCGCTAGTTTCGGGTGCATTTTCCTCCTGGATATCTGTCTCCAGATTCATGTCTCGCACGGGTAAACGCTGTTGCTTTTTATAATGATCAGCCCAGACGTTGCGCGCCAGATGAAACATCCAGGTAATAAATTCTCCCTCACCTTGATACGTATGCGCGTACTTCAACATTCGGTAAAAGGTATTTTGTACCAGGTCTTCACTCACCTCAGCTAGCCCCGAAAGCTGGTAGTAGTAGCCAAACAGGCGGCGGTGGTAACGTTCAAAGAGCAAACTCATCGCGCTACGCTGTCCAGCCTTTACCTTGAGCATAAGAGCATTGTCGGAGTAAGATTCCAAGTTTGGTTGTTTTTTGGGCAGGGAAACTTCAGAAAAATAGAAAGGTTACAGTTGACAGGAAAAATTTTTTGCAAAAAGAGGAAAACAGGGCCTGGAAGTTGGATGCTATAATTTGGAAGAAGCTAGAAGACAAAGGGTGTAGGATTAGGTGCGAGGGAGCTGGATCGGTGTAAAACTATATACTTAGCACCATGCTCCCAGTGCCACTCGCTCAGCAATTAGCAATTCAGCCTTTTACTCATTCAACCATTTATTTCAACTAAGCTTTATTCAACTGCTGCACTACTTCGGATATTTCGGGTAGCACCTTCTCAAAGGTCAGATCTGAACTATTTATAACCAGCATATCAGCCCCGGCCTCGTAAGCCCGACTAGCTTTGTAGCGATTGCTAATACCTCCACCCACGATCAGTGGTACATCTATCGATTTGCGAACAGCACTAATCATTCGGGAATCGATCATCCGCTCGGCTTCAATACCTGCATCCAGATAGATGAGTTTCAGCCCAAGCATCTCGCCGGCCATAGCGGTGCAGGCAGCGACTGGTGCCTTATCGTAGGGGATGGGAGTGGTGTGACTGAGATACGTAGTAGAAGCGATACTTCCAGTATTCACTAGAATGTATCCGGTGGATAAAATCTCTAATGGGCTACGCTTCAGTACTGGGGCGGCTACTACGTGCTGACCGATTAGCAAATCAGGGTTACGTCCTGAGATGATGGAGAGTAGAAAAATAGCGTCAGCACTTGCTTCTATTTGCAGATTGCTACCTGGAAACAAAATCGCCGGAATAGAGCACTCGTCCTTAATCGTTCGGATAACCTCTCCCAGATTATTGGTGGTAATTAGACTACCACCTACCAGAAAATAATCAATCTGATACTGCACGCCCCAACTAATCAGGCGGAGCACATCAGCCACTTCGCCAATCTGGTCGGGATCAATAAAAGCGGCCAGCGATTTTTGTTGCAATTGCCGTCGGTGCAGCAGCTCGGGGTAGAGACCGTCCATTCCGATTAGTTTACCGGAAAAGACGTTTGAGCTGGCTACGAGCTACTGAGATCAGTAACAACGCCGCTTGCTTCTTCAGTATATCACTCAAGATAGAAGTTCGATCAGCCACGTCAGGATCCTCATATTCTTCATCTTCCTCTTTTGATCCAATCAGACGCCGCACCAACTGGTAAATAATGTAGACAGATACGACGGTAACCAGCAAAGCTACGCCCCACTCCTTGATCGTAGTTAAGTCATCTTCATCTAGATCAAACTGGACCGCTAATTTCTCGATGATCTCCTGAATTTTCTCTTTTTGGGCGTCAAAAGTGTCGTAGGAAGAATTCTTGGCCATGGGTGGTTAATTAAAAAGTGGTAAAGTGCCTCAAGATAGTCAGCCATTTGCATTTTCGCAATGGATTGGGTTTGTGATCTATTGCTTAGTTGGAGCGTAGCCGATTTCTACTGGTTAAAGTAAATCAGCAGAAAAGGGATGATGAAAAACATCAAGATAATGTACAGAAAACCATACAGACGATTACGAAGGGTAAGGTGGCCAAAAAAAGCAGCGATAGTAACCGGAATCCGCCGCATAGAAGAAAGGGGAAGGAAAATGAGTACGCCTAATAGGTTGAACAGTAAATGCACAATAGCAATGCTAACCGCTACCTCAGTGGCGAAAAATGAGGCTACCAGTGCGGTAATAGTTGTGCCAATGTTAGCCCCAATAATAAACGGAAAAGACTTCATGAGCGAAACCTTGCTAGTGGCTACCAATGGAATGATAAGCGAGGTAGTGATAGAGCTAGACTGCACTGCCGCCGTAAGTGTCCCTCCCCACAAAAAGGCCTTATAAGGATTGTGGAATAGGTACTCCTTCAACTTATCCTTAGATTCACCAATAAGTGATTTGGAGATAATATTGGAGATGTACTTGATTGAGAAAAATAGCATACTGAATGACAAAATAAGCAATAACCAGTTAATGCCAATAGTGTCTAAAAAAGATTCACCGAGTCCTCCATCAGGAGAAAATCCTAGATAAACCAGGTTATCATCAGACTGGACATTGGTAATACTCAAGCTGTTTACTAGCCAAAGGCTAGTACGCGATAGTGCTTGATAGTAGTGCTCTAGGGGGAAAAGCAGCACCACCAAAATAATATTATAAACATCATGTACTACTCCGGCACTAATTGCTTTACGAAAAGCCCGTTTGTGAGTAATATAACTTAGGGATACTATGGTACTAGTTAGGGTCGTACCCACGTTAGCCCCCATAACAATAGGCACTGCCGCCGATAGACTGATAGTCCCTGAGCCAACCAGGGCTACTATGATAGAGGTACTAATCGAGCTGCTTTGAATAACCGCGGTAAGTAGTAAGCCGATAAATAGTCCAATAAACGGATTGGTAGTAACCAGTAAAATAGAAGATGCAACATCCTCGCGTATTCCCTGAAACGAGTGACTCAGCAGATTGATAGATAGCATGAATATCATAACTGCTCCTATCACCGATAGGTACTTCCCTACTGATTGCCATTTTGTGGCGATATGTACCTTCTCTAAAACGCTCAACTGACTGGCTTCTTTAGATAAAAAACTGGAGCTTTGTGCACAAAATCTCTTCAACTAACCAAGGTGCCCAAAAATAACGATATAAAAATCGATATATGCTCAGCTAGACATTAAACTATCGTTAAGTCTCACTTTTTCTATTAATCTTATAATTGATTAATAGGTATGCAAGCACCTTATTATCAGAATTTTATAAAAATTATTTTCTCTAGTATTTGCTAGTATACTTAACAAATGCATAATCTACTATCTTTGAGCAACTCAACTACTTCCCCTAACCTAATCTGATGCGTTACTTTCTCAGTATCAAGTATCACGGGGCGGCTTACCACGGCTGGCAAATTCAGCAGAATGCCCTCTCGGTGCAGCAGATACTCGACGAAACATTATCCAAGGTTTTACGCCAGCCTATTGCCACCGTAGGTAGCGGAAGAACGGATACTGGTGTGCATGCCCAGGGGCAAGTAGCTCATTTTGATTGTAACTCTCCCATCAACGAAGCAGAATATCTGTATCGATTCAATGCTGCCCTTCCCCGCGATATCAGTATCTCTGAGTTAGTAAAGGTAAACGAAAAAGCCCACGCCCGCTTTAGTGCCACTTGCCGTAGCTATCAGTATTTTATTCACCAGAAAAAGAATCCTTTTTTGAGTGGACTAAGCTGTTTCCTACCTACCAAAGTAGATATAGAGGCAATGAACAAAGCGGCCCAGCAGTTGGTTCGGTACGGGAAGCAAAGCTACGTTAGCTTTAGCAGAAAGAACTCCCAAAACCCTTCTCACGATTGTCATATCTTTCGGGCAGATTGGCACGTATTAGAAGAAGACCGGTTGGTATTTTCAATTTCTGCCGACCGCTTTTTGCGAGGTATGGTTAGAGCAATAGTCGGAACTATGTTGGACATTGGGGGCAAAAAAATAAGCTTAGCTGATCTCGAGGTAATTATAAAAAGCCAAGACCGCCGACGAGCAGGTCCCTCAGTAGATGCCTGTGGCCTATTTTTAACGGAAGTGACTTATCCAACTGAAATATATCAACAGTAAGCAAATCTATGGATAAAGAAAAAATTAATAGTGGTGACATTATTGACACCCAAGTACTAAAACGAATCTTCCGCTACGTACAACCTTACATCGGACGATTCTACGTTTTGGTATTTCTCACCATACTCATCGCCCTACTAGCTCCAGCAGTTCCCTTTTTCGTACAACGAACTATTGATGACTACATTCTGGTCAGCGATTATCCAGGGCTGGTCAATATGGTAGGATTGCTGATTGGGCTGATTGTAGTACAGGGTATTGTGCAGTATTTACATACCTATCTTTCGGGCTGGATTGGACAAAATGTAGTACGGGATATTCGCGTGAAGCTATACCGACACTTGTTGAGCCTGCGGTTGCGGTTCTTTGACCGCACTCCTATCGGCCGCTTGGTTACCCGTAACATCTCCGATATTGAAACCCTCTCTGATATTTTTAGTCAGGGGGTAGCTGCCATCATCGGTGATATTCTCCAGATTGTAGTGATTCTGGGGGTAATGTTCTTTATCGATTGGAAGCTAACCGTAGTTAGTTTATCTACTTTACCTTTGCTGATATTGAGTACATATGTATTTAAGGAGAAAGTAAAAGTCGCCTTCAATGAAGTACGAAACGCTGTTTCTAACCTGAATTCTTTTGTGCAGGAGCATATTACGGGCATGAGCATCGTCCAGATTTTTAGTAGTGAAAAGCGAGAGTATGAGCGCTTCCGCGAGATCAATGATGAACATAAGCAAGCCCACCTTCGGTCGGTGATGTACTACTCGGTGTACTTTCCGGTGGCTGATGTGATTATGGCGACGGGTATTGGCCTACTGGTCTGGTACGGTGCCCGGGGTGTATTGCACGAAGAAGTAACCATCGGAATACTAATCGCCTTTATTATGTACATCAATATGTTCTTCCGGCCTATCCGGCAGATTGCTGACCGCTTCAACACTCTCCAGATGGGCATTGTAAGTTCATCCCGTATTCTAAACCTATTAGATAGTACTGAGCATATTGATGATAACGGTCAGCATACCAAAGACCATCTAAAGGGACACGTACTTTTCAAAAACGTCTGGTTTGCCTACAACGAGCGCGATTATGTATTGAAGGACATTAACTTCGAGGTAAAACCGGGAGAAATCCTGGCGTTAGTGGGAGCTACCGGGGCGGGAAAATCATCTATTATCAATTTGCTAAGCCGTTTCTACGATATTAAGCGGGGCGAGATTCTCATTGATGGCATCGAAGTGAAAGACTATGATTTAAGTGTATTACGTCGCCATATTGGGGTCGTACTTCAGGATGTTTTTCTGTTCTCTGATACCATTGAGAAAAACATTACGTTAGGCAACTCCGATATTAGTACCGAAAAAGTGATTGAGGCAGCGGAACTAGTTGGTGCCCACAAGTTTATCGAGCGTGTACCCGGGGGCTTACAATACAATGTACAAGAGCGAGGCGCTACGCTTTCCGTGGGGCAACGGCAGTTGATTTCCTTTGTACGGGCGATGGTGTATAATCCCGAAATTATCATTCTGGATGAGGCCACTTCGTCGGTGGATACGGAAACTGAAGAACTGATTCAAGAAGCCATTACCTGCCTAATGAAGGGGCGAACGTCCATTGTTATTGCCCACCGATTATCTACTATTCAGAATGCCGATCAGATTTTGGTGCTGGATCACGGCGAAATTAAGGAACGAGGTACCCACGACGAGCTGCTTACCCTAGATGGCTATTACACCCAACTGCATAGAATGCAGTACAAAGAAGTTTTGTAATCGATGAAGATTCGTCAGATTACTCCATCGGTTTACGAAGTTTCGCTGGGTATCGTCAATGCTTTTCTGATTAATCATGATGAATTAACGCTCATTGATACGGGTTCAGAAGGAAGTACCCATCGATTGATTCAAGCAGTAGAAAAGATTGGGAGGGTATCAGGAGATATTCGGCACATTCTGGTGACCCACTGTCACGCCGATCATTCGGGAGGATTAGCCGCTCTTCAAAAAGCTTGCAACGCCACTACCTACATGCACCCCACCGATGCCGCGATGGTTCAACAAGGAAAAGCATTACGCCCATTAACTCCCGCTCCGGGACTTCTAAATAAAGGACTATTTCAAGCTTTTATCGCTAAATCACCCCGCGAAATAGAATCCGCCCATATTGACCATGAAGTAGCCGATGGTGAGATACTAGAAATTGCCGGGGGAATCCGCGCGATTTACACACCGGGACATTGTGCTGGACAATTAGCTTTCTTCTGGCCCCAGGAAGGCGGGGTACTATTCGCTGCTGATACTGCCAGCAATATCGGCTGGCTTCAGCCCAGCATCGCCTACGAAGACTATCAGCTAGGACTGCGAAGCCTTCGTAAGCTGACGATGTATCAATTTGAGGTAGCTTGCTTCGGACACGGCCAAGCGATCAAAAAAAGGGCAGTGAATACATTTCGGCTGAAGTGGCTGAGATAACTAAGACTTCCTCAAATAGTGTATCATGTGCAATGCTGTATGTAAATATGGTGAATACTATGGCATGTGCCTAGTCGTGAATCAGCTTAAAATACCCCTGAACAATAGATAAACAAGGGGTTTGGGCTACCTGAAGAAGCCCTACTTATTTTCCGCTTTCACTTGTCAATTGAACTTACCTATTCAATCTTCCAATATGTGCCGGATTAAGCGGCGGCTAATCCTAACCTGTTTCTGAAAGTTGAGTAACACAACCACATAATTGATAATACCCGTCACAATAGCAATGGTGCCATAGCCGTAAAGCTTCTCATAGAGAAAAAAATACGTAGCGATTAGAAATGTAAGAATTGACCAGAAGCCAATAAACAGCAACGTAGAGGAAAACAGTTGGTACGACAGAAAAACGATGCAACCCTTTGAAGTTGGGGCGACTCTACCGATAACAAGCGGGAGAAAGCTGTTAGGTCGGGTAATCTTGCGCGACAGCCGAAACTCATTCGCCTCTACTACTCCGTTGAACAGAAAATTTGCTTCCTGTACTGAAAGGGGAAGGTACGGCTCTATCGGACGGGTCACTCGTCGTATTCGCTCAAACACCTCTTTTCCTGAATAAGGCAATACCAGGGTTTCATTCTCCGCCAGAAGCCCCTGCATATTATCTCACTGCGATGCAAGAAATTTCTACGTTCACATCTTTAGGCAGGCCACTCACTTCTACTGTTTCCCGGGCAGGTGGGTTTTCGGTAAAATATTGTCCGTAGGCTTCGTTTACCGTGGCGAACTTTCCCATATCCCGAATAAAAATACTGCACTTTACTACATTTGAAAATTGCATCTCAGACGTACGAAGAATTGCTTCCAAATTCTTCATCACCTGATGGGTTTCCTGGGTAATGTTATCGGTCAGTAACTCGCCTGATGCAACATCAATAGCAATTTGTCCTGAAACATATAACGTGTCGCCTGCCAGCACAGCTTGATTATACGGACCAATGGGTGCTGGGGCTTCTGAAGTTTGAATGATTTTTTTCGACATATAATTAATTGTTAAATAGCTGATTATCATAGATCACCTGTCCATTGCTATTGTCTTAAGGAAAAGGGAGTGCGGAAAAAAGAAAACGGATTAAGCGATATGCACTTTCCATACTCTGTCCTCTATTCTCCATTCTCCATTTTGAAACTTTGTTTGACAAAAATAGTCTATTCAGGTAAAAGGTAAATACTTAAAGATGCACCGACCGATGAAAATATTAACTGCTTCCCAGATTCGGGAGGCCGACACAGCGACGATGCAACATGAACCGATTGCCTCTATTGATTTAATGGAGCGGGCGTCCCGACAGTTTACCCGGCGCTTTGTACAGCAGTTTCCCGAGCGTAATTGTCCAATCTATGTTTTCTGCGGTCTGGGTAACAATGGGGGCGATGGGTTAGCCATTGCCCGAATGCTTCTGGCTCAACAGTATGATGTTTCAATATATATTGTGGGCAGCGGAACCGGCTCCGATGATTTTGAGGTAAATCGGAAGCGACTGGCAGGCGTGTCCCAGACAGGCGCGTCCCGGGCAGGCGTGCCCTGGGTGCACCACATTGAGAAGCAACTACAACTACCTCAGCTATCAACTTCTGGAATCATTGTTGACGCCCTGTTCGGTTCAGGTTTAAACCGAGGCCTAGAAGGACTGTATGCGAAAGTAGTTCAGTTAATAAATGCTAATGACTATACCGTAGTGGCAGTAGATATTCCATCGGGTTTGTACGCCGATCAGCCTGTCGGGAAAAAAGATGTGGTGATCCAAGCTGATTTTACCTATTCGTTTCAGTTGCCGTACTTGGCTTTTCTCCTACCCCGGAACGAAATCTACGTAGGTGAATGGGCTGCCGTAGACATCGGACTGAACGATGATTTTCTGCAACAAGCCCCCACTCCGTATTATTATCTTACCCACAATTGGGTTAGATCCTTGCATCGTAAACGGAAACGGCACTCCCATAAAGGTAATTACGGTCGGGCGTTAATCATTAGCGGCAGTCACGGAAAAATGGGCGCAGCAGTGCTATGCAGTCGGGCTTGTGCCCGAGGGGGAGTAGGATTGTTAACCGTACACGTTCCCTACGCTGGCTACGAGATTATGCAAACCACCGTACCCGAGGCAATGGTAACCGTTGACCCGCTTTCCGAACATATTAGCTATTTACCCGAAGAAGATACTATCCCTATCGAGGATTATGACGCAATCGGTATTGGTCCTGGATTGGGCACGAAAGCATCAACAGCCGAAGCAGTACAGTCAGTACTGAAAGAAGCAAAACGCTGGAACTTACGACTGGTACTAGATGCCGATGCCCTCAATATCTGCGGTCAATACCGGGATTGGCTGAATCTGCTTCCTAAAAATACTATACTGACCCCTCACCCCAAAGAGTTTGAACGACTTACCGAAAAAGCTCAGAACGACTTCCACCGCCTAGAATTACTCAAAGGGTTTTGTAAGAAATATCAGGTTTATGTTATACTGAAGGGTGCCCATACGGCTATCAGTACTCCTGAAGGAGTAATCTATTTCAATAGCACCGGAAACCCCGGCATGGCTACGGGGGGAAGCGGTGACGTGCTTACCGGGGTACTCACCGCCTTAGTTGCTCAGGGGTACGATTCATTATCGGCTTCCCTGCTAGGAGTACACTTGCACGGCTTAGCGGGTGATCTGGCTGCTGAAAAACTTAGCCGAGAATCACTGATTGCCTCCGATATTGTGGAGCATTTGGGTAGGGCTTTTGCTACGCTGTACTAGGGCGTGCTGACACATAAATTTGAGGGTTTGGTGCGCTTTTCGGCTATTCTGCCAGCGTGGCCCGGCGTTACTTTCGTTAGCTGATGTCCGCACATCGCCCACCTCAAGCGTCTTGCACTGGCCAAAAATTACCCTCAAAATCCCTCGTTAATCCAGCCTGGACAAAAAGAAACCTATCGGGCTAGCGACGATGGCGAGCCGCTGTAGAGGTTACTTATCCAGCAACGAGCGGAGCTATGAAAATTATTGACGAGTATTCCCTTATCGATGGTGGATTAAAGTAATTTTAACAAAAAAATAGCGGCTTCTTGTAAATATTTAAATACTACAAAATTAAAGGCTCCTCTAGAGGTTATTCTAATATGACCTGAATACCATCACATTTTAACACATTAACACGCAAGTCATGACCTACTGTCAAGCAGTTCGCCAAATGGATACTAGTAACCCCAATGTATATTATCACGATCATGAGTACGGGTTTCCTCTGGAAGATGATGATGAACTATTCGGAAGGCTAATCTTAGAAATTAACCAAGCGGGTTTGTCCTGGACAACTATTCTGAAGAAGAAAGATAACTTCCGTAGGGCGTACTCAGAGTTTAGTATTGAGCAGGTAGCAAATTATGGTGAACACGACCGGGACCGCCTGTTAAACGACGCTGGTATTATCAGAAACCGACTGAAAGTAAACGCTGTCATTTATAATGCCCAGCAGATTACACTGCTTCAGGAGGAATACGGCTCATTCAAGAACTGGCTCGGTCACCATCATCCAAAGACGAAGGAAGAGTGGGTAAAGCTGTTTAAAAAGCATTTTAAATTTGTGGGGGTAGAAATTGTGAATGAGTTTCTGATGAGCACTGGCTATCTGCCGGGAGCTCACGAACCTTCTTGTCCAGTATACGCCCGAATACAGCAAATGAAGTAGTCACCTTTCAAGCATCTTGTTACATTCACTTACAGTCACCGTTTTTGAAAAAAGGCATTCGTAAAGTTTTTTCCTCAAAATAAAAATACAGGCTCAGCCAAGTGTCCTTAGGTGATTGTGCCTTAACATAGAGTTACGCGACCAATAAATTATCCCGAGATTCCAAGCAGCTTTATATTGTCATATGTCGTATGTCGTATGTAAAAGAATTAATACCAATCAAAAATTTAAGTATCTCATATCCAATTAGTTAATTCTATGGAATAAGGTAAAAAAAGCTGAATTGTAAGAAAGAAATAAATCAGAAGAGTGGTAAAGCCGTTTGTCCTTACAAGGACATTTCTATTAAAATTCGGCTAAGTAAGGCTAGAACCTGAAAATTTATTCCTGATAATTATTTGTAATATTTTGCAAGTTTTTCAGAAATAAGTACTTTTATTGCCTAAAATAAACCTAAAACTTACTATCTACACCTCACTTTACGACTATTTTAATTATCCTCTGTATCTTATTTATTTCTAATTCTATAATTTAAATCTACCTTCCATGAGAAAACGACTACTCGTTTTACTGATGCTGACAGTTGGTGTGTCCCATGTGTGGGCACAGCGCCAAGTCAGCGGGAAAGTTACGGATGCTGAAGAAGATTCCTCATTGCCGGGCGTAAACGTTCTGGTAAAAGGAACAACCATAGGTACCGTGACTGACATCGATGGTAATTATGTAATTACCGTCTCCGGAGATAATCCGGTTCTCACCTTTTCATCGATTGGCTACACTACGCAGGATGTTACGGTAGGTAATCGATCCACGGTGAACCTTGCATTGGATGCCGATGTACAACAACTTACTGAAGTGGTGGTAACTGCCCTCGGAGTAGAGCGCGATGAAAAATCACTGAGCTACTCGGTAGAGGAAGTGGCCGGAGAAAGCTTCCAAGAGGCCCGGGAAATCAACCTAGCCAACTCTTTGGCGGGTAAAGTTGCCGGGGTCAACGTAAGTAATATTGCTTCCGGCCCGGCTGGTTCTAGCCGGGTAATTATCCGAGGTAACGTATCCCTCGATGGTAATAACCAGCCGCTGTACGTCATTGACGGAGTACCGATGGATAACTCGGGTTTCGGCCAAGCTGGTCTTTGGGGTGGTTCTGACGAAGGGGACGGTACTTCCAGTATCAACCCCGACGACATCGAGAACATCAGCGTACTGAAAGGAGCTAATGCGGCCGCACTCTACGGTTCACGTGCCTCCAACGGAGTGATTCTGATTACGACCAAAAGCGGGAAAGACCGCCCCGGTATCGGCATTGAATTTAACTCTAACTTTGTGTTTGAAGACATTATTGACCTGTTTGATTTCCAGGATCAGTACGGACAGGGAACTCAGGGGCGTAGACCTACTACCGCTCAGGAGGCTTTTGAATTCGGAACTGGCGATTGGGGTGGCCGCTTAGACGGTAGCCTGATTCCTCAGTTTGACGGAGTGGAGCGCCCTTACTCTTTTGTAGACGATAACCTTGATGCATTTTATCAGATAGGAACTACTTTTACTAACACTATTGGCTTCTCGGGTGGCAGTGAAACTCAGCGGGTTCGCCTGAACTTCTCTCGCCTGGATAACGAAGGAATCATCCCTAACTCCGGATTCACCCGGAATAATGTAAGCTTATCGTATAACGGTAAGTACGCTGATCGGATCACGATTACTTCCAAGGTTTTGTATTCAAATGAAAACGCCCAGAACCGCCCTCGCATATCTGATTCCCCGGGTAATGCTCCCCAAGGGCTGCTGAGGTTACCTAATAATTACGATGTGGATGATCTCAGAGGTGACCCTAATAAGCCAGGGGCGGTACCGGAAGGAGTAACAACCTTTGATGGCAAAGGCCCTGGCGAAGAACTGCAGATATCTAATGACCTTTGGAATCAAAACCCTTGGTGGGCGGCTAATCAATTTGAAAACGATGATATTCGCGACCGAATCATTACCTCTAATGTAGTTCGCTTTGATGTTACCGACTTCTTGTATGCTCAAGGACGATTCAGTATGGATTGGTATACTCGTAGAGAAACTGACCTAACCCCATTCGGTACTGGCTTTCAGCGTCGGGGTAGCATGCGAGAGCGGGAAGACCGAATACGAGAGACAAATATAGAAGGGATCATCGGATTTAATGACCGTTACGGTGATATCTCGGTAGATGCCTTTGTGGGTGCTAACATCATGCGCCGATCTTCCGAAAGGCTGCAACTGGCCGGTAACAACTTCAATATCCCGTTCTTCAATACCTTTGCCAACCTAGCGAACCAGAACCCTCTTTATGATTTTAACGAAAGGGGGATTAACTCCGTATTTGGCTCAGTGAATGTTGGTTTTAAGGATATAATCTATCTGACTGGTACGGCGCGTAACGACTGGTTCTCCACGCTGAATCCGGAAACGAACAGTATACTTTACCCTTCTATCGGAGGTAGTTTTGTGTTCTCTGAGTTATTCGGATTGGCTGATGGTAACTTCCTTCCCTTCGGTAAACTACGAGCTTCCTGGGCGCAAGTAGGTGGCGATAGCGACCCTTACCAACTCGCCCTGACGTATGATCTGGGACAAGGTCACTTGGGTCAGCCTACTGCTAGTATTTCCCAAAATTCAATTCCTAACCAACTACTAGTTCCGCTAACCTCAACGGAGTTTGAAGTAGGGGTTGACCTACGGTTCTTAAGTAATCGCTTGGGAGTTGACTTCACGTACTACCAGCAGAGAACGACTGACGATATTCTGAATGCTCAGATTTCACGGGCTTCTGGTTTTGAAGCCACTACCATCAACATTGGAGAGATGGAAAACAGCGGGATTGAACTCTTGTTAACCGGTACACCTATCCAGAAAACTAATTTTGCTTGGGATGTACGCTTTAACTTCTCCCTAAATAATAATAAGGTTATTGCTCTATCACCCGGAATCGAGAGATTCCAGACCGGGGAACCTCGTACTCGATCGGCTTTTACTGAAAATATTGTAGGGCAGCGATTTAGTACTATTACCGGATTTACCCAAATGATGATTGATGGCCAACCCGTATTCAACGAAGACAGTGGACAGCCCATACGATCTGCTGAAACCTCTATCTTAGGAAACGGGGTTCACAGATTCATCGGAGGTATCACCAATACCTTTTCCTATAAAGGTATATACCTGGACTTCCTGGTTGACTTCAAGGCGGGTGGAGAGCTCTACTCCGGTTCTAACGCTCGTTTTGTAGGCTCTGGTAAGCATAGAATGACCGTAGAACCTACTTCCGGACTAGGCTTTGTATCCGAAGGGCGAGAGTCACTGACGGTTACCGGAGTTAACCAAGATGGTGAGGCGTTTACCAAGACGTTGGATGAAACTGAAATTCCAGCATTCTGGGGAGCGTACTCTGGACTGGCTGACCGCTTTATCTACGATGCTTCCTTTGCTAAACTTCGACAGTTGAGTATTGGCTACAGCTTACCTACTAGCTTATTATCTAATACTCCCCTACAATCAGTACGGCTTTCGTTTGTAGGGCGAAATCTACTTCTTTTGTATACCAACCTGGACAATGTTGATCCTGAATCAACCTACAACAATACCAACTCACAAGGATTGGAATACTTTGGAGTTCCGCAAACTCGTTCTTTCGGATTCAACCTGAAGGTAGGTTTTTAATTAAGTAACAAACTAAAGAGTAATAGAAATGAAATATTTTAATATAGTACTACTCTTCGCTACCATCTGCTTGATACCCCTATCTGGCTGTGATAATGATGAGTTAGTAGCATTAAACGACGATCCCACGGCGGCCCTCGAGCTGGACTGGAAGTTTATGTTCTCTCAGGGTCAGGTAAGGTCGGCCGAAAACCGCTTTATTAACGGCCGGGTACATTTAAACTTAGCTTCTGGTCTCATTCAGCAGATGGCCACGCTGCAAATAGGTGGTGAGCGCGGTTCGGGGGATAAATACTTCCGCCATCTGGATAGTTTTGATGGCACTATGCGGTTCTTCTACCCAGGCGCTTTAAAAACGCTGGCCGAGGTAATTCGGCAGACTGGCCCGGAGGGAACCAACCCTAGCTGGACCAACTTGCACAATATGGCGCAGGTGATGTACATCGTTCCGATGCATATCGTGACTGATCTGCACGGAAATGTACCTTACACTGAAGCTAACCGGGGAGTGGATCAAATCTTCTTTCCCAAGTACGACGAGCAGGAGTTTATCTACAAAGATATGCTAGCTAAGCTAGAAACGGCGGCTAATACCATTGGTACTGGTCCCGATGAAGTGGGTAATGCCGATCTTATATTCGGTGGCGATTTCGATAAGTGGAAAAAGTTTGCCAACTCCTTAATGCTTCGCTTGGCCATGCGTATCTCCAACGTAGATCCAGCCACGGCTCAGGAGTTCGTGCAGAAAGCCCTGGCGGGAGGAGTAATGGAAAGCAATGAGGATATGGCTTGGATACAGATGGCGTCTGGCCCTAGCCAGTGGTTTAATCAAAATGGTATTTCCCGTGCCATGATTCCTGACGATTGGGGTGCAAATAATATGTTGGGTAAAACCTTAGTGGATTGGCTGAAGGAGCGGAACGATCCCCGCCTGATGATTTACAGTGGCGGTATCGGAATTTGGGGTGGACCCTACATCACCGATTTTGATGCCCAGAAGGGAATGCCGAACGGCCATGATGCAGAAACTATTCTGGAGTTTGAGGGTGTTTCTGAACCAATTAATCGAGAATTATTTTACTCTCGTCTAAACCCAGCTATGCTAGACGTAGACGATCCGTTCATATTCATGACTTATGCTGAAGTAGAATTCCTACAAGCTGAAGCGATTCTAAAGGGTTGGGCCAGCGGAAGTGCCGAAGATCACTTCAACGCCGGAGTACGAGGTTCTATGCAGCAGTGGACTATCTTTGATGAGTCACTTGCCGTAACTGATGCTGAGGTAGATACTTACCTAGCAGCTAACCCGTTTGACGGTACCGAAGAGATGATTGGCGAGCACCACTGGGCGGCTAATTTCATGCAGTGGTACGAAGCTTACAGCAACTGGCGTAGAACTGGGTTCCCTCAGCTTACCCCAGTAAACTATCCAGGTAATGTCTCAGGTGGAGAGATATTCCGCCGAATCGAATATTTTTCCATTGAGGTGGCCACCAATCCCAATTTCTCAGAGGGTGCTACGCTGCCCGATGATGTTATGACCCGTATGTGGTGGGATGTGAACTAATTGGTGAACATCGCACTTAGCAATGATAGCGGCACTGAAATTATTCGGTGCCGCTATTTGTTTTTGCGTAGAATGGAATGAATGCTGTGATTGGGATCATGAACAAAACTATTATCTACTCCTCATTACTGGGGCTACTCGTCGCTTGTAGCCAACCCAAAAAAGCTGAATTATTATGGTCTAAATCCCTGTATCAGATCGGCTCTCAGTCTTCTCCTAAAGCCACTGATCTAAATGGAGACGGTATATTAGATATTGTAATGGGTGCCGGAACTGAGGAACTGGCTCCTAGCGAATACGGCGTTGTTGCCTTGGATGGAAATACGGGAGAGCTTCTGTGGCAGCAAAGTGCGTCTGCCCAAATAGTAGGTTCGGCTACTTTCTACGATATTACCAGCGATGGTGTAGACGATATTTTTATCGGTGGGCGCAACCATAACTTGATGGCTCTGAATGGAACCAACGGTGAAATGATCTGGAAATATGAGTACACATTTGAAGATGATTCTATCCTTCAGTACGCCCGTTATAATTTCTACAACAGCACGTTGGTGCCTGACCAGAATGAAGACGGGCACCCTGATCTGTTGACGGTCAATGGCGGTAACTGGGACGCACTACCCGGCTCTACCGATGACCGTTTTCCGGGGGTTCTCATGTTGCTCGATCTTAAGTCAGGTACTATTTTAGCAGCTGATACTATGCCCGATGGACAGGAATCTTATATGTCGCCACTCTGTTTTACTCAGCCTGGTAACGAAGAAAATGTGATAATTTTCGGTACAGGGGGTGAAACCATGAGTGGCAACCTCTATGAAACTACCCTAGCAAAGCTCAAATCCCAAAAGTTAAGTAAAGCTACGGTACTAATATCTGAACAAGGGCATGGATTCATTGCACCTCCGGTCATCGCTGATATTACCCAAGATGGTTACTACGATATTATTGCTGCTACGCACGCCAGCCAGATTTATGCTATCGACGGAAAAACTTCAAAATTTATCTGGAATCGCTCATTTCCCCAGATGGAATGTAGCAATGGTTTTGCCGTAGGCCAGTTCACTGGCGATGCTACCCCTGATTTTCTGGCGACTATGAGTCGGGGCACTTGGCCGGATTACACCATTGCCACACAAGTAGTACTCGACGGCAAAGACGGAACGATCGCTTATCAGGACTCTATTGGCTGTTTCTCTTTGTCATCACCAGTGGTATATGACATTAATAATGATGGGACTGACGAAGCAATTTTAAGCATCGGTGAGTACGACTGTTCTACCCAATTGACTGAAGAAATTCGGTCACCAGCTACAGTAAACAGCCAATTGGTAGTAGTAGATTTTGTCCGCGGACGCCAGCAAGTGTTGGACAAGACCGATGGTTTCAAGAACTTTTACTCCACCCCCTGGATCGGTGATCTCGATCGAGATAATTACCTGGATATAGTCTATCCCCAGTACTACAATGCTAATGACTTATTTCGATTTCTGGGCATGACCGTAAAACGGCTCGATGTAGGTATCCCAATGAAAAAGCCCATACTTTGGGGAGAGTACATGGGTGCCGATGGAAGAGGAATCTTCCCTCTTCCAAATTGACAAATGATTCACCTGCTTATGGATATTGTGAACATTCCAATCATACTTATGAAGGGCTTTTCCCCCTTAGGAAAAGGGGGGAGGGGGATTTTCAGTAACCTTATAAAATCTACTCTTCTTTATTATTTGGCGGTTGCTATTCTCGGTTGTGATTCACAACCGAACGAGGATGAAAATACTTTGCCAGAAGAACAGAAACCCTCTACCCTGTTTCAACTACTCGACAGTACGGCTACGGGTATCGGTTTTATCAATCAGGTAGAAGATCAGAAAGACTTCAACATTCTCACCTACCGCAACTTTTATAACGGGGGTGGGGTAGCTATCGGTGACGTCAATAATGATGGCTTGGCTGACTTGTATTTCACGGCTAATCTGGGTGGAAACCGACTTTACCTCAACCGGGGAAATTTTAGGTTTGAAGATATTACCGCGCAGACTGGAGTAGCGGGAACCCGTGCCTGGAGTACCGGGGCTACTATGGCTGACATCAATGGCGATGGCTGGCTGGATATTTATGTGAGTAACTCCGGCGACGTAGCGGGAGACAACAAAGAAAACGAACTATTCATCAATAGCGGAACGCTAGCTGAAGAAGGATTACCTTCCTTTACCGAAGCAGCCGAAAAATACGGTCTGAATAACCAGGGATATTCTACCCAAGCTGCCTTCTTTGATTACGATGCGGATGGTGACCTAGATTGCTATCTACTCAATAATAGCTTCAAAGACCCCAGCCGGATCGACCTCTACAAAAGTATGCGGGATAAACCCGATGAGCTGGGTGGCGATAAGCTCTACCGAAACGATGGAAACACCTTTACTGATGTAACTTTAGAAGCAGGAATCTACAGCAGTGCCATTGGCTTTGGGTTGGGAACAGTGATTGGTGATATCAACAATGATCATTACCCAGATATCTACGTAAGTAACGATTTCTGGGAGCGCGATTACCTCTACATTAATCAGGGGGATGGAACCTTCTCAGAGGAACTTATTGATCGTATTAATTTCTGCTCGATTTCTAGCATGGGTGGCGATATGGCAGACATTAATAACGATGGTCACCCTGAGATATTCACTACCGATATGCTCGCGGGAGACAACTATCGGCTCAAGGCGGTGTCAGCCTTCGATCCGTACCACTTGGAAGATATGAAGTACCGCGCTAACTATCACTATCAGATCGGTCAAAACTGTTTGCACCTAAACAATGGACAAGGTGACTTCCAAGAAGTGGGTATGTTGGCTGAAGTAGCGGCTACTGACTGGAGTTGGGGGGCTTTGTTCTTCGATTTTGAGAATGACGGACGTAAAGATATATTCGTCAGCAATGGTATTTACCGTGACCTGATGTACATGGATTTTCGGGATTTCCTGGGTGATAACGGTATTTACCGAAAGATTGCTGCCAAGGAAGAAGTTGATTACCCTTCTCTGATCGCTCAAATGCCCTCTAACCCCCTCAAGAATTTTGCTTTTTCTAATACCGCTAATTTACATTTCAGCAATCAGGCCAAAGCACTGGGGCTAGCCCAGCCCTCCTTCAGCAACGGAGCCGCCTACGGCGATCTAGATAATGATGGTGACCTTGACTTGGTAGTCAATAACGTAAATATGCCTGCCTTTGTGTATCAAAACGGGGCAGAACAAACCGATAATACTTATCTTAAAATTAAGCTCGACGGATACGCCACCAACTCCTTTGGTATTGGCACCAAAGTAACGTTGCGGAGCGGAGCAAATTTACAGATGCTGGAAAATTATACCACCCGGGGATTTGAGAGCAGTGTCGAACCTTACCTTATTTTTGGCACGGGTTCGTTAGAAATAGTAGATCAGTTGGAAGTAATTTGGCCTGATGGGGCACAGCAAACGCTCACTCAAGTCCCTACCAACCAAACCCTCATTCTGCAGTATACCGATGCAGTATCTTCGATAAACCCCAATCAAAGCTCAGCAAAACCACTTTCGGCTTTTGTTGAGATAAGCCAAGACATAATTCGGGGGAAAGCCCAGCATCAGGAAAATACCTATAACGACTTTGACCACGAAATTTTACTTTGGCGAATGCTTTCTACCGATGGCCCCCGCGTAATTACAGGTGATGTTAACGGCGATGCCCGGGAAGACTTTATCCTGTTAGGAGCTACTGATAATGCCGACCAATTATTTGTACAAACTGCGGGCGGTAAATTTCGTCCAATGACTATTCCTGACTTTCAGGCTACCAAAGTTCTCGAGAGTAGTTGTGGGGCTTTGTTTGACCACGATGGCGACGGCGACCTGGATTTAATACTGGGAGCCGGGGGTAACGAATACCAGCGGGGCAGTCAGCAATTTGCTTTACGTTATTTTGAGAACACCGGACAAGGCCGCTTTACATTGGATGAAAGTCAAGTGCCCCCTATCGTGGGCAATTTTTCCACTGTAGAGGCTCAGGATTTTGATGCTGATGGCGACACCGATTTATTTCTCGGGGGGCGTTGCATTCCGGGTAATTACGGTCTTACTCCTCGTAGTTTTTTACTCGTAAATGACCGAGGCGTATGGCAAGATGCTACCCCTGAATCGCTGGCCGGAATCGGTATGGTAACTGATGCTACCTGGGCAGATATTGACGGAGACCAAGACCAAGATTTAGTCGTTGTGGGTGACTGGATGGGAGTACATATCTTTAGAAATAATGGAGGGCAATTAGCCGATAATCAGACGCTACCCAATAGTAGAGGTTGGTGGACGCGCGTAGAGGCGGCTGATCTGGATCAGGATGGCGACACCGATTTCGTATTAGGCAATTGGGGATTAAATTCTAAACTTAAAGCATCGCCTCAAGAGCCGCTCACTATGTTTGTCAATGATTTTGATCAGAACAACAAAAGTGAGTTCGTTCTCAATTGGTATCCGCCCCAAGATAATCAATCCTACCCATTTGCCACCAAAATGGAACTTACCAAACAGCTACCTAACTTACGAAAGCAAATATTAAAGCACGAAGATTACGCCAGCCAAACTTATGAGTCATTGTTTCCCCCAGCTACCCGGGATGCCTCTATTGCTTACCAAGCTGAGTATCTGGAAAGTGCTATCCTTTGGAACGATAGCACCCAACTCTCTTTGCAGTCCCTACCTGTAGAAGCCCAAGTAGCCCCAGTCTTTGCTATTGCGGTGCACGATTGGAACAACGATGGGCACGCCGATATTTGGCTAGGGGGTAACTTCTATGCCTTAAAACCTCAGGTCGGTCGTCATGATGCCAGCCGAGGCGTGTTTTTGACGGGATCCAGCCGACGGCGTTTCCGAACCGTGTCGGCAGCAATGTCAGGAATTCGGGTTGAGGGGGAAGTACGGGATGCGGTGATCTTACCCGTTAATCAAACCCCGACGATGCTAGTTACCCGGAATAATGATGAAGTGCTAATGTATCGGAGGAGATAGCTGCTAAAATTACTTTATCTCTTCGTAATCAACGTAGTCACCACCCTTAAAGTCCTGGGAAGACCGTTGCTTTTTCTTCTGATCTTCGGGAATGTAATCAATATTCACATCGCCGTTAGGTTGGCGGGAGCGACCTTGTTTTTGTTGACGACGGTATTCAGGACCAAAATTACGCTTCTGCCGATTAGTATTATTTACTCGCCGTCCCCCGCCAGTAATGCTATCAATCATGCGGAGAATGAAGTCGCTGGCTTTGTAAACCACGTAGATAAATAGGACGGTGATGATAATAAATTTCAGCATAGTTCAGACAGTCTATCTATTTAACTGACTAAACGAGGTACAAGTTTCATGTCAAAGTGTTCAGGTAGTATTATGGTATTCTTGCGTTCATAAAATATGTAGACTTGAACGCTTGAACACTTAAACACCGTAAAATCACTGCCACCGTAGTACCACTCCAGCATAAAAGGTGCGCTGAGCGAATAGCTCGTTAAAAGACTGAGAGTAATCCTGATTGTAGTTGATAGTACGTACGTTGCGGTGATTGAGCACATTGTTGATATTGCCAAAGGCTACCGCTGATAGTTTTTCCGACAGTGGCCATACCCGGCTGATGCTGAGGTCTACAACATTGTAATCGGGTAATCTGAGGGCTTGGCTGGCCGAGGCATAGGTCGGCACGTACACTTCTAAGTTGTCATTCCAAGAACGATCTATTACTGGCTGGTAAAAAGTGCCCTGCCGATGGATGAAAATACTGCTTAACGACCAATGTGCGCTTAATTGATAAGTAAAGCTACCGCGTACAAAGTAATTCAGATCATAGGGCGATGAAACCGTAGTCTCGCCTTCTTTTACGGTAGCATTTAGGTAAGTGTAAGAAATTTGTGTTCTTAACTTAGGCGACCAGCGAATATCGGCTGCCGCTTCAGCTCCGTAGGTTTCTTGCTGCACTTCGTCCGCCCGGCTATCCTTGTAAAAAACCGCCAACGATAAGATTTTACCTTTCCTTTGGTACTGATAGTCCATCGAGAGCTGATCGCTGCGGTAGAAACTCGGAGCGGACTCTTCTTGTGGGATTACTTGCTGGTGATACCGCCCAGCGGAGAACGTTAGGGTTTGATGCTTGGCCAATTGGTAATGGGTATTAAACTGGTAGCTCAGATAATCGGGTTGATTGTTTATCGGTACATTTTTCCGAAGCCCTATTCCGAATGTCCAACGCTGGCGAGGTTGATACTTTCCGTAGACGTAACCTTCGGGTACCCGTACCTGAACTTGGCTATCAAATGAATCAACGGGATGATGGGAGGCACGGGCGTAATTGAATACTGGCGACCTTCCAGAGACATGGGCTTGGCGGTCGTCGTAAGTAAAGCCTGTTTTCAGTGTCCAATTATCCCAAAAGTGAGTGTAGTTGGCTGAAAAGTACAGGTCTTGATTCTGCATATCAATATCCAGATTACCTACCGCAAGACCCATATCGCTGACACTGAAACCGCTGTTAAAAGTCAGCAGTGAATGCTCGTATTGGGTTCGCAGATTGGCAACAGTAAAATTACGCCACTTTTGCATCCGAAAGGTATCATCGCCCGAAGGGTGCCGACTGGCGAATCGGTATCCCTCGCTTACGGCATAGTTAAACACTTTTAGGTCCGTTTTCTCACTTAGCTGATGAAAGTAGTGTGCCCCAAAATCTAGGGTGTGAAAGTACTTCAGGTCTTGCAAGGCGCGGGAATTCATCGCTTGAAGGATACCCGACGGCTGATAATTACTGAATAACGACACTGCCGAAGCTGACCCAGTGGGCAAGTTAGTGTAAACCCCAACACTAGCTGGAGAAATAGTGGCACTGACGCTCGCCCGTTCGGGAATCTGCTCAACGGTTTGCAAAGAAATAAGCCCGGCCGAGGTGTTACCAAATTCTAGCGGCGGATTGCTAGGAAATACTTGTAGTTGTTTAATTAGGGCTGTATTAAAAATGCTGAACGTACCGATGCCATTGAGTTGGGCAAAACGAACCGCGTCATAGATGGGAACATCGTTCAAGAAAATACCCGTCTGGGCTGGACTGCTGCCCCGTAAGCTGATGCTAGCTGATTCGTCCAGCGTAGTAGCTGCCGGAAGCGAGTTGACCGCCAACAGTGGATCAGCTCTAGCATTTGGATTGGTGTAAATTTCCAACTGCTCAATCTTTTTGATGCTAAACTCTTCGGCTACCAAACTGGAAGCTTCTACCGTTACCGCTTCCATATTCTGAATATTAGACTTAAGTTCTACTAAAAGGTCTTTTTTAGTTACTGGAACTAGTTGAGGTTCATAGCCAATAAAGGTGACCATTAAAGTATCGCCTTCAGTGGCTTCTAATGAAAATAGTCCTTCATCATCGGTGCTAGTGCCTTGCTGCCAGTTTGATAGCGGATATACGTTTGTACCAACCAACAACTCTTGAGTAGTTGCATCCACTACCTGTCCTTGAACGGTGACTAGATTTTGGGCGAAGGAAAAGGTGGAAGAGAAGAAGAAAACGAGAGGCAGGAAGTAGGATTTCATGAAATATAGGGTAATAATGAGGTATACTGGAAAAGGAAAATTTGTCTACCCCCTCCTACCCACCCCAGAATAAATCTGGGACAGGCACTTTTTCAAAAGGGGGTGAGATAGAATCGCTTGATTGCTACTTACTTGAGGATTTAGCGATGACTTGGGGCATCAGTTTGTACTTCACCCAACCGAAGTTAGGTTCTACTTCCAAGGCTTTTTGGTAGGTTGCAATAGCTTCCGAAGTTTGTTCGGCTTTTTGGTGGGCCTGTCCCAGCCAAGCGAGTGCATCTAAGTATCGCCAGTTGTTAGTATGGTCAGGTTGAGCTTCGTAGTACTGTACCGCTTTTTGATAGGCGGCTACTGCTTCATCTACATCGCCACCAAACATTTCGGGAGTGAACAGGCGCGAGCCACCGCGTTGCATCCAAGCTTCAGGGCTTTCCGGATCAGCTTTTAGGGCACGGCTGCCTAGCTCTTCGCTCTTAGGGCTCAAGTACATCGCTTTCCAGCGTTTAAAGCTCATAGTAGCTCCCAGTAGTTGAGCCATTTTTGCCAGAGCTACGGCATCGTCAGAGTCTTGCTCGAGCAGGGTTTCCAAATTTGCTTCCATATCGTCAGCTACTGCTTCGTAGGTAGCCTCATCCTGATTGGCCATCGTATAGTTTAACAAACCGCACTGAGCTTCAGTAATTGCGTGGATTTTTTGAGTCTCATCGAGGCTAGCATCCTGGTTAATAATTTCTATTGCTTGCTCCCAAGGAGCTTTGGTCGCGGTGAGGTAGCCCTGGTAAAATAGCTGCCGCACTTCTGGATTTACTTGTGCAAAAGATGGTAAACTGATAGCACACCCAAGAGCTATAAATAAGAATCGGGAAATTAATGGTAAAGAATTCATAATTAAAATAGATTTTTGGTGAATGAATGCTTCAAAGAAAGGGGCTTACCAGATGAAGCAGAAACTTAGTTGACCAGATGCAGTGGAGCGTTGATGAAGGGGGTAGAAAGGTGCAGGGTTGAAGGTAGCAGGGTTTATATATAGCCGAACCTTTTACCCTTGACCTTTCACCCTTTACCATCCGTGTCTTGTCAGCCGTAGGGTGCATTTGGTCAACCAAAGTTGTTTTGCTACCTTACTTAGAGCAATTTTACAGATATGGATAATCTATTTTCTCAATGGGAAGGATCACAATCCTACCAAGTAATCGTTCGATACAAGTTGTATCACATTGCGTTTTGGGTGGTGTATAATTCATTCTGGGCACTATTGTTCAGCGGTGCCGCCTTTCTCTCTTGGGAAACACTGTTCAGTATAATTACGCAATCAATTGCTTATGGAGCGGGAGCGTACCTTAACATTTACTACTTCATTCCTAGGCTACTTAAGCGGCAGCGCTACGTTTGGTATACTCTGAGTTTTTTAGGATGCGTACTTTTATCGGCCTTGCTAATTACCATAAACTTTCAGGGAATGTATTACTTATCTACTGGGGAATGGTGGGGTGTAGCTGGAGATTGGTTTAGAGGAACGTATTCGGAGTTTCTAGGAATTATGGCCAGTAATGCATTTACTGCGGTAGTGGCGGTGATGATTGCTAAGTTGGCGAAGGATTACCTGAAAGACCAAAAGCGAACTCAGGCATTGGAAAAGGAAAAGCTAGAGACGGAATTGAAGTTTCTTCGCTCGCAGTTTAATCCTCATTTTCTATTTAATACGATTAACTCTATTCACTTTCTCATTGAGAAAAATCCCAAAATGGCTACTAACACACTCTCTAAGTTTTCCGATTTGCTCCGCTACCAGCTTTACGAGTGCAACGAACCGCAGATTCCACTGAAAAAGGAAGTGCACTACCTAGCTAACTTCGTGGCTTTAGAAAAGCTACGGGTTAATAAAAACGTTTCGGTAGCATTGGATGTAAGTGAAAATGTAAACGGAGCAAAGATTGCCCCGTTCATTCTGATGCCCTTTGTGGAAAACGCCTTTAAACACGTATCCAAAGGGAAGCAGCAAGATAACTTTCTCCGAATCTCGCTAGCGCAGCAGGAAAAGCAAATTCGGTTTACAGTAGAAAATTCGCAAGAGCCAGCCGAGCCCAAAGCCCGGGATGCAGTGTACTACGGTGGTATTGGCTTAGCTAACGTAAAGCGCCGCTTAGATTTGCTGTATCCGCAGCAGTATACCCTGCAAATTAGTAGTCAAAACGAAACCTACTCGGTTGAATTGACCATTGACCTTCATGAAAATTAATTGCCTAGTAGTAGACGACGAACCGCTGGCCCGAGAGGGACTGGCTGGGTATGTTCAAGAGCTGGATTTCCTGAATCTGGTGGGCGAGTGTGAATCGCCGCTGGAAGCGGGAACGTTACTCGATCAGCACTCGGTCGATTTGATTTTTCTGGATGTGCAAATGCCCAAACTCAACGGTATTGACTTTCTGAAAACAATGCGGAACCCTCCGCTTATTATTCTAACCACGGCTTATCCGCAGTATGCCCTGGAAGGCTACCAACTCGATGTGCTGGATTACCTGCTTAAACCCATCACCTTTGATCGCTTTTATCAAGCAGCGAATAAAGCCAAAGCTCAATGGCAGCTTCAGCAACAAGCGGCTAACTCAATTCCAATAACCGAAACTACTCCTTCTACTTCGAGCGAAGCCGACGATGATTACTTTTTTGTAAAAGTAGACCAGAAATATGAAAAGATTGCAGTGGATGATATTCGTTATGTAGAAGCTATGCAAAACTATGTAGTCATACACACCGAACGGGATAAGTACATGACGTTGGTTACATTGAAAAGTGTCGCGGAACGTTTACCAAGCGAACGGTTTATCCAAACCCATAAATCATACTTGGTAGCCAAAGATAAAATCACCTCAGTAGAAGGAAATCAAATCTTTATTAGTCAACAAATCATCCCCATCAGCCGCCACTACCGTGAGTCAGTGATGGAGGCCTTGATTAGTCAGAAGCTACTGCGGCGTTAAACGGCTGAACAATTATCAACCGCCGATTCCCTCTAATTTTTATTGTCTTTTTAATGAACCACCGGGCGAGCAAGCCAGCGCTGATCAAACTGCCTCCGATAATGAGTGTAGTTGGGTCTAACTCCCCACTATTCACGAGGTCTATCAGTGGATACCCTATACCCGCAATAAGCAGTAACTTATCGTACTTATACTTCATGATGTACCAAGTTTTAGTCTTTTCATCTACGTGTAGATGCGATATGCTACTGGGGTTGACTTGGTAGTTCCGAAACAAGATCAGGCTGTCCTGAAATCCAGTAATTTTTTGGGCAATTTTGTCCTTGCTGCCTTTTAGCCGAAACGAAATTTTGTCACCAATTTCGTAGAAGACTTCCTGATTACGATTTTTATGAAAAAGTAGTTTTTGAGCGGGACAATTGAGGCAAATGAATGATAGAAACGCGCCAGTAATTAATACTTTCATGAGATTCTTCGCCTCCTATTGAACTCTGTTTCTGATCAAATTTACTATTAATTACTAAGATTCATAGCATTTTATAACGGCACTACATGCTTACGCTACTCTTGTCGTTATTCTTTCTTACCTATAACTTTTGAGAATAGTTTGACAACAGGTAGGGATACCAAGCCTACTAGTAGGCCAACAATAAATTCCCCTAAGATAGTGGGAAAACCGTGCACCAAGTCGTGTATGAAGTGGACATTATGAACGAATATGCCCCCGGCTACTAGAATCATAGCCAGCGTGCCGATTACCCCTAATGCCCTAATTAAGACGGGCAGCGTCTTTACCAAAGCGTTTCCTATGCTTTTTGAAGCACTTGCCCTGCTTTCTATTAGTCGATAACCCAAATCATCCATTCTTACCAATAAGGCGACTAGGCCGTACACTCCAACAGTGGCTAATAGAGCTACAATTGAAACCACTATAATCTGTATATTGATCGGCTCACTAACCACTGAGCCTAAAGCGATAATGACGATTTCTACCGATAAGATAAAATCCACAATAATAGCTGATTTTATCTTTTTCTTCTCGTATGCTAAGGCTTCCACTTCGGTCATTTCGGTAACCGCTACTTTATGCTTCGCGTTGCCTTTATGAAACAGATATTCGTATATTTTCTCTGCCCCTTCGTAGGCCAAATACACCCCACCCACCAACAGAATAGGAACAATAGCCACCGGAAGGTAGGCACTTAATAGAAAGGCGACGGGTAGGATGATAAGTTTATTCAAGAAAGAGCCTTTGGTGATCTTCCACAGAACAGGTAACTCCCGGGATGAAACAAAGCCCGACGCTTTTTCGGCATTCACCGCCAGATCATCGGCCAGAATACCCACGGTTTTTCGGGTGGCAACTTTACTCATGGCTGCCACATCATCCATAAGTATGGCAATATCATCAAATAGCGCAAAAAATCCGGATGCCATCGTATTTATTATCGGTTTGGTAGGTTTAGTATTTATTGACTAAGTATTCCTCAGTGAATAACATCAACCAGTGTCCGTTGTTTCTTCTGTACTTTTTCGCTTCTTATCAAGTTTAGTTTCTTATCCGGTTCATGATTAGCTTCTGAATAGTTTCTCGCTGTTCGGGAAGGCTTTGGGCAACGGCTAATGCTAAAGTTACCAGCGTATTATCGCTAATTTTCCTTTCCCCTCTTTTGTTCAGATGGTGTCTGTTTTGCTCAAGAAACCAAACGAAAATGAATGAACCAATGCGTTTGTTACCGTCGCTAAATGGATGCCCTTTTATGATGGAGTATAATAATTGTACAGCTTATTCTTCAATAGTTGGATAAGCTAATTCGCTGAAAACAGTTTGAGACACGCTTCCTAAAATACCCTTGAATGAATCATCTTTCTCGTTACCAAAAAGTTCACTGGCCTCTCCTTTTTCAATTAACTTAGATTTAAGCTTCTGGATCGCTTTTTTTACATCCTCATAGTTGATAACGTAGATTATCTCTTGGTGAAGATTTTCAGAAGATAGCTCATCCTTATCGTACTTGTCCAGCAGCTCAAAGGATTTTGAATAATGAGAGATGATGGTCAATAACCCATCCGTGAGGGCTTTTTGAGTTTCAAATAAATTCCCGTTAAGCTCATCTAGCTCCTTTTGTAGAGCGGCATTCTTACTTTTTTCCTTCTTAAGGAGTTCGGGGTTTATAGCATATCCTTTTAGTAAATATTCCTTCAGCTTTTGAGTAGCCCACTTTCTAAACTCAGTGGCCAGTGGTGACTTCACCCGATACCCTACTGATATGATTACATCTAGATTGTAATGAAGAACTTATCTTTCTATATCTCTGCTACCTTCTTTTCGAACCTGTGCAATTTTTGCACTAGTTGCCACTTTATTAAGCTCTTTATACTTATAAGCATTTTTAATGTGTCGGTTAATAACGGTTCTATCTCTTCCAAAAATCTCAGCAATTTGAAGTTCAGTTGCCCAAACCGTATCATGCTCACCGTTGAGCACTACCTGAAACTCGATTTGCCCACTTTGAGGCTTGAAAATAACTACTTCACTATTCTCTATTTTGGGTGAGTTCATGGCTTGTGGTAGTTTTTTCTGTAGAGGTATTTTCCTTTCAAAAATGAACAGTTACCGTTGCATTACTTAATTCTACTACCTTGTGATTAGCTAAGTCTGCTTCTATCTGATCTATATTCTTTTCAAAAAGGGTAATCAGGTCCTTATTGACAATGTTGCCCATGGTGAGCATCAGCAGTTTAGGCGGCTGACCTTTCAGTATGAAATACTTGTAAAAATCCTCATACTTAGATATGACTGTTCGATTTTGGGCTACCGCCAATTGTATGATATCCATGTCCTCGGTTTCATTCTTGCGCGGAAGCTCACGGGTATGAATGACATCGTGTCCTCTCTCCCTCAACCAAAAGACCAAACGCATCGGTAAATGAGCATCTACCAAAAACTGCATATCATACTGCTACTTTATGTATGCTTTTTACTCGGATTGTCTCATTAGCGAAAAGAATGCAGGCTTGTAAATCTTCTTTTTCCAAGTCAGGGTAATCTTCCAAAATTTCTTCGGTAGTCATACCCGCCGCGAGCAGATCCAGCATTACTTCCACTGGATAGCGCATATTACGAATAGTGGGTTTTCCGAAGCTAACCTTCGGGTTCATCGTAATTCTTTTTAACAACTCTTCTTTCATCGTCTTGGTAGTTACCTGCTTAATCTTCTACGAAAATACGATATTTTCTGTTTACGGTGGTTAGTTTTTATTCTCATCAACAAGCCCAAACCGTATCATACTTACCGTCGAGTACTGCCTGAAATTCGGTCTATCCACTTTGAGGCTTGAAAATAATTATCTCGCTATTTTCTATTTCAGGCAGGTTTATGTTTTGTGGTAGATTTTCAGGTTAAGTTTAGAGCTCGAGTAAAAGATATTGTTATCCCATAAGGAAGTAATGATTTTTGATCATTGTTATGTTCTTGCATCATACTTTTCCAAATCACTTATCATTTTTGTTCCTATCTCGGATGGTTCATCAGAAGTATTCCATTCCAATAATTCTGCAACGATTTCAATCCGCTTCATAGCATTCAATGCTAGAATTTTCAATCTTTTGTCAATCTGTCCAGTGATTTTGATTTGTGCAAAAGCGGTAGCAAAAGTTACCATATCACTTTGAATCAAGTTTAATTTATCAGTTTTAACTAAGTTCTCTACCGCTTTACGAGAAATATCTTCTGCAGGCAGGTAAGTCATGCCCCAGTAGGTTTCTAGAATTTTTTCCGGGAAAGTTGTGAAATCAATTGTCTTAACTTTACGTAAATCCTCTGCTATCTGTGTTAAAGTATCTGAACCTTCATCGCTACCAAATGGGGTTTCCTCATCAAAGCAGCTATAATAAAAGTCAGCTTTGAAATTTTTACGAAATTCTGGATGAGATGTCAGCGGATGAGGACCAATTTCTTCATCATCTAAGTATATGTGGCTATTTGCGTTGAATTCAGGATAAGGTTCATATCCTTTTTTCATTTTAGAAGCAATCTGTTTGTTAACCTCTTTTATGCACTTTTCTCTACTATCAAACTCTTTAATTTGATATTTCCCAATTGCTCCAGTTTTACCATAATTGATAGCAAAAGCAGATTCTGTGTGTTCGATTCGCCAAAACTTATCGCTTTTATGATCTTTGTAGCGATATACTTCCATAAATTAATGTTTTATCAGACTCCCTATAATAAGCAGATAACGGAGGTAAGTTTCCATTATTTCTCCTACACTCACTACTTACTCAAATGCAAATTCCGCTCGCTGTAAACGTTTAGGAAGTAGTCATCTAGTAAGTCATCGGTGAAGTAGATGGCTTAACCGTTGAGATGCTTACTTTTTGGTAATTTAGCCGTTGTAAGCATTCTATTAGCTTTGTCTAGCTTATCTGGGCAGATGACCTTATCTCTATACTTTTCTAACGATTTGTCAATAGTGACAATAGGGATTTTGCGATTATTTAGTTCTTTTGCCGTTTTCATACGTACAATTTAATCAAATTTTCGTTGAGCCAAAAAGCCGTTGTACTCCTTACCAATCTCAAACACTGGAAATTCATTGCCGATTTGTCCGTATAAATAAAAATCCTTAATCATTTCATCGTAGTATTTGGTAATACCCATGCGGTAAAGTCTGGTTCTAGCTTTCGTACTTCCTGTTGCATAGATAAAAGTTCCCGGATGTTTATCAAAGAACGCATAGACTGCGGCTACTACAGTTGCTAGAATCTTCTCACTATCGCCATTATTGGAAAAGGTTAAATCATCAATTTCTGCTTCTCCAACTTTATCGCCAAAGGCTAAATTATACAGATTAGGTTCATTAGTCTCCTGAAACTGAATGAGCTTCTTGATAATTCCCTTTGGCCCTTCGCTAACAAACTCAAACGTAGTTAAACTTTCCTCTGCTTTCAGAGAGTATTTTTCAGCTTTCATTTTACCCCCTAAATGACTACTTACTCAAGTACAAATTCCGCTCGCTATAAACGTTCAGGAAGTAATCATCGAGTAGGTCGTCGATGAAGTAGATGGCTTCGCCGGTGGATTTCATTTCGGGACCCAGCTCCTTGTTCACGTTGGGGAATTTGTGGAAGGAGAAGACCGGAACTTTGATGGCGTAGCCCTGCTTGTAGGGGTTAAAGTCAAAGTCCTTCACCTTCTTTTCACCCAGCATCACTTTGGTAGCGTAGTTCACGTAGGGTTCGCGATAGGCTTTGCAAATGAACGGCACGGTACGTGAAGCTCGGGGGTTGGCTTCAATCACGTATACTTTGTCATCCTTGATCACAAACTGAATATTGATTAGCCCGACGGTATTCAGAGCTAGGGCAATCTTTTTAGTATACATCTCAATTTGCTGCATCACAAAGTCGCCCAGGTTGTAGGGCGGTAATACGGCGTAAGAATCACCCGAATGGATTCCGGCGGGTTCAATGTGCTGCATAATACCGACGATGTACACATCCTCGCCGTCGCAAATGGCATCAGCTTCGGCTTCAATCGCTCCTTCCAGAAAATGATCGAGCAGAATATGATTGCCCGGCATTTCGTTCAGAATATTTACTACGTGCTTCTCCAGTTCCTGCTCATTAATCACAATTTTCATACTCTGTCCACCTAGCACGTAGGACGGACGCACCAGCAGCGGAAAGCCAATATCTTTGGAAAGTTCTAGGGCCGACTCAGCGTCGGAGATCGTTCCGAATTTCGGGTACGGAATATCATTTTCCTTTAGTAACGTAGAAAACCGTCCGCGGTCTTCCGCTAAATCCAGCGACTGATAATTTGTTCCGATAATTGGAATGCCATAGCGATCCAGTTTTTCAGCTAGTTTCAGCGCGGTTTGTCCACCCAGTTGCACAATCACACCTTCGGGTTTTTCGTGCTGGATGATGTCGTAGATATGCTCCCAGAAGACTGGCTCAAAGTAGAGCTTGTCGGCAATATCAAAGTCGGTGGAAACCGTTTCGGGGTTACAGTTAATCATGATGGTTTCGTAACCCATTTCTTTGGCCGCTAGCACCCCGTGGACGCAGCAGTAATCAAACTCAATACCCTGTCCAATGCGGTTAGGACCCGAACCGAGTACCACAATTTTTCTACGGTCAGATGAAATGGACTCATTTTCCTCTTGGAAGGTAGAGTAGTAGTAGGGCGTTTGGGCTGCGAACTCAGCGGCGCAGGTATCTACCAATTTATACACCCGATTGATACCCATCTCCTTGCGCTTATTGTGCACTTCGCTTTCCAGGCAATCCAGCAAGTGGGCAATCTGTCGATCAGCGTAGCCTTTCTCCTTAACTTCGCGCATCAGTTCCGCCGGAAGCGTATCTAGTGAATATTGCTGGATTTCTTTTTCTAGCTCAATCAACTCCTCAATCTGACGCAAAAACCAGGGGTCAATTTTGGTGAGCTTACGAATGGTGGTGAAGGAAATGCCTAGTTTAAACGCATCGTAAATACGGAACAGTCGGTCGTCACTAGGGTGCTCGAGTGTCTCCAGAATCTTCTGCTGGTTAGTTTCTTCCTTTCCGTCGGCTCCCAGTCCATTTCGTTTGATCTCTAACGATTGGCAGGCCTTCTGTAAAGCTTCCTGAAAGTTACGTCCGATGCCCATCGCTTCACCTACCGACTTCATCTGTAAGCCCAAGTGCGGATCAGCCCCATCGAATTTAGCGAAGTTCCAACGCGGGATTTTTACAATCACATAGTCTAGCGCAGGCTCAAAGAATGCTGAGGTAGTTCCAGTAATTTGATTCTTCAGCTCGTCCAACGTGTAGCCAATGGCTAGCTTAGCGGCTACTTTGGCAATGGGGTAACCAGTAGCTTTAGAAGCTAGCGCGGATGAGCGAGAAACGCGCGGGTTAATTTCAATTCCAATAATAGAATCATCTTCCGGATTTACCGAAAACTGGATATTACAGCCCCCGGCAAACTCACCGATGCCGTTAATCATAATCTTGGCCAGATCGCGCATCTGCTGGTACACCGTATCGGGTAAGGTCATGGCCGGAGCGACCGTGATGGAGTCGCCGGTATGCACCCCCATCGGGTCAAAATTCTCTACTGAGCAGATGATAATCATATTGCCCAGATTATCACGCAGCAGCTCCAGTTCGTACTCCTTCCATCCCAGAATACTTTGCTCTACCAGTACTTCGTGTACGGGTGAAGCGTGCAATCCGGCGTTTAGAGCTCTGTCAAACTCGCTGGCATCGTTGACAAATCCACCGCCGTAACCACCTAATGTATACGACGGACGTATCACCAGCGGAAAGCCAATTTCCTGAGCAATTTCTTTTCCTTGTAAGAAGGAGGTGGCGATGCGTCCTTTGCAAACTCCTACCCCTAACTCGTGCATCTTCAGGCGGAATTTCTCCCGGTCTTCTGTCGTCTCAATTGCATTCACATCTACCCCGATCATTCGTACCCCGAACCGTTCCCATATTCCCGCTTTGTCGCAATCAATGGCTAGATTCAGTGCAGTTTGGCCTCCCATTGTCGGCAACACCGTATCAATCGGTCGTCCCTCCTCCTGATGCTTCTTGAGAATTTCAATGATGTACTTCTTTTCCAGTGGCTTGAGATATATGTCGTCCGCCGTAATGGGGTCGGTCATAATTGTCGCCGGGTTGGAGTTGATCAGTGACACTTTGATTCCCTCTTCCCGTAAGGAACGCGCCGCTTGTGACCCAGAATAATCAAACTCGCAGGCTTGACCGATGATGATGGGGCCGCTTCCGATAATTAAGATAGACTTGATGCTGGTATCTCGAGGCATAGGATGGTTAGATTATAATGGATAGGTGAAAATTGACAATTTATAATGGACAGGTGAAAATTGACAGTGGACAATTCATAGTTGATAGTGGAAAATTGAAAAGCGTATACGATTTTATGCATTACTTTTGGCAGATTTGACTATGGTTGAAAGTATTTTGCACAGTTCGGTACAGTCAGCATGCAGACTATCTGCTTCCTTTTCTGCTAAGTAATCCGCTTCTTTCAATAACTCGATCCAATACTGGGTTTCTACTGCCTCTTTCAAAGCTATACTCATTTTGTAGATAAAGTCCTTCTTAGATGACGCTTGTGAAGCTTCCCGCGCGTTGGCTCCAATAGATGTACCTGATCGGAGCAACTGCTTACTTAAAACGAATTCATTCCGACTTTGAAGATTCTGACAGCAACGAACAACATAAATAGCAAACTGAAAAGATTTTTCCTGAATAATGCTTTTCTTCATTTATCTCATTATCCGCTTTCGACTGCCAATTTTCTATTTTTACCCGTCACCTTTCAATTGTCAATTATCAACTGTCAATTTACATTAGTCCAAATTGTGGCGAAGTTAGTAGAAAATGGATAGGAATTAAAGCTATAGGAGGAATCCCGACGAAAAAGTCGTATTATCGCACCCTAGCTACAACTATCTTATTTACGATCACTACATTTACCGAATAATATTTTGTTTCAAGGGTTGAGGGCGTTATCTACGATAAGCCTGTATTGCAAATTTTTCTTTTTTTTCCTGTTATCAACTTCTCTGTTTGCCCAAAAATCGGATCGGCAACTCCGTATTCAGCGAACTTCATCAGCTATTAAACTAGATGGGATTTTGGACGAAGCAGTCTGGCAGCAAGCTGAACTAGCAGATGGCTTCTGGCAAAACTTTCCAATGGATACTTCCCGCACGGTAGCACCCAGCGAGGTACGCCTGACGTATGATGATAAATTTTTATACGTAGGCGTGAAATGCTACGCCACTACCAAAGGAAATTACTACGTTACCCCATCACTACGCCGCGATTTCCGGGGAGCGGGCAATGACCTATTTTCTATCATTCTCGACCCCTTTCAGGATCAAACTACCGCTTTTATTTTTGGTATTAATCCCTATGGGGTACAGCGGGAAGGATTAATCTCTAACGGTGGGGCTTCTCAGCAAGATTTTGACCTGTCGTGGGACAACCGATGGTTTTCGGAAGCTAAACGTTTTGATAATTACTGGACGGCGGAGTTGGCTATTCCGTTTAAAACACTACGCTACAAGGAAGGTGCCACGGAATGGAACGTACAATTCTATCGACTGGATAGCCACACCAATGAGCGGTCTACCTGGAACCACGTTCCGTTGAACTTTCGACTCTACTCACTGGCGTATACCGGAAAGTTGCAGTGGGATCAGCCACTGAAGAAACCAGGAGCTAATATCTCGGTGATTCCCTACGTCTCTACCCAGCAGAACCGCGATTTTTCTGAAGCTGAAGGAGTCAGTAATTTTGCGGCGGGGGGCGATGCCAAAATTGCGGTTACCCCTTCGTTAAATCTTGACTTAACGGTAAATCCAGATTTTTCGCAGGTAGAAGTGGATCAGCAAGTTACCAATCTGGATCGCTTTGAGATATTCTTTCCCGAACGACGGCAGTTCTTTCTAGAAAATGCCGACTTATTTGCCAACTTCGGGTCAGAAAACGTTCGCCCATTTTTCTCCCGTCGCATAGGGGTAGCAATTGATAGTGCTACTGGAGTGAACGTGCAAAACCCTATTATTGGAGGAGCCCGACTTAGCGGAAGAGTGAATAAAAACTGGCGGTTGGGTCTATTAAATATGCAAACGGGAGCCGACGAAGAAATCAACCTTCCCAGTTTTAATTATGTCGTGGCCGCGGTACAGCGGCAGTTGTTTGCCCGATCAAATATATCAGCCTTATTTATTAACAAGCAATCATTTAGCGACAGTACTAATGAGTTTTCGCTAGGTTCCAATAACTTTAATCGGTTGGTAGGCCTGGATTATAACTTGGCGTCGGCTGATAATACCTGGACAGGAAAGATCTACTATCATCAGTCGTTTGATCCAACTCCGCGAGAGGCACCCTATTCCCACGGGGCTAACCTGACGTACAGCACCCGTAACTGGGAGTTAATCTGGGAGCATCAGGTGGTGGGAGAGGGCTTTAATGCCGAGGTAGGATTTACTCCCCGCACGAATTTCAGACGTATATCGCCTTCCATCGCTCGTACATTTTATCCTGATGGTAGCGGTATTGTCAGCCACGGGCCCGGCATTGAGCAACAATTATGGTGGAAACCCGATTTGGGTGTGTCTGACTATAATTTTAGCTTGTTTTACGATTTCAGATTTCGAAATACCAGTCGATTGTCGGTATCGGCTGTGAATGATTATATTTATTTGTTCCGCCCTTTTTCCCCTTCGCGTCGGGGGCTGGCGTTTGATACCGGAGATACTTTCAACATGCTTTACTTGACGATAGAGTATCAATCGGATGAGCGCCGTAATTTTAACTACGAGATCAATACGATTAATGGTCAGTACTACGGCGGTATCCTCAATTCGTTTTCTGGTACACTCAATTATCGCTTTCAGCCCTACGGCTTATTTTCCCTGGATTTCAACTACAGTGATATCAATCTAGAAGAGCCTTACTCTGATACTCAGTTCGTGTTAATCGGGCCCCGGCTAGATTTAACCTTTACCCGCAGTATTTTTCTCACCACCTTTGTACAGTATAACAGCCAGTTTGAAAACGTTAACATAAACACCCGATTCCAGTGGCGCTTTAAGCCCGTATCTGATTTATTTATCGTGTATACCGACAACTATACCGCGTATGGCGAAAGCCGCTTTTTTCCCGATACGTATCTGAAGAAAAACCGAGGCTTGGTAGTGAAGCTGACGTACTGGCTGAACCTTTAGAATAGACGATTCAGGGATGTTTTTTCTCGACCTTTTTACAGTACCTGATGATACAAAAGCAGTTAAGGGATGAGTTAGAGAGCTTCAGCTATCTTCTCGCCGATAGTAGCAGGTGATTCGACCACGATAAGGCCACACTCCCGCATGATACGCATTTTGGCTTCGGCAGTATCTTCAGCTCCGCCGATAATAGCTCCGGCATGTCCCATTCGGCGACCGGGAGGGGCAGTTTGTCCGGCAATAAAACCAACAACGGGCTTTTTATTCCCATTTTCCTGAATCCATCGGGCAGCATCGGGTTCGTACTGTCCGCCAATTTCACCAATCATGACAATGCCGTCAGTATCCGGGTCGTTCATCAGCAATTCTACCGCTTCTTTAGTAGAGGTTCCGATGATAGGGTCACCCCCGATACCGATAGCCGTAGAGACACCCAATCCGGCTTTCACTACCTGATCGGCGGCTTCATAGGTAAGTGTTCCTGACTTAGATACAATTCCTACCTTACCCGGTTTGAATACAAAGCCGGGCATGATGCCTACTTTAGCTTCTCCCGGAGTAATTACCCCGGGACAGTTTGGCCCAATCAGTCTAGTTTCCGTTTTCTTCCTTAAGTAGTCTTTGGCAATCATCATATCCTTTACCGGGATGCCTTCGGTGATCGCAATGATTACCCCAATACCTGCATCGGCTGATTCCATAATGGCATCAGCCGCAAAGGCGGGGGGCACAAAAATAATAGAAACATTGGCCTGCTTTTCAGCTACCGCCTCGGCCACGCTATTAAAAACTGGGCGGTCTAAGTGAGTTTTTCCACCCTTACCAGGTGTTACACCACCAACTACATTGGTACCGTACTCAATCATTTGTTCGGCGTGGAAAGTACCTTCCGAACCAGTGAATCCTTGAACAATGACGCGGGAATCTTTATTTACTAAAACACTCATGGGGTGGGGAAAAAATTTTTGACAAAAATAGGACAAATCAGCGCATTGCCAAAAGTATGAAGTGTTAAAGTGCGACGGTATTCTAGTGTTAAAGTATTGTGGTCCTCAGTTTCAGAATAATTGAGAAAGGAAGATAGAGAACGAATAGTAGGATGCAATTTCTAGATCTACTACCATATCTTTTTTCCTAGAACCATAACACACTAACACTGTAAAACCTTAACACTAAAAATTACTGAAGATTGAAAATATATAAAAAGTTACCGTCCAACTGCGTGCCATACTGCCGCAGTGGTAGGGGGCTTATCCCACCGACTGGATTACCCTGAAAATCGTACACGGTGTTATCGCAGCCTTCCTTTATAAAGAACCCCGATGGATCGACAAATATTTCAGCGCACACTTCATCAAACCGATGCGGACTGGCTTTTTCAAATGCCCGGTACGTAGTAGCATTCTCTCGATAGATCAGGATACCTTTCCAACCACCAATAATTTCCACATGACCGCCATCTTGCCGCAGGGGTAGATACTCTTGGTTGGTCAAGTTAATGGTTTCGTCCACCAGTACGGGGGGAATCGGGTCGTACAAAAGATCATTCTCGCAGTTAGTAAACAGGTAGCAACTAAGTAAGATAAACAAAGCCCTCATAATCACTCCCCGAGAAATTAGGAATGGCTTCTTTTTCTCAGCGAGACGAGTAATGGTCAATAATACTACGCGCATACTGTAGGGTTGTGATTTGCTTTCTCGCTTAACGTAAAACTCGGGTAGAAAGTGTCTGATAAAACTAGGTTAGGGTAATTGAATGACTTTACAGCCTAGTGACTCTAAACTTCGTATTGCCCGGGGCACGTCCTGTTCCTTTATCAACAGATGATCGGTAGAATAAGCCGAGAGGGCAAAGATAGAAATTTGGGCATCAGCTAATGCTTTGGCAACGACTGCCAGAAACCCCACTAACTCAAACGGCAACGTAACCCGAAACGATAACATCCGCCATCCTCGCTCGACCTTTATTACCCAAGCGTCACTTAAATACTGTTCATCAACTACCACCGTAATCTCTTGCTGATCCTGAAATACCGCCACAAAATTCTCAGGAACATATTTGGCTTTTACTACGGCAAACTGCGACGACCAGATTTCTACCTGGCAGTTTTGCAAGAATTTATGGGCGTTCACGATTATTCTATTTTATGAGAAGACATCCAGATTTTTAGAAACTTCGGATGTCTGTGTAAACGAAATAATTCTAATTAAACGCCCTGAACTGCTTTAAAAAGCGAACATCATTTTCGGTAAACAGCCGTAAATCTTTAATTTGATACTTAATCATCGCGATGCGCTCAAAGCCCATTCCAAAGGCAAAACCCGTAAATTCTTCGGAATCAATACCGCAGTTTTCTAGCACGTTAGGGTCAACCATGCCACAGCCACCAATTTCTAGCCAGCCCGTACCTTTAGTCACCCGACGGTCAGCTTCAGTTTTGGTACCCCACCATACGTCCAACTCGGCACTAGGTTCGGTGAAAGGGAAGTACGACGGGCGGAGCCGGATCTTACTCTCTGGCCCAAATAGTTCCTTAGCGAAGTGCAGTAGCGTCTGCTTCAGGTCAGCAAAACTTACGTTACGATCTACGTACAATCCTTCCACCTGATGAAAGACACAGTGCGCCCGCGCTGAAATGGCTTCGTTACGGTACACTCGCCCCGGCATGATTGCCCGAATCGGCGGTTTCTCCAATTCCATTAAACGTACTTGTACCGAAGAAGTGTGCGTTCTCAGCACGATATCGGGATCTCTCTCAATAAAAAAGGTGTCTTGCATCTCCCGCGCGGGGTGATTAGGCGGAAAGTTCAGTGCAGTAAAATTATGAAAGTCGGTCTCGATTTCCGGCCCTTCGGCTACGTTAAAGCCCATTCGCTCAAAAATCTCTACTACCCGATTCTGAATCTGGGTCAGGGGGTGAATTGCGCCCAGGCTGTCGGGTATGGGAGGAAGTGTAAGGTCGGGCACATCTTCTGGTTGCCCGTTCTGCCGATCTTCCAATGAAGCAATCAACTCTTTAAACTTATCTTGCGCGGTATTTTTCAGGTCATTGAGCCGTACCCCCATAGCTTTACGCTCTTCGGCAGCCACCGCCTTCATTTCGCCAAATAAATCGCCGATCACGTTCTTTCGGCTAATGAAGCGCAGACGGTATTGTTCCAATTCATCAGCATTAGCTACCGTGTACTGACTAATTTCCTTCTTTAAGGTGGCTATCTTTTCATGCATAGTTCATTCCCTAGAGTGAAAGCGTAAAGGTAGAAGTTCTTTCGGCTGATTTCAACGGCTAAGAAGTTTTTGTATTTTCAGCAGCCATGAATCCCTACAAAAAAACTACGATTGTCGGAGCTGGGAATGTTGCGTGGCACTTAGCTCCTGCTCTAGAAAAAGCTGATTGCTCAGTGGTTCAAATTTGCAGTCGCCGACTTGAGAAGGCGGAAGAATTAGCTAGTCGCTTAAAACGGGCCCAGTCAACCACTAACTTAGATTTCTCAGATAGCTCAGCTACTTTGTTTATCCTTACAGTGTCCGATGACGCTATCGTTTCGGTAGCTCAGCAGATAAAATTACCAGAGCAAGCCACAGTGGTACATACCTCAGGGGGGCAGCCTTTGAGTTTACTGGAAAAGGCCAACGCCGATCAGGTTGGCGTGTTTTATCTGTTACAGACCTTTAGTAAACAACGTTCGGTCTCATTTGAGAATATTCCAATTTGCATAGAAGCTAGCAGTAGTGATGTACTCGATGGATTGACCCATCTTGCTGAGAAAATTAGTACACAAGTTACAGTTGTCAACTCTCAGCAGCGGGCGGTACTGCATGTAGCGGCAGTTTTTGCTAATAATTTTACTAATCACTTGCTAGGCATGGCGGAGCAATTACTGCACGACCGACAGCTAAATACTACTTTTCTACATCCACTCATTAGGGAAACCGTTACAAAAGCACTAGAGATAGGCGCAGTTCAATCACAAACGGGACCGGCTCGCCGTGACGACCAAAAAACCATTAACCATCATCTGAATTACCTAGAAGCTTATGATCCAATGTACACAGAAGTATATCAGGTACTAACGAAAAGCATTCAGTCAGTTACAAATAATACTTAACACCATCATTTCCAATTACAAAACCTCTAGCCCTTCCAGTCTTTCCCGAAGATTTGTACCGGGCGGGAGGTGAATTCCAATGATGCCGAGTTCTTCAGCTCCAGCGATGTTTTCGGCTACATCATCAATAAAAATAGATTGCTCAGGAATAATGCTGGGTTGACGGTCGAGCAGGGTTTGGTAAATTCGGGTATCAGGTTTTACAATTTTTAGTTCACCTGAAACTACTATATCCTGAAAATACTGCAAAAAGGGATAGTCTCGCTGGGCAATCGGAAATGTTTCAGCCGACCAGTTGGTAATAGCATATAGCGAAATACCTGGATTTTTTCGTAAATCTTCCAGTACAGCTACATTCTGCTCAATCGCCCCGCCCAGCATTTCTTCCCATCTTTCGTGATACGCCTGAATTTGAGATTTGTACTGCGGATACGCGGCAGTACGTTCTGCTACCGCTTCAGCAAATAGACGACCCCGGTCTTGCTCTTTATTCCATTCGCCGTGGCAGACTTCCTCCAAAAATTGTTTCATCTCGGCTTCGTCTGAAAAAATCTTGCGATACAAATATTCTGGATTCCAGTCAATGAGCACTCCACCGAGGTCAAAAATTACAGTATTGTAGTTCATAGATTTTGGGGATTAGGGCTTGGGTTCTGGGTGTTAGAAGTTAACAAAGGCAGAAAATTGGTTAGGCTTTGGGCTACACCTCACTGTGTTTGATCTAAAATAATATTGACAGCTTCGGATAAATTCTGGACGGTATACTGACCAATCGTTTCTATTTCATCTTCGGTCTCCGGTTTTCGGTCTCCGGTCTCCCTCATCACTCTAATGGTTTGTAAACCTAGCTTCTGAGCTGGAATTAGGTCGCGTTCAGCATCACCTACCATCCACGACTGGCTAATATCAGCATTGAAGCGAGCAACAGCTTTTTCCAGCATCAGGCTATCCGGCTTACGGGTGAGTGATTCCGTGACGGACGGGTGATGAGGGGCGTAATAGATTTTTTCAATTAGATGGCCCGTTGTCATCTGCAAAAAATCGTGGCAGGTTTGCATCTGCTGGCGGGTATAAATGCCTTTAGCAATGCCTGCCTGGTTGGTAATTACCACCCGGTGGAACCCGGCATCGCGCAATGTTCGTAGAGCCGCTGGAACCCCCGGTAAAATTTTGAAATTTTCCAATTCGTACGCGTAATTCACTCGGTCATGGTTCAGTACGCCGTCGCGGTCGAGAAAAACGCAAGCTGATTTTTGGGTCGTGGGCACGTTATTTTTTGTTAAAAACAGTCGTCTGGCATAAGATTGCTTCGCAATTATTGTTTTAATTGTAGTGGTAAGCTGCTAATTTCGCAATCTTTTGCTAATAAGCCCCAGTCGTCTTGAGTGAAAATCTGGTTATTGTTCCTACCTACAACGAGAAAGAAAACATTCAGCTTCTTCTCAACAGTATTTTATTGCTTAGGATCAATTTTGACGTGCTGGTAGTAGATGATGGTTCGCCCGATGGCACCGCCGATTTAGTACGCGACCTGCAGTCCAAGTACAAAGGGCAAATTCACCTAATTGAGCGGGAGGGAAAGCTAGGGTTAGGTACCGCTTATTTGCGGGGATTTCAGTTTGCTTTGGAGAATGGATACACTTACGTATTTGAGATGGACGCTGACTTCTCCCATAATCCGCAAGACCTTGAGCAACTGTATTATGCCTGCAAGAAGGAAGGCTACGATTTAGCCATCGGTTCCCGCTACGTAACCGGGGTAAATGTGGTAAACTGGCCCATCCGGCGGGTACTGGTATCGTATTTTGCCAGTCAATACGTAAAGTTTATCACCGGAATGCCAATCAATGACGCTACCGCAGGGTTTAAGTGCTACCACCGCAGTGTGCTGGAAACCATCCGCTTGAACAATCTTCAGTTTGTGGGCTATGCCTTTCAGATCTCTATGAAATTCAACGCCTGGATGTACGGATTTAAAATCAAAGAGGTACCGATAATCTTTACCGACCGCACTCGGGGCGAGTCTAAAATGTCGTCTAAAATCTTCTGGGAAGCCTTTGCCGGAGTTATTCACATGAAAGTCCGCAGCCTATTTCGAAAGTACCACCGTCCGGCCTTGGCTAGTCAAAACGAATAGCCCGAATGGGTTGTATACGTAAGATAACCGCGGTAGGAATGCTTAGCACCAGGCCAATTACCCCAAAAGTAAGGGCATTTACGAAGATAATTGCCGCAAAATCCCATTGGATAGGCACAAACTCCATGTAGTAATTTTCGGGGTCGAGCGGTACAATTTTAAAGTAATACTGTAGGATGCCGAACCCAATCCCGATTACATTGCCCAGAGCCATTCCCCGTACAATGAGCCGCATTCCGTTGTAGGTGAAGATTCGCCGAATCTGGCGGTTTTTGGCTCCAACGGCTTTGAGTAGGCCAATCATTTGGGTGCGTTCCATAATTAGGATGAGTAAGATACTCACAATATTAAAGCAGGCTACGAAGAGAATCAGCACCAGAAAAATAATGACATTGTTATTAATCAGTTCTAGCCACTCGAACATCTGCACGTATTTGTCGCTGATTTTTTCTACGAATAGGCTGTAGTCCAGGTCGTTTTGTAGCATGGTTTCGGCCTCGGCTAGGTCATCAGTATTGGTAAGGTATACTTCAAAGCCCCCAACCAATGTATCGGGCCAGTTATTCAACCGCTGAATCAGACCAATATCACCGATGATCACCTGATTATCGAACTCTTCCAAGCCAGTGTAGTAGATACCTTTTACTGTAAGTTTACGCTGGCGGGGGGTAGGCGGATCGACAAAATACATTCGGACTGCATCGCCAGTATCTATTTCCAAAATATTAGCAATTTTCCGGCTGATCAGAATATCCGTAGAATAGCTGTTTGATTTGGTAGAATCTGTATCAAACTGAATAAATTCACCTTTCTCCAGATTGCGTTTGAAACGGGTGCTGTCAAAGTTGGGGCTAACCCCTTTCATAAATACTCCAAACCATTCGGTATCCGATTTCAAAATCCCGGCTTTATGGCTGAATACCTGCACGTGATCAATGTAATCGTACTGTTCAGGATTCTGATAAAGCGGATTGTTGAGCGATACAGGTTCTTCCTGCATAGAGTTGTTAAGGGTATATTTAGTTACCTGAATATGCCCACTGAAGGTATAAATTTTGTCCTTCACCTCCTTCCGGAAGCCACTCAAGATCAGGAAAGCAATAATCATCAGTCCTAGCCCTAATGCAATACTAGCAATCGCAATTTTATTGATAGTCGCCGAAAATGAGCGATTTTCGGCCTTACTAATACGTTTGGCAATGAAATAAGGAAGATTCAAGGAAAAAGTACGTTACTTTGCAAACTCATGAGAAATATGGTTGAGGCAACTACCAAATTGCTATTACGCGATAAAGGTTGCTTTTTCTGATGCAAAAATACACGAAGTTTTAATTGATGAATAATGAATAGTGATTAATGCCAATTCAAAGTGGATAAGGGATAATTGAAAATGTATAAATATGAAACGATTTATTGGGAACCGCTTATCAGTTAACCTGCTTTGCACCGTACTTATTGTATTCTACTTCAGCTTCTCAGTCGGTTGTCAACCCTCCGAGAGCACAACTGCTGGCGATAGCACTACGGTTACCGAAGGTGTGCCCCCTATTTTACCCGCCGCTTATCAAATAAACGATTACCTCATGTTACTAGAGGGAAAAAGGGTAGGCATGGTAGTGAATCATACCTCGCTAATTGATACAACCCACTTGGTAGATTCCTTGCTTTCGCTAGGTGTTAACATTACTCAGATCTTTGCCCCTGAGCACGGCTTTCGGGGTGAAGCGGCGAATGGTGAAGAAGTACGGGATGCAACCGATGTGCGAACCGGTTTGCCTATTGTTTCACTCTACGGCAAAAACCGTAAGCCTTCGGTAGAGCAACTACAGGGAGTAGACATCCTCGTTTTTGATATTCAGGATGTAGGGGCACGATTTTATACTTATATCAGTACCATGCACTATGTGATGGAAGCCTGTGCTGAACTAGGTAAGTCAATGGTGATTCTGGATCGTCCCAACCCTAACGGTTTTTATGTTGGAGGACCCGTCCGTGAGCCAGAGCAGAAATCTTTTTTAGGGATGCACCCTATCCCAATTGTTCACGGCCTCACGGTAGGCGAACTAGCCCAAATGATTAACGGTGAGAGATGGCTCACCGATAGCTTACGGTGCGACGTAGAAGTTATTCCGGTAAAAAACTATACCCACGCTGACCGATACTCACTTCCGGTACGTCCCTCTCCTAATTTGCCTAACGATCAGGCGATTAACCTTTACCCATCGCTTTGTTTATTTGAAGCCACTAGTTTCAGTTTGGGGCGAGGTACCGAATTTCCTTTTCAGGTGCTGGGTAATCCTAATCAGGCTATTCAGCAAGCTATTTTAGCCGAATACCCCTCGTTTGATTCCATTCAATTTACTCCTCAAGATATTCCGGGAGTGGCGTTTGATACTAAGCACCGGGGTGAACTCTGTTACGGAGTTGATCTGCGAGAGATTTCTCCTTTAGAAGGATTCACCTTAGAGTTTCTGATGGATTACTATCAGCAAGCCAAAACCCACGGTATGACTAATGAAGAATTTATCGACCGCTCCGATGCTTTTGCTTTGTTAGCCGGAAACAAAACCTTGCAAAAACAAATAGAAGAGGGCAAAATCCTAAAGGAAATCGAGCAAAGCTGGGAACTCAAACTTTCCGAATACAAGGCAATGCGAAAGAAGTATTTACTGTATGAGGATTTTGAGTAGCGTATTGATTGAGTACTTATGAAAACATTAATCATTGATCTAGACCATACTATATTTGATCCCAGTACCATCCGCTTTCAAGAAATAAAACAGTTCTTTGACATATTTGCCCAGCAAATTCCGCCTATCAATCAGCAAGCAGCTCAGAAAGACTTTTTTTATCTCTCTACGCACGATTTTATTGACAGATACAGTCTTGACAAGTCGGTACTTCGCTCAGGGTTAGAGCGTATCAAGTTAGACATAAAGCTTGATGTTTCTCCATATAAAGACTATACCTTTGTCCAAAGAATGAAGGTTCGTAGAGTTCTTTTAACCAGTGGAATTACTGCTTTACAAAATCTTAAGATTAATAGTTTAGGCATCAGAGATGATTTTGATAAAATCTGTATCAACGACCCGTTAGATGATGTTCCAGATGGAAAGCTGGTTGTTATACAGCAGCTAAAAGGCCGAACAGAAGATGCAGAAAACAATTTGGTTGTGATTGGAGATAATCTTGAAGAGGAAATAAAGTATGGACAGTCTTTGGGGTTAAGGTCTATACTGATTGATCGGGTGGGAAATAGCGAAAGCCCGTGTCACTGCGAAAGTATATCTTCATTTGAGGAGCTAGTTTTGTAATATTATGCACCAGACTCGAATTATTTTTATGGGTACGCCGGAGTTTGCCGTTCCTTCGCTGCAAACTCTGGTAGAAAATCAGCATCAGGTCGTAGCGGTAATCACTGCACCCGATAAACCGCAGGGGCGAGGCCGTAAGATTGCGTACTCCCCGGTGAAAGAATATGCCTTAACGCAAAACATTCCAGTGTTGCAGCCTACAAACTTGAAAAGCCCTAATTTCTTAGAAGAACTAAAAAGTTATGAAGCTGATCTACAGGTGGTAGTAGCATTTCGAATGCTACCCGAAGTAGTGTGGGATATGCCCACTCAGGGAACGTTTAATCTGCACGCTTCATATTTGCCCCAGTATCGGGGAGCGGCTCCGATCAACTGGGCAATTATCAACGGGGAAACCGAGACAGGAGTGACTACTTTCATGATTCGCCACGAGATCGATACCGGAAATATTCTTTTCCAAGAGAAAGAGCCGATTTATCCTGATGATACTACCGGAACACTCTACAAGCGATTAATGCGGAAAGGAGCGCAATTGGTGCTAGAAACGGTACAAGCTATTAGTAAGGGCAACTATTCGCTCACTCCCCAAGAAAATATCCCTGAGCTAAAACCCGCGCCCAAAATCCACCGGGAAACCTGCGAAATAGACTGGAACCAATCGGCTGAGCAAATTCGTAATTTTGTCCGTGGACTTTCACCCTATCCGGCGGCTTGGACGGAATTAACTTTGACAGACGGAAGTAAGAAGAACTGTAAAATATTTTCGGTAGCACTGACTGAGCAGACAGGCGGTAAACAGAAGCTAGGGGAGCTAGTTACCGATAACAAAAGCTATTTGCACATCCGGGCGAAAGATAGCTGGCTGGCAGTAGAAGAATTACAAATGGAAGGCAAGCGTAGAATGAGCATTGAAGAATTTTTACGAGGAACTACATTATGATTAAATCAATAATGGTCGCCCGATCGGATAATAATGTGATCGGTAAGGATAATGACTTGGTATGGCATATGCCCGCTGACCTAAAGTATTTTAAAGAAACCACTAGTGGTCACTTCGTAATGATGGGGCGAAAAACCTACGAGTCGGTAGATAAACCGTTACCAAACCGGCTTAATATCATTATCACTCGTCAAGATGATTATTACCGCGAGAACTGTATCGTTACTCACAGCTTAGAAGAAGCCCTGGAATTGGGAAAAAAAAACGGTCAACAAGAACTATTTATACTGGGTGGATCACAAATCTATAAACTTGCTCTGGAGATCGCAGATCGTATTTATCTAACGGAGATTCACGGTAAATTTGAAGGGGACGCTTTTTTTCCGGAGATTGATTACAGCGTTTGGGAAGAGGTAAAACGTGAAGATCACGATGCTGACGAAAAGAATCCACATCCTTATTCATTTGTTGTTCTGGAGCGACGCTAAAGCGAATTGTCGTCCAGCGGATTACCGCCCAACTCTTCCATTGCTTTGAACAAATTAGCCTCCATCGCCTCAAATTGGTTTAGTGCTTTTTCTAAAAAATTACCACTGCTTACAAGCTGCTGAATGTCTTCCTCTCCACTAATTTCTAGTTCAGGTACTTTGTAGGTCTGCTCTATACATCCGCGCTCCAGCTTAATCAAATACTTATTATTCCAGTAAAATACAGTGATCTTACACTGAGTATGGGGAATTTCTCCAATGACTCGCATAGTAGTTAACGGTCTGATTTAATTCCAAAAATAGGAATTTATTCCAGCTCTGGTACTTATCACGGCCAATGACCCACTCTAAGCATGTATTTTATCGCATTTCATTACATTTAGTATACTATTTGTTTA
>JBCCTI010000039.1:0-59758 GCA_039198955.1 Bacteroidota bacterium | reverse complement strand
TATTATTTAAATAATATAATAGACTCGATCTTTGTTTAAAAAAACAAGATCAATGCTCAGGATTCGCCCCCTCCTTCTCTTTCTTAGCCTTTCTTTTTGCTCTCTCCTTGTTAGTGCCACTGAGGTCTCTCCAGAAAAAGCCCAATCTGTGGCTGCCCGCTTTCTCCAGATTTCTACAGAAGGAGCCCGGACACAAGCCCCCACCCTTACGCTCTCTTACACCAAGAAATTTACTACGACTTCTGCCCACGCCCGGCAAACTTACAAATCGCTATACTATGTATTCAATATGGACGCGGGCGGCTTTGTCGTTATCTCAGCCGACGACGCGGCGTATCCAATCTTAGGCTTTTCTGAACAAGGCTCTTTTACCACTAAGTCTTTACCCCACGCCTACGTTAAGTGGATCCGTGCCTACGAAAAACAGTTGAAGGACTTGGTTCAGCAACCAAAGCAACCAACTGCCCGAGTTAACCAGGCTTGGGAATCACTAGAAATACAGTCGGGGGCGGTTGGCCCGTTGCTCACCACTACCTGGAACCAATCACCCCATTACAACGAAAGCTGCCCTTATGATACCCAAGCTCAAAAACATACGGTAACGGGTTGTGTTGCTACCGCTATGGCTCAAATTATGAAACACCACCAGCACCCTCAGAAAGGAATTGGTTTTCATTCATACAATCACCCTACTTACGGAACCCTTTCTGCCAATTTTGGGCTGACTGAGTATGAATGGGATCAAATGCCTAATACTATTTTTAGTTCTAATACAGCGGTAGCGCAGATAAACTACCACTGTGGAGTTAGTGTAGATATGGATTACGGGGCTAGCGAAAGTGGGGCAGCCGGGGCGGCACTTGTTCGTCCCGCTCTGCGAAAATACTTTCAGTACGAAGCGGAGATAGCTGAACGATCCGATTACACTGATACCGAGTGGGTAAATCTTCTAAAAACAGAGATAGACGCCGGACGCCCCGTCTACTACGAAGGTTCTGGAACCGGGGGCGGACACGCTTTTGTGTGCGATGGCTATCAGGGAGAAGATTTCTTCCACTTTAACTGGGGATGGGGAGGCTACATGGATGGCTACTATTATATCGGCGATCTCAGTCCTGCTGACTTGGGTACAGGTGGTGGTAGCGGCAGTTACAACACTAACCAGAAGATTGTATATCAGATTGAACCAGCTGAAGATCCAGTAGTCATTAAGCCGGAATTAGAGTTGTACAGTGAAACGCAGGTAAATCCTAATCCTATTCCGTTTACTGCCCCGTTTGATGTAAACTTCTCAGTAGCCAATTTTGGGGATATTGATTTCAATGGACAGTTTGCCGTGGTAGTGTTTGATGAGAATAATTTCCAGGAAGTGATTGACAGCATTGCTATAAATGATTTAAGCCCAAATGCCTATGTTGAAGTTACCCTCACCACCGGAGGACTTCCCGTTGTATCGCCCGGAAATTATCAACTAGCAGTTTTACAAAAAGAGACCAGTCAAGAGTGGCAATTGATCGATAGCGATACTTACGCGGCCTACACTGACATCGAGTTTCTCGATTCTGAGAACGACATTTCCTTAACCACTCCGCTAGAATTGTCATCAGAAATTATTACTCAGCACGAGGCTTTTGATTTATCCTTCAATATTGAAAATACCGGATCAAGTACGTTCAGCGGAGCAGTAGCCGCTGGCTTATACAGCCTTGAAGGCAAGCATCAGGTAACTATCGGGTCGGCAACTATCGCCGCATTAGCCCCCAACACAACCCTGGCTGATAACCTGACTTTCTCATCCGATGGAATCGATCTGGAACCGGGTACTTACCTGCTAGTGGTATGGAGTGCAACTTCCCAAGAGGCTACCATTGTGGGTAGTGGCGGATTTACTCATCCGAAGAGAATTGTGGTTCAAGCGCCCCCGCCCGTGGCAGATGCTTACGAGGATAACGACAGCGAGGCTAAAGCTTTCACGCTGGTCAGTAGTATGGATGAAGAAGCTCTGAGCATAAAAACGGAAGGCACCAACCAGCATACCGACGTAGATTATGACTATTACAAGATAATCCTGCCCGAGGGATTTAACTACGAAATTACCGCCAGGGTGCAGGATAGCTTTGACAGCAATGATGGGCAGGACTACAGCAGTGATGTGGTGTTTTCCTACAAAGTATCGGAAGAATGGTCAGAAGCATTTGATTCAGAACTGGATTCAGATATTGTGATAGAAGATGGAGGTACGCTACTGTTCTGGGTAGCTCCGTACTTTGCCGGACAACAGGGCACTTACGCACTGGATATTCAAATTATCCGGCAAGAGCAGCTTTCAATAGCCCTGACCAACGCTGATTGGGACACATTAACCATAGGCGATACTCGAGCAATTGGCTGGGAGAGTAATTTTATCGAACCAGTTACACTAGACCTGTATTTACAGGATCAGTATTACGCCACTATTGCCGAGCAGATTGACAATAATGGCACTTATCAGTGGGCTGTACCAGACTCTTTAGCTTCGGAAGAACAGTATCAACTCACTATCTTTAGCAGTAGCGATACAACTGTTCGCGCTCAGAGTGGCTATTTTACTATTATATCTACTGAAACGTCCCCATCTCAAAATGCAGAAGAGCCTTCAGCTACCCCCGAAGAAACTGACGAGCCCAATCCTGATGCCATCGTAACCAGTATTTCTGAAGAAAGGCTTGAGTCATTAATAACCATGTACCCTAACCCGGTACGCAAGCGATTGTTCCTGCATTTTGACAATAAGAAAATACCAGAAAGTGTAGAAATTATGAATGGGATGGGCGTGACTCTACAAAAGATCAACGGGCAGAACACGCAGGATGGCATTGACCTATCGGAACTACCTTCGGGACTGTATTTGCTTCGTTGCCAGTGGAAAACCGAAGGTATGCAGACCTATCCTTTCCTGAAAGAATAGCGATGAACTTCTTACGAGCTAATATCGCTGGCTTACTGCTTATTTTGTCAGTAAGTTGTAGCAAACAGGCCACTATGCCCCCAACTACCGATACTGCTCCGGTTATTATCTATCGAACTAAGGCTGATTACTCTCAATGTGTGCCAGTGCGCTTATCCGACGATGGTTCCCGAATCGTAGCCTACCCTGCTCCGGGCGATGTTATGAGCGGTAGTAGTTATCGTTACCCGATATCGTTGAAAAAGGATTATTATTGGGATCAGCAGGGTGTAGGTCCGACCACAGCTTTTCTCTCTATTACTTACGAGGAGTACGCTGCCCTGAAAACGACTCCCGACCCCAAAGATTTACTGGTCAGTATTTTAGACCGGAACCCTTTTCTAGAGATGTATCACGCTGGTAGAGTGAGCGATTATCGAGAAATTGAACCGGAGCTTAACAAGATAATTGCCCAAAATCGCCTCAACCAACTGACTTCCCTATTGTCTGTAAAAGGTGAATAGACAATCATTTTACCAACTGAGGCGTTATACGATTGTCTATTTAATTACTATGGCCTCGGGAAGAACGCATAATATTGGGACTTTGGTACTAACCCCCGCAGTGGCCTGGGCGGCTTGGGAACTAAGCCAGCACGATACTACCACTACTTGGTTGGCGGGATTAGGCTGCTTCTGCGGTATTTTCATCAGTCCCGACCTGGATATGCGCCAACGCACCGTCTCGGAAACCACCCTACTACGCTGGTCGCTCGGCATTGGTTACCTCTGGATTTTTTTGTGGTACCCCTACGCTATGCTGTTTCGTCACCGAGGTATCAGCCATACTCCATTGATTGGCACTGCCACCCGTATGTTATACCTGCTGGGAATTGCCCTGATCGTGCAGTACGGTGCCCAGACACTATTAGGAGCTACCTGGAGCATCTGGCCCTGGGCGCAGGAGTATCAATACAGCATTGCCATTTTTATCGCCGGACTCGCCATTTCTGATATTGGTCACTGGGTGTTAGATCACGTAAAGCTCTTCTAGGAATCTAGGAAAGACTTCTCTATCCGATGTCCGCTATGCCAACGTACCAAAATCGCTGTGGTAAATCTGCTCATTATACGGAGTATATTGCGCCATCTGCTGCTGAAATTTAGCGTAAGATTCATAAGCCTTCCGGGCGAGAGGGTCTTGTCCGGTTAAATCAGCCACTACTTCTTCGCTATATTTTCGGAAGGTAGCCAGCACATCGTCGGGAAAACGACGAAACTGCACTCCTTCTTCTTCGGCTAGTTTTACCGCATACTGACTGTTCATGGCTTCCGAGCGACATAACGACCAGTTATTTAGGCGTTCGGCAGCGGTGGCAATGATATTTTGCAGGTCGATAGGTAGGGCTTCGTATTTTTCTTTATTAACCGTCAATTCTAAAGCAGTACCCGGCTCGTGCCAACCGGGATAGTAGTAGTATTTAGCCACCTGATAAAATCCCATTTGGTAGTCATGAAATGGCCCAATCCACTCCGTAGCATCAATGACACCTCGCTCCAGATTGGTGTATATTTCGCCCCCGGCTACCAGCACTGACGTTCCTCCCGCCCGGTTAAACACCTTTCCACCGATGCCTGGTATCCGCATTTTTAGTCCCTGGATATCGCTCAAAACACGGATCTCCTCGTTGAACCAGCCCCCCATCTGCATCCCGGTATTTCCGCCGGGATAAGGGATCAGGTTAAAGTCGCGATAGGTCTTCTGCCAAAGTTCTGTCCCTCCCCCACCAATAAGCCAGGCGTTCATCTGTTGGGCGTTCATGCCGAAGGGTACAGTAGCAAAAACCTGGGCAGCCGGCACTTTGCCCGCCCAGTAGTAACCCGCGCCGTGCCCCACTTCCACTGCCCCGCTACTCACCGCATCGAAAACCTCCAACGCTGGTACCAATTCGCCACCACCGTATACCGTAATTTCCATTCGTCCACCCGACATTTCCTTCACCCACTGGGCAAACAAATTACATCCCTCGCCTAAGATGGGAAAATTAGGCGGCCAGGTGGTTACCATTTTCCAGCGGAAAGTATCGTTGAAGTTAATATAAGGTGCCTGGACTTTCTGGGGCGAATCACCGGTGGAACAGGCAATGGCCAGGCCACTCCCCGCAATCGCAGTGCCGCTCTTCAGTAAAAAATTTCGTCGGTTGGTAGTATTCATAGTGGGTAATTTACAGGTAAAGCATCAATTCTAAAAAGGTTAGGGAACGTGCTTTAGAGAAAATAAGTTAAAAGTCGGTTGTGGAGATGCGATTTATCTCAAAATACGTATCTTTGCAATCTTTTTACGACAAGTGGACGTGTTCCACACAGGTTTAACAAAACAAAACTATGGCAGTAAAAATCAGATTATCGCGTCGAGGACGCAAGAAACTGGCAATGTACGACGTGGTCGTAGCCGATGCCAGAGCACCACGAGATGGTCGCTTCATCGAGAAATTAGGAACTTACAATCCCAATACCAACCCCGCCAGTATCGTTTTGAACGATGATAAGGCGCTTGATTGGGTAATGAAAGGTGCCCAGCCTACCGACACTATGCGGGCAATTTTATCGTACCGGGGTATTATGCTTCGTAAGCACCTGCAGATTGGTGTGAACAAAGGGGCTATTACCCAGGAAGTAGCCGACCAACGCTTTAGCGAGTGGAAGGAAGCTAAGGAATCCAAAATCGAGGGTAAGAAGGACTCATTAGCGAAGAAACAAGAACAAGAGCAAGCTGAACGATTAAAGCGAGAGCGGGAGGTGAATGAAGCTCGTCGCAAAGAGCTAGAAAAAGCCAACGCCGCCGCAGTAGCTGAGCTAGAAGCCGCCGAGGCTGCTGCCAATGCCGAAGCCGAAACTACGGAAGAGATGCCAGCCCCCGAAGCTATTGAACCTGAAGGAACCGCCCAGACTGCGGAAGCACCCGTTGAAGAGCAAGTAGCCGAAGCAGCTACCGAAGAGCCCGTTCAGGCCGAGGCTAAGGCTGAAGAAGCTACTGAAGCCAAAGAAGAAGCACCAGTTGAAGAGAAAGAACCGGAGGCTGCTGCTGAAGCAGAAGCACCAGAGCCAGAAGTAAAAGCTGAAGAGACTGAAGCTCCTAAGACTGAAGCTGAAGCTACCCCTGAACCGGAAGCGAAAGAAGAGCCCAAGGCTGAAGAAGCTCCCAAGGAAGAAGCGAGTGCCACTCCGGAGGAAGTAGTTGCTGCATCTGACGCCACCGCTGAGGTTGTTGCTGGTGAAGAAGCTCAGGCCGAGGCTCCAGTGACGGAAGAGCCCGAAACTAAGGCAGAAGCAGCGGCAACGGAAGAACCTGAAGCCAAAACCGAAGAGTCTCCTGCCGAATCTGAGGCGACCGAAGAAAAAGAAATAGAAGCTAAAGCAGAGGAAACTAATTCGGATGAAGCCGACTCAGAAGAGGAGAAAACTGAGGAAGATGAGGCTGAAGAGAAAAAGGAAAAATAGATTTCATGCGGATTGATGATTGCTATCAGTTAGGCTACATCAGCAAAACGCATGGGTTAGCGGGGGAAGTCAGCATCATTCTGGATGTAGATGATCCCACTCCTTATCAAGAATTGGAATCAGTATTTTTGGAGTTACCCAACTCTAAATCGCTGGTTCCTTTTTTTATCGATACTATTGATATCAAAGCCCAACGGGCACTAGTAAAATTTGAAGATATTGATAGTATTGAGCAAGCCCAAGAGCTAGTGAAGGCAACCCTCTATCTTCCACTCGATGTACTACCCGACCTGGGGGAAGGAAAATATTACTTCCACGAGATTATTGGTTTTCAAGTAACCGATGCAGAGCAGGGGGAGCTGGGGAAAGTCCAGGATGTATACACCGGAGGTAGCCAGGACTTGATTATAATGGCCTATCAAGGTAAAGAGGTGCTTATCCCTATTAATGACGATCTGGTACCGAAAGTAGATAAAACTCAGCAAATAGTCTACGTCAAGCTACCCGATGGCTTACTAGAATTATAACAGTGAGGTAAGAAGTGAAAATTGATAAGGGATAATCGCTGTAATCTCAAATATTTGATCATCAAATTATTGTGTAGGAGAAAAATCAATATTTCAATCGCTCTCCGGGATTTAAAGCCGTGAAACTTCTATCAATAAAAAACGCCAAGATCATGAATGATCCCGGCGTTTATGTTTTTAGCTAGAATGCGAATTATTCGGCAGGTTCTACCTCATGCTCATTGTGTAAGAAGCCAATCACTAGCGAGTCTTCGCCCAGGAAGTGCTCAATGTGGTGCGCCCGGTCTTCTGCTTTGAACAATTGCTCCTCGAGTAGCTTTTTGGTAGCATAATCACCTAACTCAAAAGCCTTTTTAATGGAAGATCGTAACTCAATAGTAATAGTCTTTTCTGCCTCCATATCGTGCTCCAGACTCTCGCGGATGCGAAATACCCCTTCTTCCTCATGACTAATGTACGATAACTTCGCAACATTAGCGGGGTGGCAGGTAGGGGCTACTCCCATTACGGTGAGACGCTCGGCTACGGCATCGTACCCCTCGTGTAGCTCATTGTAATTCTCCTCAAAAAATAGGTGCAGATCACGGAACTGTGGCCCTTCTACCATCCAATGGTGCTTGTGATACTGATGATACAGCGTAATTAAGGATGCCAGATGACGATCTAGATGCTCGGCAATTTCTAAAGCTACCTCCTTATCAAGTCCTACCGGGTTTCCTTCGTATTCTTTCTGATCTCTCAACTTATTCATAAAAACTTATTGATTTAGTTCAAAAAATTAATTTTATTGTCATAAATATAACCTCCTTTACCTCAAAATGTTTAGTTAAACCCAAGTGAATCCCGATTTAGAATCGCTTTAAACATCAGGTAGGTGTTATAGTGTTAATGTGTTCGAGTATTATAGTTTAAAGTATATGAGACTGAGCTTAAACATCTAAAATCAGAGTATATAGAACCGTAACACTACGAGCTATAATACCAAAACAAGCAAACACATTAACACTTTTTTATGGCCTACCAACGACTTGCGATTATTTTAGGCAATTGCTTATTCCCTGATTTAGACACACTTGAGCCCGACAAGCACACCCTATTTTTTATGGCAGAAGATACTGGGTTATGTACCCACTTCAAATACCACAAGCATAAGCTGATGCTATTTCTGTCGGCGATGCGTTCTTACCACGACGCTTTACAAGAAAAATACCCAACTAACTACTGGAAACTGTCAGAAGACAATCAGTCACTTACTTACGAAGACAAACTCGAGGAGACCCTGGATAATTACGCTCGAATTGAAGAAATCGTGATGTTTACGATTGAAGATAAGTTTTTCGCTGAGCGAATGGAGCAGTTCTGCCAACAGCATAATCTAAAACTCAGTATTATAGACTCACCGGGCTTTTACAGTAGCATTGGCGATTTTCAGGAATATCTGGACAGTTCCAAACGACCGTTTATGCAGTATTTTTATACCGGACAGCGGAAGAAGTTTAACTTGCTAGTCAACGAGCAACAAGAGCCGCTGCGCGGAAAATGGTCCTTTGATGAAGAAAATCGCAAGAAATTACCCAAAGACATAACAATTCCATCGCAGCCCGCCAGTGAGTGGACAGAGCATACGCAAGACGTAGCCCAATTGGTTGACGAACTTTTTCCCGACCATCCGGGCAACTCCCAAAACTTCTGGCTGGCAACCACCCGTCGGCAAGCCCGGTATCGTCTGAAAGATTTTTTGGAAAGCCGCTTCGCTGATTTTGGCCCCTACGAGGATGCCATTGACTCAGAACGAAATTTTCTGTTTCACTCAGTGCTTTCGCCCTATATGAACCTGGGACTAATTACGGCTCAAGAAGTAATTAATTCGGCTTTGGAGTACGCTGAACAGAACGATGTTCATTATCCAAGTGTGGAAGGCTTTGTCCGGCAGATTGTGGGCTGGCGAGAGTTTATGCGGGGCATGTACCACACCCACGACTTGCGCGGTAATTTTTTCGATAATCAGCGTAAGCTAAAAGACTGCTGGTACGATGGTACTACGGGCATCCCTCCGCTGGACGATAGCATTAAGCGGGTAGTAGAACACGGCTACACCCACCATATTGAACGCCTGATGGTGCTGGGCAATATTATGCTACTTACCGAAGTCCATCCCGACGAAGTATACCGCTGGTTTATGGAGATGTTCGTAGATTCATCCGACTGGGTAATGGAAACAAATGTCTACGGTATGAGCCAGTTTGCCGACGGCGGCACATTTGCTACCAAACCCTACATTGGTGGCTCCAACTACATCAGCAAAATGAGCGACTACCGAAAAAGTAAGGATTGGGCCGATACGGTAGACGGGCTCTACTGGAGCTTTATTGACCGCCACCGAAACGTATTTGCCGAAAACCAACGTATGTCCATGATGATTGCCACCCTCGACCGGATGAATGATGAGCGCAAAGAACATATTTTTAAAGAGGCGGAGGATTTTAGGGAGCGAACTACGTTTCGGTAGCTTCCAGGTGTGAATAATAATCCTTAAAGTGAAAGTTGTTACGGTTTTGTAGCTGTGACGGTTTGCATATAAAAAGTAGCAGATTTTTACTCACTAATTTTTCAGTTTGGTACTGGCCTTTTTTTCTTCGCTTATGCACTCAAAACCGCTGTTTCTATATACCTTGCTACAAGCCGCTTTTATTTCAATAGTTCATTTACTTGCTGGTCATTTAAGGATGCTTTCATTTTTTTAATTTTACCATCACTTAGATAAATGCCACTGCCCCTATTTTTTTCGTTGAAAGCTCCGTCATATAGGTTCTCAGCTCCTTGTTTTGGCGATTTAAAGAGCAAATTCCGTATCGGTTTTAGCCAAAAGGGCATTCCATCACCAGCCGTCATTTTCGTCTTTATAGCTCCAGGGTCTACACTTACTACCCGCACTTTGCCATTTTTATCACTCAAATAGTTCATTAACAGTACCATTACTAACTTAGAATCCATATAAGGTCCTGTTAATTTGGTAAACTTCGTTGGCTTTTTGAGTTGAGAAATATTTACTAATTCTCTCTTTTGTAAGCCACTGGTGGCCGTACTAACGACCAATGGGTTTTCAGATTTTTCTAAAAGCGGAAGAAGCTCTTTTGTCAAAAGAAATGGGCTTATGGCATTAATCTCGAGTTGTAACTCATTGCCATAATCAGAATAATAAAGCTTGTCCAATAGCACTCCCGCATTATTAAAAAGAACATCAATATTCGACCAAGTGGATTTAATCTCTTCAGCAACCCTTTGTATTTGATCTCTTTTACCTAAGTCGGCAAAAAAGAAATCGATGTTACTCGGGTTTCCGAGTGCTTCAATTGCATCCTGTTTTCTGGTTTCACTTCTTAAAATCAAGCCAATTTTGTGACCTTCATTTATAAGAATTTTGCTTAATTCCAGTCCCATACCCGAATGTCCACCGGTTAAAAGCACGTTTTTTATCTTCATATTTGTTATGTTGATTTTCGTCAAATTCCTTAATTGAAAACTGATCAGAATAACTAATCCAAATATTGGTATTGAGAATGACCTTAGCTAGATGTTTACTGACCATTAAGGTCTTGTCTGACTTGTCAATCTCTGCTGTTATTTCATGCATTGAAAAGTTGCTTGAGGCAAGGTTACTCCATCCCCCTACTTTCTGGCGGTTCAGTAAGGATGATCTTGTAACCAGTTGAGATAGTCCACAAATGCCGTTTCCAAGGTGTAGCTTGGCTTCCAACCAAAATCGTGCTCGAAGAGGCTGCCGTCGAAACCGAGGTCGAACTGAGCCTCAGGCAGTTCTTCAGGCTTGATACCAAATCGATCCGCACTTTCGGGCGCAACGTTCAAAATAGCTTGGAGCTGCTCTCGTGGGCTGCGCGTAAACCCGCTGCTGATGTTGTAAATATGATGCTTGAGCTTGGGGGCACTCATCGCTACCCGGATGCACTCAGCATTGTCCTTGACATAGTTGATAGGAATTGACGCTAAACCAGACCAGAACTGTTCTACTGCTGCACCGCCGTATCCGGCGTGTCCAGCAAAACGCGGCAGCTTCCCGGCAACTACGTGGGCAGCAACGCCTAATGGACTTCCTAACGCCTTGTAACCGGGACCAAACATCATTGGTGCCCGCAGTACCACCACCTCAAGTTCGTGCGGCTCAGGTTTTATAGTGCCCGGCGGAACCGAAGACCCCATTTGAAAATCTTGGCCGTAGTCCAGCACCATCATTTCGGTGATACGTTTAACCGCCACCTCAAATTTGAGAAGCAGGCCAGAGTCATCTTCAGTGTCGGGAACTTCTGGGGGAAAGGCTAGCTGTTCAGTGTAGGGTGGTGGTAGTCCTCCGTAAACCGCCACTGAACTGCCGTACACCACCCGCTGTACCCCGTGTTTACGCGCGGTTTCTAAACAATTAAGTAGGATCGGGTAGATCTGGTTGTTCTGGTCGCGGGTGCGCGCGTATTGGTGGGTTTGAACAGTCATTACGATCCCATCAAACTGGTAGCGATCGAACAATGTCTTCACCTCGGTGCCATTGGCCAGGTCCACTTGCTCTAGCGTTATTAAAGAGCTCTCAACTTCCATCGCCTTGCCCACCTCGTCGTTCTCGACTAAGCTAGTCACCACGACGGAAGCTCCAGCTGATGCAAAGGCACGGGCGGTAGCGGCACCAAGCATTCCAGTACCGCCCATAATGCAGATATTATCCATATATCTTTACTGATTTATATTGGGTACGAACTCCAAGAACTGCTAAATGATAAGTATGTCTTCTGGGGAAGAACCTACCAGAGCAGATAAAAATGCTTCCTAATTTTCATCCATTACTTTGCGCAATTTTTCTTCGGCTTCTTTAGAAAGCGAAGTCTGAATGATCTCTCCTCCCCAAGTCCGCATTTCTTCTAACACTTTGTCCTCAGTCATTTGGCTGATTAATAAAAACAGTGCTGAAGTACCCGGTTTAAGTTTACTACTAAGGGATTTGATGAAATCGTCTTTGATTCCATAATCACTCAAAGAGCCCATCAATGCACCAAAGGCCGCAGTAGTACCTCCAATCAAAAGCATACCCAACGGACCGGATATGATTAGTCCGATTAAGCCACCCCAAAATCCACCACCTATTGCCGATCTACTTACCAAGTCCACTGATTGTTTGAGTTTGACCTTACCATCTTCCCTTACGTTGGCCACTACAGCATCACTGATCGTGATTAAGTAGTTTTCTCTTAGCTGATCTACTTTGGCAAGGGCATTGGTTGCTCCCTGCTCGTCCTCGAATGAAAAAGCAATTAGTCTATTCATGATTTTTGGTTATGTGTGAAAATGAAAAATTGGTTTGTTCTTTGGTACTATCGCTATCATCCAACAAAGTTTTGCCTGGCTGAATGTAAATGTTACGTTGTGGAAAGGGAATTTCAATCCCCTCTTCATCAAAGGCTAGTTTGAGCCGTTTATTAAAGGCTCTTCTCACCGCCCATTGCTCGCTCGTAATGGTTTTAATTCTCGCTTGAATAATGACTGAGCTGTCGGCAAACTCATTGACTCCGAAGATTTCAATCGGTGCGATAAATTTGTGGGTAAAGTCTTTATCCTGCTGCAACTCATTTCCTACTCGCTCTATGACCTTTAAGACTTCGTCCATATTTTCTTTGTAAGCCACACCAATATTAAAAACCATAGCAGACCAATCTTTTGTCATGTTGGCCAGGGTATCAATTTTGCCGTTCTGAAAAACGTGAATGGTTCCAGATAAGTCACGCAGGGTAATGGTGCGCAGGTCTATACGTTCTACCTTACCCGACACGCCATTGATAGCGGCTACGTCCCCTACTCGAACCCGGTCTTCTAGCAGCAAAAAGAAACCGGCGATGCCGTCTCTGACTAATTCTTGGGCACCAAAACTTATGGCAAGGCTCAGTATCCCCGCACTGCCAAGAATAGTGGTGACATCTACCCCAATAATCTTTAGCACGGTAATGATGAAGATTGACCAAATAATTGAATTCGCAATGGTGTTCAAAAGGCCAACTAGCGTTGTGGCCCTTTTTTCCGACTCATCCTGACTATGCTTGCCATTGTCCACTCGCTCGTTCATCTTCTTTTCAATGTGCTTGACTGCTTTTTTTAAAAAATGTCGTATAGCAATAAAAAGCAGAATGGTAATCAACAACTGAGGAATGACTTCGAGACACCACTCAAATAATCTGTTTAGAATCAAATCAATATTTTCTCGGGATAGTAGGTCTTCCATTTTCTTTATACTAAGAATTAACCGAAGCCAAGGTGAGATATTTATGAATATCACTGATGACTACCGAACCTTCACCTACCGCTGAAGCCACTCGTTTTACAGAATCAGCTCTCACATCTCCCACTGCAAAAAAGCCCGGCAACGAGGCTTCAAACATATAGGGTTTCCGGGTCTTGAAAGCCGTTATATTTTCTAATAAATCATTCGGAATACTTATTCCCGTGCAGATAAATCCTTTTTTGTCTTTTTGCACCATGTCGCCAATCCAATCAATACAAGGTTTTGCGCCGATGAATGTAAAAAGGTAGCTAATCTGATTTTCTACCAGTGCCCCTCGCTGGGTTAGCTCAATTCTTTGCAGATAAGTGTCTCCTATCAATCTTGTGACACTGCATTCGGTGAGTATCTCGATATTATCTTTCTTTTCAATCCTCCTCACGAGATATTCACTCATTTTGGCTCTGATGTCTTTGCCTCTGATGATGATATAGACTTTTTTTGCATTTTCTGCCAAAAACAGTGCTGCCTGCCCAGCGGAATTACCTCCTCCTACAATTCCTACTTCCGTACTTTTACACATAGAGGAGTGCATGGCGGTCGCACTGTAGTAGATACCTGCGCCCTCAAATTTCTCGATGCCTGCTAATGGAAGCCTGTTGTAATCTACTCCCGTTGCCGCCACAATGGCTTTTGCTCGGATAGGCTCCGTGTCAGAAGCCTCTACAATGAAGTGGTCTTTGTTGTGTTCTACTTTTTCAACCGTGTGGGGCATGGATATGACACAGCCAAATTTTTGGGCTTGGATATAGCTGTTTTGAGCTAGCTCACTCCCGGAAATGCCCGTAGGAAAACCCAGATAATTTTCAATTTTTGAGCTTTTGCCTGCCTGTCCTCCCGGGGCTTTACTATCAATAGTAATTACGCGTAAACCTTCTGAAGCTGCATAAACACTGGCGGCTAACCCAGCAGGGCCCGCTCCAACGACTAACACATCAAATATCTCATTGCCAAAGTCTGCTTGGACGCCTGCATATTTTGCCAACTGATTGATGGAAGGATTGATCGCAACATTATTGTTGGCGTCGATTAAGACGGGGAGATCGTTTCTGGAAAGATTGAAGCTAGTCAACAGGTCTAGTGCCACCTCATTTTTTTCAACATCTATAAAATGATACCAGAGGTTATTTTTTTCCATAAAATCTCTGATCGCATAAGTAGCTGTTGCATTTTCTACACCGATTACTTTTACGCCACCCACATAGTTTTTCATCAGGCCTGCTTGCCTGGATAGGAAGGCATTCATTAATAAATCACTGATGTCGCTATGATCGGCAATAGCTTTTTTTAGTTCTGAGCGGCGAATTCTTATTAAGGTAGTATTGGCTATGGTCTGAGCAAATAATTCTGCTGCTCGCCCCGACAACATGTTGGATGATCCGGTGAATTGATTGGCTTCATGACTGGTGATTTCTTGCTCATCATCCTTAGCATTTTTTACATGAATAGCCCCATCCAAAACGATAAAGAAATCGTAATTTTTCTGCCCCAAATCGACTAATGTGGTTGGTTCTTTATAAACCTCTTTTTTACCGTAGGCTTTCAGAGTTTCTATTTGAGTGGGAGATAACTCTGTAAAACTTGGCTGTGTCATGCTATTTTCATTATTGTAAACTAGTCTGACTTCCGATGCTGTTTTTTGATTCATCCAGTAGAGATGAATTCATACTCCACTTTTTATACTTCATCAAAGGGTTTTTAACAAAGGGGATACCTCCTGCCCAATCAATTCAATGGCCTGTTTCAAATGCTCGTGCGATGGATGTCCAATGTCCATGTGAAAACTGAATCTGGAAATACCCCCGAGTGCTTCGCTGTGTCGTTTGATCTTTTCTGCTACCTCCTTTGGGTCTCCGATAACGAGTGCCCCTAATTCATCCGTCTGCCGTTCAAATCCATCTCTAGTGGTAGTTGCCCAACCTCGTTCTTTGGCAATATTGTTCATCGCTTTGGCATAGCCAGGATAGAAAATGTCTTTCGCTTCTTGGGTCGTTTTGGCAACAAATCCCAATGAATGTACCCCTACGATTAACTCCTCGGGGCTAAAACCCGCTTGCTCTCCCGTTTTGCGGTACAAGTCAACCAACGGGCGAAACTTATGGGTCTGTCCACCAATAATCGCCACCATTAAAGGCAAGCCCAATGCTCCTGCCCTGGCAAAGGAAGCCGGTGTGCCACCAACCCCTCGCCAAATGGGTAACTTTTGCTGAAAAGGTCTTGGATAGATACCTTGTTCTCGCAAAGGCGGTCGAAAAACACCCGACCAATTGACGATCTGGTTGGCTCTTATTTTCAACAGCAAGTCCAACTTCTCTTCAAAGAGTTGTTCATAGTCATTGAGGTTGTAACCAAAAAGAGGAAAAGCATCGGTGAAGGAGCCTCTGCCCACCACCATTTCCGCTCGCCCTTTAGAAAGCAAATCTAAAGTCGCAAACTGCTGAAAAACCCTTACCGGATCGGCTGCACTTAGCACCGTGACAGCACTCCGTAATTTGATACCTTTAGTTCGAGCTGCTGCTGCCGCTAAGATCATGGAAGGAGCCTCATCCAAGAACTCCTTGCGATGATGCTCGCCAATGCCGAATGAATCAATACCAATTTCGTCGGCTAGCTCGATCCGCTCTAGCAGTTGCGCTAATAATTCAGCGTTGGCTGGTCCTGCTCCGGTTGATGAAGCTGCTGCAAAACTATCTATTCCTATTTCCATGTTGTCTATGTGTAAGCTCGATAATAGAAGAATGCTACTGACTACGTGGCGCAGATAACTTGTCAGATGAGTTTCTTTGCTTTCCGATCACTTCCGAGTTCTCTTCTATCTCACATTTATAAATGGACGAGCGTCAAAACGTAAAGTTCAAATTTACTGTAAATTTGTCTAACCTTTAGCCCGGCGCTACATCAACTCCTCCGCTTCGGCAGCGGCCACAATAGCCTCCGCAATGGCAAAGTCGGCTTCTACGATAGCTGCTTCTACGGCAGTGAGACAGGCAACCGCATATTCCTCGGCCCGTTCTGCTCTCCGCTTTGCCTTTGCAGCGTTACGTTCTGCAATAAATTCTGCCTTACTGGCTAGAGCTTCCTCTCTCTTGTTTTTTGCTTTGGCTTGAGCATCCGTTATAAGACCTTTCACTTCATCTATTTTCTCGTTTACTTTGGCTTTTGCCTCCTCAATAGAGACTTTGGTACTCTCTTTACTCGCCTCCATTTTAGTCTTTGCTCGATCTAATTGAGCTTGAAAATTTTCCTTTAGTTCCGATAATTTGTTTGACATGATTGTATTTATTAAAAGTTAGGTAATAGCACTCTAAGCATATTTCCGATACCCTCTCACACCGACTTTCAATCGAGGGGGCTGACTACAAACCACCCATATTTGGGAACCACCCTCCGTGCGTTCCAATAGGAACGTACGTGTCAGGAATCCAAATGCTTGCTTGCAGCTCGCCAGAGAAATCCTGTCCATTGATAATGACTAACCGCGACTGGTTTACATCGGGTTGATAAACGTAACCGACCAACCAACCATCATCTTCGTCGGTAGCACCTGGTCGAGGTATAAAAGTGAGTTCTCCTGCTTTTCCTCCCCCAAAGTCTTGATGCTCTACTTGACCCGTCAAGTGGTCCACTTTAACTGCACCATTGAACATGGGCTCCAAGCTAGCTAAAATTGAGTAGCCGTATCTATACGGGCGTCCTTCCACAAGCGGACTAATTTTCGGAAAATCCAAAGGCTGATCTACCATTCGCTCCTCTTTGCCACGAGCAGTATTACCATCGAGGGAAAAGGTCCAGCGATCGATGGTAGGGACAGTGTCGCCAAGGGGGCCGTAAATATCTTTCTGTGCAGCACGCTCATACCGGCTCACATCCACCACCACTTCACCTTCAAGTGTCTCGTAAGCATTCATAGGATGATAAACGTAGCAAGGTTCTACCTCAAACCATTTGACTTCAGTGGCAGTACCATCTTTAGGAAGAATGCCTACTCGGCCCGGTTTTTCACCGTTCCACGTGATGGGCAACGTGGTTAACTCTGCTAGTTTAGGATCAAAAACTACATTAAGATCGTAAATAATCACGTAGTTTTTAGTAATGGACATATCGTGAATTTGGGTTGCTCCTGTCAGTGGGACTTTTACTTGATTAAGCAATTCCCCTTCGTCAGTCAACCTGACATATAGTGCCTGACCGCCTAAAGCCATATTGTAGATGACGGCGTGCACATCCCCATCGTCGGGGTCAATTTTGTGATGTCCCGTGTAACCATATTCTAAGGAATTATCAAGGGTACTTCGAGTGACAGTTTCCAGGTAGGGGTCTAACTCTACCAGATTAGGACCTGCCTCAATGCTCGCGTAAAGCTTACCTGCAAAAAGTACTACGTTTGTATTCGGTGATGCATCTATATTATGTGAAATAGGACCACCAGGATCGGCTACATCCATCACTTTGGGTACATCGCCCGTTTTCACTACCCTATTTCGATACCATAATGCTTTTTGATCTCTTACGCGAACACCATGTACCATTCCGTGTCCGCTGAAATAATGGTGGTGCGGATGTACATCATCAATGTGATTGGGGCCATTTCTCACATACAACCCATCCAATATAGATGGAATCCCACCCTCAACTTTTAGATTGAAGTGGGTAAACTCTCTTTTAATAGGTGAAAGAGGTATTTTATCATAATGCTTATTGTCAGTGAATAGTCTTTCTTCAGAGGTCATCAGTAAGTAAAATTAAACGGTAAGGTAATAGTAGTATATAATCTCTTATTTATCCGAGACCGAACATCTGTCGACGCATCGTATCCAACTCTTCATCAGATTTTTGTTTAGCTATATTCATCATCTGCTCGGCGTCTTCTCCAATTCCTGCCCGAATGGGTGCTGGCATTTCTTCAGCGATTTCTACTAGTCGAGCCGCAGCATCCTGTACTGACATACCCTCACTTTGCATTTGCTTGAATACTTTAGAAAAACTTCCAAATTCTTTTCCGTACAGTTCTTGCTGTTTAGGGGTCATGTCAGCTATTAGTTTATCCACCATCGCAATTGTCTTCGCTGGGCCAGCAGTCATCATATTGCCCGGTGCAACCATAATAAAATCAACTCCAAATGGTCGTAGCTCTGTCCGAAAAACATCGGCCAATGCCTCCATTGTTGCCTTAGAGGCACTGCTCACACCGTTGTAAGGGACGGGTAAAATCCCAGAAACAGAACCAATTTGTAAAATGCGCCCCTTTGCTTGGCGCAGTAACGGCAAGAATGATTTAATGACCCTCAAACTACCAAAGACATTCACCTCAAATTCATATGCTATATCCTCGAGGGGTAGTATTTCTATCGGCCCTGGGGTGAGTACACCAGCATTATTCACCAGAATATCAACGCCTGCCCCCTCTGTCGATTTTGTCACCGCTGCCATCCAGCGGTCAACTTGGTCTTGTTTGGTAACGTCACATACATAGTAATGTAGGTTTGGATTTTGTGTCTGGGATTGCAGTTGATTGAGTTCGCCTTCGCTAAACACCGTTCCAAATACCTGATACCCCTTTAGAATAAATGCCTTGGCAGCCTCCGCTCCGAGACCCTGACTGGCTCCAGTAATAGCCACACTTTTCATTTTGTTATTATTTTAATTAAAAAACACCATTATCATTTGCTGCTTGAGTTGGGTCACCTACTTCTTGTACCGCATCCCAGTGCTCGGCTAATTTTCCTTCTTCGTCCATTCGGTAAATATCTACGCCCGCTAAACCACGGTCTCCCTCCTCATTATTGGTAAAATTGATAAAGTTGACAAATGCCCACACTTGATCACCTGCTGCAATCACTTTATGGACCACCACTCTACTTCTGGAATTAGCCGCTTGCACTTGTTCAAAGAATTTCCCTATGGGTATATTACCATTGGGAATCATAGGGTTGTGTTGAATGTAGTCGGGGCGGATATACTTTTCAACCGCTTCCATTGGACGTTTTTCATTAATCATCTCTTCGTACAGCGCGATGACAGTATTTGCATTTTTTCTACTTTTATCGTCAGCAGCAATAATTTGAACAGCCATGATTTTTACGTTTTAGTTTTGCAATGAATTGAAATTTGCACGGTCTTGCCCACAAAAAAAGAAGGAAACTTTTTGCCTAGCGCATAGTCGAATCGATTAAGTGAAAAGTCACCTTTAAAGACTCCTTCTTCAAAAGAAAATGGAAGCTTAACCTCTTGGGTCGTTCCGAGTAAATGGAGGTTTCCGCTCGTAAAGTAGTGTCCGTTTTCTTGGCCAACAACAGTGGATTGGAAGGAAATATCAGGGTGTTGCTCCACAAAGAAAAAATCTTGAGTTCGTAGATGTTCGTCTCTCTTCTCGTTGTTCGTATTGATGGTGGAGGTAGGTACATTAATGTCAAATAAGCAGCTTGATAAATCATCTGGGTCAAAGTGAATAGTACCGCTGATATTAGACAAATCACCGGTTACGGTAATGAACCCCAGTTTTTTCACACTAAATGAAGCCTTTGATTCAGCACCTTCAATTTCCAAATTACTAGACATCTTATTCTACATTATTTGATATTCAGAAACTGAAATTACAAGGTTCTCAAAGTAAATTCCTTAATGTAGATTAAGAAAACTGGAAAGTTCTATTCTTTACTTCTTCGCAGTCTTTTAACCGTACTCAACGCCTCCGGTGTGATGCCCAAGTAGGAGGCAATCATTCTTTGTGGAACTCTCTCAACGACATCAGGGTAAGTTTCAATAAAATGCTCATAACGTTCTATTGCTGACGCGCTCATCAGCATAATGATTCGATTTTGAAGTACCCCAATTCGCTTCAGTAGCTTTTTGGTATCGTGGTTATGCAATGCACGCTTTTCTATTTGAATTACGGTAGAATCTTCAACAGCATCGATAAACAATTGACTACGCTGGTTAGGAAAACCATTATCGGCAATAATCCAGCCCTCAGGGGCAAACATAAATATGTGTTCTTTGCCTTTTTCATCAATGGAATAACTCCTCAGAAGACCAGACTTGACTTGAAATACTTTATGGCTGAACTCCCCCGTTCTCTGAAGAATGTGCTTCTTTTTTATCTTTTTCAATATTCACAAGATTGTAGTTACAGTTATTATTAGTTTGACGATTTAATTAATGGCATACGGTCTGTGTATAAGCAATTAGGGATTTTACGTCCTAACTTTTCGGTTTATAACCAACCTTTGTTCTATATATATAGTTTCGTTTCAGAACTTTCGCCTTAATTGCTTACAGCCAATGTTACAATACGTTTTTATCTTGTCCAATTTATCTGGTTTTAAAATTCAAAGTCCTTGATAGGTGACGAAATGTCCACCAAAGTTCCGTTGGGGTCTTTCAGTAATAATCTCCTTTGTCCGTAAAATGTATCAGTTGGTTCGCTGATAATTTCAAATTTTTCTGCTTTCGCAATCTCGAATATTTTGTCCGCATTATCAACTACGAAAGTCACATAAAACCCTTGTGGGTTATTTTGAAAATCCTTTGGTACGATTTCATGCGTTCGGTTTACTATTCCTAACTCGAGCTTTTTGTCCTCTGAGATTAAGTGGACGAACCAATCACTGTCATAATCGACACTGAAATCGAGCAGTTTGGTATAAAAATCTCGGCTTTCTACTACATTGTCCGAGCAGATATTTGTCATTATTCGGTGAATTGTTTCCATACCTCTATTTTAAAATTCCTAGATAGTTTATCCAAGGCCCAACTTCTTTTCTATATTGTTTAGCCATAACTCTTGAGATTTGTGCAATATGTCCCAGATCGTGCACTGCCCAAGTCGAAATCAATTGTTTAAGTGTCACATTTCCGAATTCTGGATGAACCCCCATTCGGTGTAAGTCTTCTTGAGTAATATTCAATGAGGCCAGTTCATTAAGATTGTTCTCTCTCAATAATTCGAATTCGTCAATCAAATCATTAATCGGTTTACCTTGGTCTTGGTTTAGTTGAGCAAACCTGTCAAAAGGTTCAAAAAGTTTGTTCTCAGATTTACTCAAAATAGTTCTAACTCGCACAATCCAATCTGTTTTTTCGCCATATATTAAGTGTCCAACTATATCATACGGACTCCAAGTATCTTCACCCAAATTATTCTCAATCCATTCCCTAGATAACCCATTCAGAAAAGCCTTTAAAACTTCAGGTGTTTTTTCTAAAATTTCTACTGATTTATTTAATCCAAATTTCATTACTGAGCATTCTTTTCTAATGCACTACAACGATTTATATATGATGCATATCTCGAACGGTATGCAACACACATTGTTACTACCAATTATTATTTGAGATGTTTGTCTAAAAAAGCAATTACCTTTTCCAAGTTTTTATCATCTGTGAATTTTGAGCCACCGTGTTTACCCCCTTCAATAAGCTCAAAATAAACTTTATCAGGACCTAATGCCTTGAGCAAGGCATTGGCAAAATTTTGACTTTGTGTGTAAGGTATCAATGGATCTTTATTTCCTGCTTGTATAAAAAACGGCGGATCGTTTTGATCAATATATGTTGTCGGGTTTGCTTTTTGAACTAAGCTATCATTTGCTGGGTCAGATGCCTCAGTACCCATATATTTACTTTCAACCGACACATCAAAACTTTCTTTGAACCCTAAATTTCTGGCCTCACCTATCATTGTAGCAAAGTTTATTGGCCCAAACCAATTTACACAAGCTTGGATTCTGGTAGAATAATTGTCATACTCACCTATGTGGCCATCTAAAAAATCAACTCCAGCTGAAGTACCCATCATAGCAGAAAGATTACCTCCTGCGGATGAGCCCCAAGTGCCAATTTTCTCTGGATCAATAAAGTACTTTTTCGCGTTTGCTTTTGTAAAACGAATGGCTGCTTTAATATCGTGGACAGCTGATGGAAAAACTGCCTCTCCGCTTAATCGGTAATTTACAGCTATTGTCACATAGCCCCTGTCTAACAATGTTTTTGCTAAGGTATATTCTGATTTCTTATCCCCAAATTTAAATCCACCGCCATGTATTAAAATTACAGCGGGAAAAGGGCCATCTCCTTCAGGTATAAAAATGTCCATCTTCTGTGACTTGGAATCACCTGCGTAACTTATGTTTAGATGTTTGTTTTTGACTGATGATATATTCGTACAACTGTAGTTGATTACGAATATCAAAATAAGGATAGCATTTCTCTTCATTGCCTACTATTATCAGTAGTGTTGCACAAGTAATGCCTTTTGAACCCATCGTTGTAACTCATGCCCCTATGAACCCTCTTTGAGAAGAGAAGATCAGCGCATTACTGACGGTACATTACCTTATTATTAATTGGCCGTAACGGTAAGTATATGTTGCGTTAGCAGCTTCTGCCAGCAATGAACACTATACCCATTGTTCTATCCCGATTTCGCTCCCAATTTTAGTGGGGTCAGGTACTTGCTTCCGCTAAGCAAGATTTCAATTCTTCCTCCACTTGCGTAATCCAGCGCTGGATTCTGGATTCTGTTTGATCCATCTGATTGTCCTCATCTATGGCGAGGCCATAAAATAACTCATCATTAAATTGACCTTTAGATTCGGTGAATTCGTATCCCTCTATCGGCCACATTCCAATGATTTTACCACCATTTTTTATGATTGCCTCTCCTAAAATACCCAAACCATCTACAAAAAATTCATCATATCCATATTGGTCACCCAATCCATACATGGCCACGATCTTACCGGTAAAATCTATGGTAAGAAATTGCTCATAAAAATCCTCGAAGTCACTTTGCAAATCGCCATCATACCAAGTTGGCAAGCCTATAAAAATAAAATCAAAGTCTCCGTAATCTTCGACAGTCATGTCAGTTGCCTCGATGACCTTGAGTTCGGTTAACTTCCACTGGTTGGTAAAATGCTGGGTAATTTCCTCCGTAGACCCCGTGTCCGAGCCAAAAAACAAACCAACACTTAATTCTTTGATAGATTTCATATTGCAAATATCCAAAGAAAAATAGTTATTCTCAACATATTCAGAGGCTAAATTTCGCGGTGGCCTGTGGTATCCCTCCCTGTAATCAACAGATGCATTTCAGTATCGTTCAAGTAGTAAATGCTTCCCGTTGATGAGTCAAGGCTTTGACTTGATTACTTAGGAAAGCCAAATTGGATTTACTTGGTGGGAGTAATAGCACTGGCACCATCTCAAAAAGCCTCACTGATGATATTTTGGCTTATTCCTGTTTGGAATGGAACGGTTGTGGTGACAGATTGTGTGGCACTCTCCTATTAGACCGACACATGGTTTGAGCGGTTTACAAACCTTGATATTTATTACTTTGACTACCATCACTTATACAAAATGTCAGCAATCGTTTTTTCTAATTCCTAATTGAAATAATCTATTCCATTTTTACTGTTCTCAACTGATTTTAACCATTTCTCGAGGTTCGACTTCATTTCTTCTGCAATTTCAGGATATTTATCAATAATATTTTCCTTTTCAGATTTGTCATTTATTAAGTCATACATCTCAAAACGTTCATCCTTTATATTACAGATAAGTTTATATTGATTTGTTACCCAAGACATATTGGGGTCGCAAATGAAACCGATTGGTTTATCTCTTTCCATTATTTTACCATCAATAGCATCTAAAATACTCATGCCATCTAGGGGTCTGCTATCAGGATACTTAATATTTAATATTTCCAGAACTGTTGGTAAATAGTCACTTGTAACTATCGGGAAATCGATTCTCGTACCTTCTTTAAATTTATTCGGCCAAACTGCAAATGCTGGTACTCTTACACCGCCTTCGTACAAACTTCTTTTTCGTTTGCGAAAAATTCCCGCACTTCCGGGTGTATTCACCTCCGGCCCATTATCACTACAATAAAATACAATAGTATTCTCACTAATATTAAGTTTTTCAATTTCTTTCCATAACCTACCAATTTGTTCATCCATGGCAGTTAAGGTTCCATAATATATCTGTTTCTGTAGATCCATCCCATTGTATAAGTCTCTATGAATACTATCGCTCACAACAGGTAAATGGGGTGTATGAAACCATATTGTTGCAAAGAACGGACTATTCTTATTGTGCGCCTTCTGAATGAATGGAATTACCCTATCCATAATCACACGTGAATTGTCACCATTAAGATTTGTTGATACTTTACTATTTTCGCCATTCCAATAAGCTGTTCCATAGTTTTTGACAGTATCATTATTTTCAATTGCCCGCCAACCGTATCTTTTGCTTTCTCCTTTAATAAATATGGCAGGGTAAATCATTGGATCATAGGTTGGCACTTTCGACTCGGTACAAAAAAATTCATCGTAACCATGCTCAGTTGGGATGGTATATTCATCCCTGTATTTTTTTCTTCCACCTCTATTGGCATCCAATTCAGATTGAGTTAAAGTTCCTAAGTGCCATTTTCCATAATGCCCGGTTACATATCCATGCTCTCTAAGAATTTCGGGAATGGTAATTTCCTCCTTTTTTAGGTGCCCCTGATTTGCGTATGGAATGTCTATTCTTAAAGGGTTTCTGCCGGTAATTAAGCTTGCTCTTGTGGGTGAACAAACAGCTGAGGCAGAATAAAATCTATCTAAAATTACCCCTTTGGCTGCAAGAGCATCCATATTTGGAGTTTTTATTTCGGTATTACCATTAAATCCTACATCATACCAACCATGGTCATCGGACATAATTAATATAATGTTTGGTCTTATTTCGGCTGTTTTCTTGGTAGATACTTTGCACGCTGTATATACTAAACCTAAAATTAGCATTCCGATTAAATGTTTTTTAAGGTTCATGATCTATACACTTACTGCGAAATGTTTGCTAATGGTTTGGCTATGGTTTCGTTACGGAATAGTATGCGAGTGCTATTCCGTAATGAAACCATAAAATTAGGAAAAAGGCTTAAAATTCTGAGTAGGAATTTCAGCTGTAATGAACTTTAGCCGTTGTTGTGCTTTCGTGCTATTTTCTTTTAAAGGTCATTTTTAATCAGCTCTACAATTACATTTTTCTGCATTATAGACTTCATTTTTCTGACGCCTATGATGCTGTTCTCATCATTCCTGAAAAATTCAAACCACATCGTGCGATTGGTTGCGAAGAACACACCACGACTATAAGGGTAAATGGAATATTCTTCCCAGCCCCAATTGCTTTTAACAATAAGTCTATTCGGTTCCGCTTTGAACTCGATACTAAAATCCCTGTCTGAAGCATTTGTAAACCAATCGTCTGATCCTACTCAAATTCCAACAAATCGTCGGTGACGTGAAATTGAGGCGGTTAATAAAGATAAGAGCCGAAACAAATCCGGCTTGGCTGAGTGAGTGAATTAGCTTCCGCAGCCAACGCAGTCAATCTGCGAGTCCATGGGTTTGGTACCGGTCAGCTTCATTTTCAGGTTATGAATCTTGTCGCGGATTTCCATGTCCTTAAACATATCTCCAGTCAACTGGGCTTCAAGAGCGACTATTTCCTTTTCTAAATCCTGAGTAGTGGGTGTAGGCACTTCCATAATATTTGATTTTTTGAGTTCAACGAGACGAATGTAAAAAGGTTTCGACTAAGTTAAGAGTAAAGTTACTCAAATAAGGTTACCTTTCACAGAGCCTACACCCAAACAAGACTCTTCAGTTTACTTCAACCTCTCCCATAGCGATGCTGTTGCACCGTAATAGTATCTCTTGCAAGTCGGCTCCTCTCGAGCGCAATGGGTCAATTGCCCTCACCATGTTGGCTCTCATATGATACAGTTCGTTCCTATCAAATTTTTTTGACCCCTTTACCAAATCGAGTTTCATCAGTTCTTCCTGCTGGTTTTGTTTGGGGTTGAACCAACCGTTCAATTCAGAGCACTGATGGCAAACCCCATTCTTGCTCACCAGCGCACAACGACGGTCAAAAATGTCAATCATCGTTTTTCTACCGCTCTGCAACAAATATTTCACGACTCCTTCAGTTGTGTTGATTATCCTGGAAATATCCGCGATAGAGAAGCTATAAATATCTTTTAGTATCAGCACAATTTGATTTTCAATAGGTAAATTCTTAGCAATACAGCTAAAGCAGGTATCAATATGTTCCTTCATATCGTACCTCGCCTCGGGCGATGTCTCGTGAACGTGAATGATATTTTGGCGTAAGCTCGGATTCTCAAGCACTAGACTCTTAGCCCTTTCACTTACGTCCTCCGTCCAGCGTTTCTGCCGCTTCAAGTAATTATAGGATAGATTAGTAGCAATCTGAAATACCCAGGTTCTCAGCGAAGACTTCCCTTCAAAAGTAGATAGTTTATCAAACGCTTGAATAAATGTATCGTGGGTCAAATCTTCGGCATCGCTACGGTTGGCTAACAGTCGGTATAAGTACGACTTAAGCTGGTGCTGAAATTCGGAAAAAAGCGACTGAAAAGCGTTAATGTCGCCATTCAGTGCTTTTTTCAGCGTTGGCTCTTGATGATTTTCCATCTGATTAAGTTACCGCTAAGTTAGTAAAACTACCTTCCCCGTGGTCTGTCGCGCCTCGATTTGGCGATGGGCTTCGGCTGCCTCCTCGAGAGCGAACGTCTTGGGTGTTTCAATTTTAATTTTCCCCTGGGCTAAAAGCTCCATCACTGTCCCTAAAGCATTCTGCCAGACTGCTGGTTTATGCTGAATAAAATGGGCTAGATTGAACCCCGATTGGGTAAGGTTCTCGTCTACGAAGTGCTCAGGATGAATACTTCCCTGAACGCCACTGGCACAGCCGTATACAATCATATGTCCACCGGGGGTAAGGCTGCGAATACTTTTATTATACACCTCGCCGCCCACCATTTCAAAGACAACATCCACCCCTTTGCCATCATTTGCCCTTTTAACATCCTCTCTCCAATTGTCTCGGGTATAATTTACCCCGGCATCCGCACCCAAGGCTGTAGCGACCTTTAACTTAGCATCTGAGCTACTCGCCCCAATCACTTTTGCCCCATTCAATTTAGCCAATTGAACCAAAATGCTACCGACACCACCTGCCGAAGCATTCACAAGAACGGTTTTATCCGTCAGTTCTTTCGCAATTTGTGAAACCATCAGTTGTGCCGTAGTGCCTTGCACAAAAATAGCCGTGGCAGTTTTGTCATCAATGGTTGGGGGCAGCGGAACGCAATACTGAGCGTTAGCACTCACGTAGGTAGCGTAGCCACCCGCCTGCGGAAGTATGGCTAACACCCTAGTTCCTACCGAAAAAGGTTCGGAAACCCCCTCCCCAACTTCTTCAATAACCCCCACTGCTTCTGTCCCTAACACAAAGGGTAAGGGCGTAGGCATAAAGTAGATATTTTTTCTACGAAGAACGTCCGAATAGTTAACACCAATTACACTAACTTTTACCAGCACCTCACCAGCTTTTGCTAGTGGTTGCTCTACTTCAGCCATTTGAAGCACTTCGGGGTTACCGTACTGACTGAATGTTACTTGTTTGATTTTGCTGGTCATAATTCTACAAATTTTGGTTTATATAGTTGTGACAAACAAGCCACTCGAAACGGATGAACTTTTGAAAGATTTTTCCGAATAACTGTTTTATAAGCTTTTTATCAAGGGTCGCATACGATATTTTTTCAAAAAAAACCTTACAACTAGTATGCATGCATACCTTTTTCTAAAAATATCCGTATATTTGTTATGCATACCGAGTACTTTTTGTTAAGTACTTGACTCAATGATATCATTTAGATTAAAAACAATAATCAAACATGGAAACCCTAGAGCAAAAACAGGCAATCAACGGTGGTGAGTTTCTGATAAAGGAGACCGAGGCCCAAGAAATCTTTATTCCTGAGGAATTTAGTGAAGAACAGCGAATGATGGCGGAGGCTACCCAGGATTTTATTGACAAGGAAATTACCCCTCATGTTGAGCGAATGGATGGTATGGAAGTAGGTTTTATGCCTTCGCTACTGGATAAAGCGGGTGAACTGGGGCTACTGGGTGTATCTATCCCCGAACAGTACGGTGGCCTGGGGATGAATTTTAACACATCGATGCTCATTGCCGACGTGATTGGCTCAGCGGGTTCGTTCTCTACCGCCTTCGGAGCCCATACCGGAATCGGTACACTACCCATTCTCTACTATGGCTCTGAGGAGCAAAAAGAAAAATACTTGCCCTTATTAGCTTCCGGCGATTGGAAAGCCTGTTACTGCCTCACTGAACCTGACGCAGGCTCAGACGCCAATTCGGGAAAGACCAAAGCGGTACTATCTGAAGACGGCTCTCACTACAAAATCACGGGGCAGAAAATGTGGATTTCTAACGCCGGGTTTGCTGACCTGTTCATTGTTTTTGCCCGCATTGAGGATGATAAATACCTTACTGCTTTCATCGTAGAGAAGTCATTCAACGGAATCATAATGAACGAAGAGGAGAAGAAACTGGGTATTAAGGGGTCATCTACCCGCCAGGTTTTCTTCAACGATACTGAGGTTCCAGTAGAGAATATGCTTTCCAAGCGAGGCAATGGTTTTAAGATTGCCGTAAATATTCTGAACATCGGACGGATTAAACTGGGGGCGGGGGTTATCGGGGGCTGTAAGCAGGTCATTACCGATTCTATTCGTTACTCTAACGAGCGTAAGCAATTCGGGCAGTCCATTTCCCACTTCGGGGCGATCAAGGCCAAAATTGCCAATATGGCTACTAAAATTTTTGCTACTGAGTCCGCCTGCTACCGGGCTGGTCAGAATATTGACGAGCGGATAGAATCGCTAATTGCCGACGGAATGCCCGAAAACGAAGCCAAGCTGAAAGGCGTGGAACAATTTGCTATTGAGTGCGCCATTATGAAGGTGCATGGTTCGGAAGTACTGGACTACTGCGTAGACGAAGGCGTACAGGTGTACGGTGGAATGGGGTTCTCAGCCGATGCCCCGATGGAACGCGCCTACCGCGATGCCCGCATTGCCCGCATCTACGAGGGCACTAATGAGATCAACCGCATGCTCTTGGTGGGCATGACTGTGAAGCGAGCCATGAAAGGTGAACTTAACTTGATGGGGCCGGCGATGGCAGTCGCCAAAGAGTTGACCTCCGTACCGGAGTTTGGTGCGAAAAGCTTTGATGATGCTCTTGCTAAGGAAAAAGATGTACTGAAAAACCTGAAAAAGTCAGTACTAATGGTCGCCGGAAAAGCTGCCCAGGACTTTGGTATGAAACTCAATGATGAGCAGGAAATACTAATGAATATCGCCGACATGATGATTGAAATCTACGCCGCTGAATCTACTATTCTTCGGGCGGAGAAACTCATCGGAATCTGGGGCGAAGAAGCAGCCCGCCAGCAAATAAATATGGCAAAGCTGTATTTATATGAAGCGGTAGAAAAAATCAACGCTAGTGGCAAAGAAGCGATTATCTCCTTTGCCAAAGGCGACGAGCAGAAAGTCATGCTGATGGGCTTGAAGCGGTTTACTAAGATGGATCTGTACAATGTAAAGGAGCTTCGTCGCGAAATCGCCGATCACCTCATTGAGAAAAACGAATATGCTTTTTAGATTTTAGGGTAAATGAAAGAAAAGGCCAATCCGATTCGGGTTGGCTTTTTTTGTGTGTAGAGTGTCACATTTGTTGAGACGCACTGCTAAATATTAGTAATTATCCTTCACTGTATACTTCATGCCATCTAAAGCTTTTTATTTACTCAGAAAATGTAGGTGATAGTAGATCGACTACGTTACCTAACGTATCCAAAATCTCGAGCTTTGCGTTATCAGAGGGGTCAATGTAAAGCTTAATTCGTTCGCGACTTTTTGAGTCATAGAGAAATAAGCCCACATCTCTATTTTCTTCCCTACCTAAGAATAGCCGATACTTGTTGATATTTTCATCCAGATATTTCTTAAACTTTAGGTACTCTTCTCTTCTGCGCTCCTTACTCAACGATTTGGTTCTAGCGTTAAAATCATCGAATAACTCATAAACTCGAGCTGAATCAACGCGCTCTCTAAAGTACATACCGTACCATCTTTTCCATTCGTTATCTTCAATATACTCCCTTTTCATAATGGCCATGACCTGATCGTTTTTTTGCTGATCAAAGGTGATACCCTGGTCACTGAGGGAATCGGTTCCATCGTAAAAAATACCCCCTACTTCGTCGCCTACTCGGTTATAAAAGGTGATACCGGGTACGTCCCGCTCGCCAGCGGGCTGGATAGGAACACCATTAATGGTAGGCAGTACTTGTCGTTCGGGATTACTGATTATTATGTGCGGATTTTTATCAGCCCCTACTACATTTAATCGCTCAACAGTAAGTTCAGGAATAAAATCAGTACTATTTTCATCTACAATCGTTTCTTTGTAGATAAGATAGATGGCAATCGCCACTATCAGAATTGTGTTTATTAAGTTACCTATGCTCATTTTTGTTCGTAATCGTTAACTTCGGGTACGTAATTTTCGTAGCTGGCACACAAGATAGTACTCTTGAAAAGTATCTATTTGTCAAAAAATCAATTTTATTTTTAAGCAGCCTTAAGAAGATGAAGAAATTAAAAATCAACCTTCAGAAGCACCTAGAACTGAGTGAAACTGACTGGCAAAAATTTAAAGAGAGAATTAACATGAAAGCCATTAATGCGGGAACTCAGCTAGTGAACGAAGGGCAAATAGCTACTCATTTGTATTTTATTGATATCGGTTTACTTCGGGTGTATCATCTAGAAGACGGAAAGGAGGTTAATACCTATTTCGCCTGTGATGGGCAATTCATATCCTGCTACGCTAGTTTCGTTGCTCAAACTCCTTCCTTCGAGTACTTAGAAGCAATAGAAGACTCCATGGTGTTCGCAATATCTTATGAGAATCTCTCCCAACTCTACAGCGAATCATCCGGTTTTGAACGAATAGGACGAATCCTGGCCGAAAAAAATTATTTATGTCTGATTGATCGATTCTACAGTATGCAGACGAAAACCGCCACCGGAAAGTACCTAGACTTTATTGAAAACCATGAAAAGAAAATTGTTCAACGGGTTCCTCAGTATCAGATTGCCAGCTTTTTGGGCATTGCCCCCGAATCGCTCAGCCGGGTAAGAAAACACCTACTCACTTCTTAACAAATGTCAATGTACAGGTAGTCATCTTTGTAGTACTTCGCTTAAAATTTAAAGCAAGTTACTATGAAAACTAGAATCATCATTATTTCATTATTTATTGCAATCGCCCTATTTTCTGTTGCGGTTATCGCTATTTTAGTTCAGACATCACCTTTAAATCCTATCGCTTGGATTCCTCCTGAGCCACCTCAACTGACCGGAGCTCTTTCTCAGAACGAATTGTTGAGTACCTCCGAAAAAGTGAGTTTACACGGCTGGCAAGGTCCAGAAGATATTGCTATTGATAAGGAAGGCAATATCTACACCGGGGTTCACGAGGCGGGTTCTTTTGATAGTGGGGTTATCCTCAAAATTGATCCTGAAGGAAACTACAGTACGTTTTGTAATACCGACTCTTGGGTACTCGGACTGCATTTTGATAAACAGGGAAACCTCATTGCTTGTGACTCTAAACGAGGATTAATCAGTATTAATAAAGAAGGAGATCTGACTGTACTCGCTCAGGAGGATGAGCACGGCAATCCGATATTGATCCCTAATGATGTTGATATTGCCAGTAATGGGATGATTTACTTCTCAAATTCCTCGTCCCGAGTGCGGTTTAGTATGGAGAATGTTATGAAAATAATCATGGAAGCCAGATCCGATGGCGGCTTATATCGATACAATCCCGAGACTAAGCAGGTAACAACCCTGGTAGACAGTTCCTTCTTCGGCAATGGCGTTGCCGTTTCTCGTCATGATGATTTCGTATTGATGGTAGACCTTACTAAATACCGCGTTTTAAAGTATCATCTGAAAGGACCTAAGAAGGGAAATACTGAAACTTTCTTAGATAATCTACCCGGCTTTCCCAACGGGATCTCAAGAAGACCCGACGGAAGCTTTTGGTTAGGCTTTTCTACCAAAAGAGATACTGGTTTAGACAGAATTCATCCTCAGCCTTACATGAAAAAACTGGTGTATAACTTACCCAAATGGGCACAACCGCAACAAGTACCCTACGGAATGGTTATGCACCTGAGTGAAAGCGGAGAGATTTTAAATACCTTTTATGACACAAAAGGAAAGGTAGTGAGAGAAGCTAGCTCAATCGAGGAATACGACGGACATATCTACGTAGGTGGAGATTGGGCAACTAGTATTATAAAATATAAGTTAGGTACGTAGTAGCTATTTATGTATCAACAACACAACTTAGGAATGACTCAAGCACCGATGGTAAACTACTTAAAGTCATTTGGTATTCTTACTGATGAGGAAATTGAGTCCTTCCTAAAGGTTGCTACTAGTAAAAGCATTCGTAGAGATGAGTATTTTATAAAAGAGGGAAAAATATGTAAGGAAGTTGTGTTTGTACTTTCGGGTGTATTGCGATCATTCTATTACTCGTCTAACGGTAAGGAAACAACCTACTGTTTCACCTTTCAAAACTCTTTCTTAACTGCGTATTCTTCTTTCATCGCTCAAACCCCTACCCAAGAAAATATCCAAGCCATAACGGATACGGATATGGTTTCTGTGCCTAAAGAAAAGATCATAGCACTGGAAAAATCGAGCACCAACTGGCTAAGATTATTTAAGCATCTAGCTGAACAAGAGTATATAAAAATGGAAAAGAGAATTTTCCTTCTGCAACAAGAACCTGCTGAGAAACGGTACGAAGACCTGCTTGAGAACCACCCCGACTACTTGCACGCAATACCGCTGAATTATCTTGCTTCTTATTTAGGCATCAGTCAAAGGCACCTCAGCAGGATTAGAAGATCAATGTTGAATTAGACAAATGTCCTTTTAATTCGCTGCTTCTCATTTTTTCTTTGTCAAAAAAAGAAAGAATGAAACAGAAAAAAGTATTAGTAGTAAACGGTCATCCTGATGAGCAAAGTTTTAATTGGGGTTTAGCGCAAGCGTATACGGATGGTGCCCGAAAAACGAATTCAACCATTTGGCAATTAAACATTGCTGACCTAAAGTTCAATCCCAATCTATCGTTCGGTTATCGGCAAAGAATAGCATTAGAGCCGGATCTTTTAGATGCGATAGATAAACTCCAAAAGGCGGATCACATTGTTTGGGTATTTCCAATGTGGTGGTATGGTTATCCGGCGTTAATGAAAGGCTTTATTGACCGGACTTTTCTTCCTGGCATTACTTTTCAACCAGTGGAGGGAAAAGCGTTCCCTAATAAACTACTGAAAGGGAAAACCTCCCGAATTATTGTAACGGCTGATACGCCCCGATGGTACGACTATTGGTTTATGAAAAGCCCAACGATTAATCAGTTCAAGAAGGGAACGTTACAGTTTTGCGGAATCAACCCAGTAAAAGTAACGTATATCGCCCCCATTAAACACTCAAGTTTCGACTTTCGAGATAAATGGCTAAAAAAAGTGTCATTGTTAGGCGAACGTTTAAACTAAACTGAACGAAGAACGCTTTTTCGCGGAGCCACTTAGGCCGAAGGGTATTTATGAGACCCGGTCAGGAAAACCCGGTCAGGAAAACCCAGCCTAGCGGTTTAACTGCCAACTGTTAATTGCCAGTTAACGTTGATTCAGCACCAAAATCTTGATTTTTTGACAAAGGATTTCTGAAACTAGGTCGTAACTTTAGATTCGAGCAATGCAGTGAGTAACGACACTCACATGGGTGAGCGTTTAAACCAAACCAGAAGTAATAGTGTCTAGGAAAATAATAGCCCAGTCTTTCTAAAAAGTACCTGACGGTCGAAATAATAGAATTGTATGACTACTACTAAAACACTACTATCAACGATCTGGATATTTCTGACGGTAAATTTCATCTTCTGTGATGTATTTACCCTCATGTACTCAGAAGATTTGAAACAGATACTAACCGGGAAGGCGGGAGACGTTGAACTGACCCAAGAATTTCTACTCTCGTTTGCTATCATTATGGAAATTCCCATGATCATGATTGTTCTCTCAAGGATGCTCGCCTACAAATTGAATAGAATACTTAACATGGCCTTCGGGGTACTGTTGGTGTTAGTACAACTCGGAAGTTTATTGGCTGATGATAATAGCCTACATTATATTTTCTTTAGCCTTGTTGAAGTATCTACGCTATTGTATATTGTCTGGTTGGCGTGGCACTGGAAAAATAGCGAAGTCCAATCGGAAAATGAGCCCAGCGTACAATCGTACGTATAGTGCCTCACTGTCTTTGTTGGATGATTACGGAGATTAAAATTATCTCAAGCGATGATGAATAGTAAACGATACACTTTTTCCAAATTTTTCTAGGTACGCATACGTGTAGATACCTTGAATATTGTCATAAGAGTGAATGAAAATTTTAGAGCCACAAATAACTACCTTATCTAAATTGAAGTACTACGATGACAAAAACTGTATTAGTATTTAAAACTTCGGTGAATTGCCAACAAGAAGTGAAGTATCTACGCCCACTACTCAACGCACTAGTTGATCGAAAAGGCCGTTGGAATTTTGACTTGGAGGACTGTGATCATATCCTTCGGGTAGAGGCCGAAGAACCCCATCCAGAAATTATTTCGTCAGCACTACAGACTCAGGGATATGTCTGCGAAGAATTGTAAGTGTGTTGCAGTACGCTGGTACGACGGAGAAATGAGAGTTGCTGTCGATCATCTAAGCATGCTTCGTTCGCATATTGTATTTCCCACTGAATAGATCTAAAGAATAAATATCAATAAAAAGAAAAATATGAAAAAATTAATAATTTACATTATAGCTATAGCTTCAACCTTTGCCTGTAACCACGACGACGAGGAACCACCAAACGAGATTGACCCCGATGAAGTGCTAGTAACACCGCTACAAGACAATGGTCAGCCTATTACGAAAGAATTTATATCTTCTGTAGAAGTAACTGAGGTAGTCAAATTTAATGATAAATATCTATTTGCTGGGTACAATGGCTTTATGATAACCGATCAAAATCTAAATGAGCTTGATTCGTACGAAGAGTATATGATCTTAGGAAAACTGCTTAATTACAGGGATAAATTTGTTTGCGTATGCACCACTGAGGGTATTTACCAAGTAGATAATACTTTAAATGTAAAAAAGATCATCGATCTACCTTGCTCGGATATGGAAATTGATAGTGATGGCGAAATCGTTTTTGTTTCGTCAGAGGGTGAGCTAAGTCAAGAAAGGCAAATTCCCGCTAACATTTTGGTTTTAGATGTCGCTGACCAGTCATTTGACTTTTATACCGATCCTAGTGACAGTATTGGGGCATTTTTGGGTCAAATCGAGGTGCTATCCAACGGCGAAATATTTGCACTAGGGGGAAACACAACTGTTTATCATTATAAAGACCAAGAACTTTTTGCTAGGTACTCGAAGGAAACAGCGGATTTCTTTCCCGAAGATAAATCCGGCATAGGTACCGGGTATGAACTGCTTGCCGTAGAAAGTGAGCTTTTTTACGTTACCCCTCAACTTCCTAAGCGGTTACTAACATTTCAGCAATCGTGGCAAACCATCTTTGATATTTCGGTGGAGGACGATTTTGGGGACTACTCGGGAAAAGATTGGGAGATACTCCGTAGTTCTATTCTTGGTTTAGATATGTTTAAAGACGAAATTCTGATTGGCACCCAAAACGGAATTGTCAAAGTTAATCCAGCTACCCAGGAGTATGATTTTATCAAAGACCCCAATTTTCCAAATCAGTTTGTTCGGAGTACGTACTTTTCCACTGAGTCTGATGAATTGATTGTTATATTGGCGGGCAACAACATTGTCAAGTATCAAATTTAAAACCTGGGACTAACGTCAGCGAAAAAAACATAGGGGCTGAAAGGGTCCGATGAAATTTGGTGCACAAAGCAAGACTTTGTTCTTGGTTGATAGAGACATGTTCCAAAATTCATAGTTTCTCAGCCTGAGCATTAGCGACAATTTAGCGAGATGAACTAACATCCATTCATCACTACAGATTGGATAACAACCAATTGAATTTACTTGCCTATGAGTTCGTATCTAGCCTCGGACTAATCAAAAGAACCATTTCATTTGATCAAACACTGACAGACGAATAAGGGAATATCACCAGTGAAAAACGGGTCAACATACTGGTAGAGTTGAAGGAATTCAGCGAATCGCCTACAAATGATTCTTTAGTTTAACAACAGTACTGGGAAATTGCAATGGGAAGATAAACGAGCGAAAGTTGACCGAAAAAAATTTCTCACAAACCGAAGTATAAAACCTGTTCAAAGAAAGAAAGTAAATGAGGTCGATACTAATAATACTACTAATGATTGCTACAAGTAAACAGTCTGTTGCACAAGATTGGGTAGACAAAAGCCTTTACCCGTTTGAGCACCATTTCATTACCTTGGAATCGGGTCGAATGCATTATGTTGATCAGGGTAAGGGCGAGGTAATTTTATTTGTTCACGGCACTCCCACCTGGTCATTTCTTTACCGGGACTTTATTAAGGAATTAGCCAAAAACTACCGTTGTATTACCATTGACCATCTGGGGTTTGGGCTTTCTGAAAAACCGGGGGGAAGTGATTTTACCCCACAATGGCACACCAGAAACCTGAGTGAATTTATAGAAAAGAAAAATTTAAATAACATTACCCTCGTAGTACATGATTTTGGAGGACCCATAGGCTTGGCAGCTGGAATGGAACACGCCGACCGAATTAAACGAGTGGTGCTATTCAACACCTGGCTGTGGTCTACTGCATCCATAAAGGAAGTACAAAAGTTAGATAAAACCGTAAACAGTGGATTAGGGAAATTTTTATACCTGAGTATGAATATTTCCCCTAAAACACTGTTAAAAAAGGGGGGTTTGCTGAAAAGAGCAATTTAACGAAAATCGTTCATCGGCAGTATATCCACCCATTTCCTACCAAAGCGTCCAGAATCCCCTTACTGGATTTAGCGAAATCGTTGAAAGGTTCTTCCGACTGGTACCAGGAGCAATGGAGGCAGCTAAGTAAACTGGAAAGTAAAGATTGGTTGATTCTGTGGGGCATACAAGATGAGTTTCTATCTATGGATTATTATGACCAGTGGACCCGCCGGTTTCCCAACGCTGCATCCCATAAATTTGATTGTGGCCACTTCGTATAGGAAGAATCTACGGAAGCTACTATTGCAGCGATGAAGTCTTTTCTGAAAACTAATGATTAAAGATGAGACCAATACAACGCAACCGTAAATTATGGTGTCTTAGATAATAGTAGTGACATTTTTCAAATTTTTATGAGTGAGCATACGTGTAAGTACGTTGGGCTTTGTCATAAGAGTGAGAAAAATTAATAATTACAAATAGCTAACCTGCGCAAATGAAAGCATTATGATAATAAAGGACTTATTCATAGTTAGCGCCTTTATAATCTGTCAATGAGGGGTAAATTACCTACGGGTTTTACTCAATCTATGGGTTGGTCTGGACAGTCTACTCTATCAAAGCTATTAGAACACATTTTAATTAATTGTATCCGAAGGGTGAAAATTAACTAAAAAATCGCACTATGATTACCGATTACACCAATATTATCTACGACCATTTTTCCAAGCGCGTAACTAGAGATACCTATCAACTTAACAAGGGGCAAAACTACTTAATGCGCCTTGCTACTCCTTTGTCTCATTACGCTTATGAGAACAATAATCTTACGATTATTTACTTCAAAGACGGAGCCGGGGAATTACAGCGGAAAAACAGACGGGTAAAAATTGACCAAGACAAATTTGTGGTTACCAACCCTAGTCTGGGTTGGGAATACATCAATTCTAAAGCAAAACCGATTGATGTACTCTTTATTGTCATCTGCGAATCACTTCGAGGGCAATTTCATTACTTTAAGTCAACCTCGGCAATGCAACAGTTGGATGATCCGTTTGACCAAGCCAACATAGAATCATTTTTCTTGGAAGACCCATTGGGGGCAGCACACTATAAGTCAGGGCAACTCTTACAGCACATTCACCAGTTCAGTAGCCAGTCTGCGTTCCATCTAACCAACCCCGAAGAACTTTCCATGAACGTACTGGAATCTATTTATCAGGATCAGCATCAGAGGTACATCTTGGCCAAGCGTGTTCAAGCGAAGAAGCCATCGACCCAGTTGGAGACGTTTAAAAGGTTACTGGTAGCCTACGAATACATTCACGACAACATCAATAACCCTATTTCTTTAGAAGAACTCGCCAAGGTGTCTTCCCTTTCTAAGTTTCATCTGTACGATTCGTTCAAGAATGTCTACGGTCAAACCCCTCATCAATACATCAATCGACACAAAGTCACTAAGGCGAAGGAGTATATTGAACAAGGAGAAAGCTCTATCGGGGAAGTAGCCGATTTGTTTGGCTTCAACGATATAGCCGTATTTAGCAAACTCTTCAAGAAGATTTACGGAAATCCGCCTTCTCATTATCAAAATTAGCAGTTTAGCTGCCTACAGCTACTTTGCTTGCTAGTCCAGTTTCAAAATCTTGATTTTTTGACAAAGGTTTTCTGCAGTGAGGCCGTAGCTTTGGACTCAAGCAACGCAGTAAGTAATCACAATCATAATATAAACTATAAACCTATGCGATTTACCTATAATAGATTTCTAATCCTTTGGCTACTGCCATTCCTGCTGGGCGGATGTGCCAAAGACTACGCGGAATACATCGGGAAAAAGGCTAGACATGATTACCGGGTAGAAAAAGATGTTCTTTGGGCATCACCCGATGGTATTGAGCTTACAATGGATATCTACACTCCGAACACGGGTAAAGAATCCTATCCCGTAATTATCATGTTCCACGGCGGAGGATGGATACTGAATACCAATGAAATAATGGACGAGCCCAGTGCTTACTTAGCGTCCCAAGCGGAGTACGTCATTTGTAACGTTAACTATCGTTTGCTACCTCAAAGCAACAATACCGTAAAAATCAACAAAATTGTGGAAGATGCCTTTGGGGCAGTGCTGTGGGTGAAGCACCATATTGCAGAATACCAAGGCGACCCGAAGCGGATCATCGTTACGGGTGATAGTGCTGGTGGACATTTAGCCTCCATGATTTTGACAGCTGGTAATAACCTTAGCTCCCAAAACTTTCAACAAGGTGTACTATCCTTTACTCCCTCGTGGTTACCAGATGGTAAAACTGCGGAACAAATCAAAACTGAGAACGGACTGGAAGTACAAGCGGGAATCATTAATTATGGGGTAGTTAGCGTCTATAATAAAGTTAAAAACGAAGGTTTTGAGGAGCAGAACCCGCTTTGGAATTTAGCCAATGCCCCAGCCCGAGGTCTTTTCGGCGACTCGATCAATGTTAATGATAACCCGGAGTACTATCGGGCGGTATCGCCTATATCTGTCGTCCCCAGTAGTAGCGAAAAGCCGCTGCCGCCTCTCTTCCTTACGGTAGGTTCCGAGGATGAATTGATAGCTCCCAAGATGGTTAAAAGCTACCAGGATACCCTCATCGCGGCTGGTCATAGCCACGCTGAACTTTGGATTTACCAGGGCCGCCCTCATGCTTTTCTAGATTCAGGCTCCAACTTCCTTTCTGGCACCAATTTCAGAAAAGATGCCGTGCCCGCCCTCAACCGAATGATTCATTTTTTGAACAACATTTTCTACTAGACATCACCTAAGTCGCGATGAAAACCAAAAGTACAACCTACGATTTGGAACAACGGATTTCTCACCTGGGCTACCAAAAGCTAGAAGAGGAACTACTCCTGGAAAAGCTTCGCGAAAAAATGAGTCAGCCAGTACCTAAAGATAAGTACGATAGTACTACTCTGAGACGATGTTCTGCTGAACACATCATTACCAAATTCTTATTTTTAATCGCTTTTATTATTAGTACCACCAATCCAGGCTGGTGCCAAACGGACGAAGAAATCATCAACCAGTTTGAGAAAAAAGAATGGAGGTTAGACAACGGCTTTGAACTACCCTACTACACCTTCACTCCTGCTGCCCCAAAACCAACGAAGGGTCATCCGCTTATTGTGAGCCTAAACGGATCCATTGAGGTGATTGAAAATGGCGAAGGTGGTCATCTTATTCGCCGGGAGGTTGTGAAGGGGTGGATCACTCCCGATATACAAGACAAGTACGCCCCCTATGTGCTGGCCCCACAAGTATCCCTTGACCGTTCGTGGGGTGACGAAGATGTACAGGCTGCCCTAGATGCTATCATTCAAACGCTAGTTAACGACGGTACAGTAGACCCCGACCGAATATACGTAGTAGGCCACTCAGTAGGCGGGTTTGGGGCTTGGGCGTTTCCAGTAGTTTCAAAGATACCCGTCGCGGCTATTGCGCCTATGAGCGGATTTTGGTTTAGCGAAGGGGAAGGAAACCCCACGGTGAAAGAGGCAAAAGATGCCTTATCAGAAATTTCGGTTTGGGCGTTTCAGCACGCTAGCGAGATTGATCCCAGATCGAGTACGAATACTCGAGCTATCGTATATAAACTGAAAGAAAATGACGTGCCTTTTATTGTAAATGACCAACCCCACCCTGATAATAATATTTTGAACAGTACGCATCTCTACACGGAGTATACATCAGAAACGTTACCTTGCTCTGGTATAGACTGCCACCGCGTTTGTGATGTCGCTATAAAAGACCCCATTTTTATGGAGTGGTTCTTCCAGCAGCGGCGAGGCCGTCCTCCAGCTACTACTATTCAGATTACTAATATTGATACCGTTTCATCCGTTAGTAGCGTATCGTGGGTCGTTGAAAACCAAGAAGATTCGGTTGCCATCTATTTTCAATCGGTAGATAGTGAAGAATGGACATTACTGGGAAAAGTTACCGGAAGCGTTGGAACCTACTTGCTTACTAGCCGATTGACTACACCAAAACCGAGAGGAAGGCTTCGGGTGGCTGCGCTGAATGCCAATAACGAAGTCTACGGTAGCGATACCTCACCTCTGGTAACGCTGCGAGGGAAACTGGTTACCGATATAATCCCAGAAACACCCTACACCGACATAATAGTATATCCCAATCCGGCGAAAAAGATACTGTACTGGCAAGGTGCTGATCGTTTTGATAAAGGCACCTATAGCATTATAGATGCGTTAGGCCGCATTGTAGCTAAAGGCCAAACAAAGGCGCACGGGATTTCAGTATTTCCGCTGGCTACTGGTAGCTATTTATTAGAATTGCACTCGCCTCAGCATCTTGGAGAGACCGCTCGCACTCGTTTTCTAAAACAATGACCTTATTAACATTTATACATCGGTATTTTTCTCCCTAAACCTATTTGCAAAAAAGAACATGACAACAACGATTATCACTTGTGGCTTCTGCCTGTTCACCGCCAACGTATTATCAGCCCAACCAGAGCCACCAGAAAGTCCATCAGTTTACAAAATCCCTCAAGAATTATTGGCTGGGGAAGGCTTAGACCCGATTGAGCAATCGGATTCAAGTCGAGTAATTTACCAGAAAAGGGTTTATGATGGAGAAGACTTGGCTATTTTCATGTTAGCCATCGGTACCGGAATCACCAACGAGTTTCAGAGCTTTCCGATGGAAGAGTTTATCTTCTGGATGAACGGAAAAGCTGTGGTTGAACCAGTAAATGAAGCTCCCTTTGAGGTCCATTCGGGCGACTTTTTTGTGCAGGCTAAAGGATTTAAAGGAAAATGGAATTTTGTTGATAACGGGGGCTTACACCTGGAGTTAGCACTCGTTGCCAAGAACAGACCCGACTCTACGGTCCAGTCGCCCATTTCCCACGCCTTGGTTATTGACCGCGACATCATCTCCGGTGTCTCTGAGTTGAACACCAAAAAAGAAGTTATTTACCGGGGGGTTGAACTGACGGTCAACAGGCTAAGTACTGAGAAATTGGTATTTGAAAACGACTCTCAAGAACGTATGATACACGTACTGAACGGTATTCTAAGCATCAACACTGAAGGTAATAATGCTGAGCAGCACTTCTATCCGGGCGACTTCTTGGTAATACCAGCGGGTTTTCGGGGCACCTTAGTTTCTCACAGTCTACAAGCTCCTCGGGTACTAGAAGTTTTCAAGACTAAGGATATCTAGAGTGGTCATTATCACCAAGTGGTAACCAATTAAAAACAAGAAATGAAAGTAGTAATATTTACATATCAAGGAACGACCATGCTTGATGCAATAGGTCCCAATGAAGTTTTGAGAAACCTAAAAGATGTTGAAATCCTTTTTGTTTCCAAAGATAACAAACCAGTTATCTCGGACAGTGCTTTTATCGAGATAAACCACGGAGTTTTTGTGAAAATGAGATTGTTCTCACTGATTGGGACTTTTACTCTAAAAATAATTATAAACGAAAAAACTTCTTTTAATGAAAACACTCTTTCTAACATTTTTAGGATTTTTACTCACTTTTTGCCTTTTGGGACAAGGCAAATATAGTTCAGGCAATATATCAGCGACCGATTTGACGTTTGGAATTAATGCATTTCCCGATCAAATGCCTTTTACTAATCACGATTTTATTAGTTATCGGCAGGGAACAAATTACCAAACTGATTTTCAGCTAGATGTGAATCTACTTAATTCCAATCCAATGATATCAAAAAGTAAGTTCAGCAATTCTTCTTACTCATCTTCTTTTCTTAGATTAAATCATCAAAATACCTCATTAGATACTGTAAAAGTGGAGTTATTCACACAAAACAATCAAAATATAACTTTAGATAGACGACTTAAATATTCTGGCCTTTGGGCTTATACCTCGTTAAATTATATCTATGCTGACCTAATGGGGCTTATGGATGTCAACCTTCTTACGCAATATCAGACAGGCATAGTAGACGGGGTAGAGATTACCCCTGAGTTTTTAGCATTGGCTGCTACTTATATGCAAATTCCTTTGGCCAATGTTTTTCTGCCTTATATTATTAAGAATGACAGAGCTTTACGCTGGGTTCAAATCGTATCAGGTAGCATTGCTACACTCGTACAAGCGGGTTCTTTATTCGTAGGCAAACCTACGCCCTATTACATTCTCTTTTCTGCTATTGAAATTGGCGCAACGGCTTACATAGCTATTGATGCTACTAAATGGAAGCTAAGTAAAAAAAGTAAAATAGTTCGTTGAATTAAGATTTCTGCACCAATCAATTTATCACCGAAGCAATGAAACCCTACGAGAAAGGGGGAGTAGCGTGGAGAAAAAGTATGCCGGGATTTGAAACAACACAAGTTCGGAACGATTTGGTCGGTTGTAGCTAATCTCACCCAACGTTCTATTGAGCGTTCGGAAACAAAACCAAAAACCACCAACTACCAAGCCGAAACAAGGCTCGATTGGTGGCTGAACAGAAGAAGTAAAAACTAAAAACGAGTACTCAATTACGAGATTAAATTCCACCCACAAAGTTCAATTGAATGATAAAGACTATCGAATTAAAAAACAGTGAGCTTGAATATCGGCTTACTGGTGAAGGGCAATCCGAGACAATATTATTCTTGCATGGGCTGGGAGCAAACCTCTCTCAGTTTCAGCACCAACACCAGTATTTTGATAAAGATTACCAAGTCATTTCGGTAAACTTACGAGGTCACGGTAGATCTAGGGTACTTCGTAGACCGAACCCAGCAGCATTTGAACTAAGTAAAATGGCACTGGATGTCATCGAGTTACTAGAGGTCTTAGGTATCAATCAAGTAAATTTTGTGGGTAACTCCATGGGGGGAAACGTCGGCTACGAAATTCTCAAACTAAAGCCTAGCTTATTCAGCTCTTTTACTACGTTTGGCACTACTGCTCAACTGAGTACTTCTGAGATTACCTTCAAAATAATGAAATACACTTACATAATATTGAATACAAAAACTATTGGAAACTTGGCCAAGGCGGCGGGTCAGACCGATACGTCTAGGGAGAAAATTAAGGAAATGATGTCACACATTAACAGACCTATTTTGCTCTCAATTCTCCCTAATATTGCCAATTTCAACTACCTGGACGTCATAAAAACATCCAGTGTCCCCAGTATAATTATCAAAGGGGAGTTTGATAAAGATATCAATAAAGCCTTGGAAAGTACCATTGTTGAATTTAAGCACAGAGGCAATTTTAAAATAGTTGAGATGGAGAATGTTGGACACTTTGCCAACTTGGATAATCCAGATAGGTTTAACCGGGTTTTAGCTGAATTTATTGACAAAAAAAGCAAAACGATGGCTCGTTTGACCCCTAGTGCTCACTAAATCTTATCCGTATACCTTCCTTTTCAAGGAGAAACATGTCCTATAAATATATGTTTAATTTTAATGATTGAAGTAATGAAGAAGAACGCAATTTTAGCGATTATTTTGGTAGTGGGCTTGTTAGCCTGTAGCGATGACGAGGACCCGACAGCCCCCCCGTCAGGTGAAATCGGTAAAGCTACGCTCACACTCAACGACAAACCTTTGGATTTTACCGTATCCGCTGGTAGTGATCAGTGCGACTCCAAAAATCTCGAAATAACGTTGTATCGTCCGGGTAAAAAAATCAGACAAGGAACGTCTTTCTTCCTAGGCAATATCCCGGCCAGAGAAGGAAAGTATACGTTGCGGCGAAGCGATACTCAAGACGAGGTATGTACGTTGGAGACTCCTTTCGGTACCGCCCTTACGGAAGATGGTATCACCTTAATGCAGTGGTACGAAATACTGGAAGATCAAGGGCCCAACGAACTGGTCATCACCCGTTACGATTCGGAAGCGAGGCGGCTAGAAGGAAGCTTACGGATGACGCTAGCCGTAGCGGATACATTATCTCCTTTTAGCAGAGTCGAGCACCCCGATACCCTACGGATTACCAAAGGAACATTTACCGCTACTATCTCTCCTTCAGATGACTAGTAGGAATAGTTGCAACTGTACACTCGGTAACTAGATGTTTAATCATATGACAATCCAGAGAAGCTTAGTGCTAATGATTTTCTTAGCACTAAGCCTGTCGGCCTGTAGCGATGACGATGAATCGCAAGGTCCGCCGCCCACCGAATTTACCGAAGCTACCCTCGTGCTTAACGGTGAGCCTTTGGAGTTTAATGTCGCCGCTAGTGACTGGGAATGCCATCCTGGTAACCTTACGCTAGGGATAGTTTATATTAGCGAAAATCTGGAAAAAGGAATAGGATTTAGTGCAACAAATTTTCCGGCTAAAGAAGGACGGTATACGCTGCGGAAAGAAATTTCGATCTTTATGATAATAGCGGCGACGATAGTTGTGATTTGGAAACCCCATTCGGCTCAGCCCTGGCGTACGGGGGCGAGGCCTTAGTAGCATTTTATGACGTTTTGGAAGACGAAGAGCCTAGTGAACTTATTATCACCCGCTACGACCCGGCGACCCAGCGGCTAGAAGGACGCTTACAGATGACCTTAGTAACGAAAGAAAATTTATTCCCCATTGGTAAACTCGGACATCCTGACACCCTGCGGATTACCCAGGGCTCTTTTGTCACGAATATAATGCCACCGGAAGAGTAGTATAGGCTTTCTGAGGCGAAAATATATCCCGTAAACACCTATTCAAATTTATAATAATGAAGAAGAACGTATTTCCAATCATCTTACTGATAGTAGGCTTGCTAGCCTGTAGCGACGATGACAATTCTCCAGATTTGCCAGTATCACCTCCTCCTCCGCGTGAGGATGGCGAAGCTAGGTTTTTGCTAAATAATGAACCGTATAGGGTTATGGCCGACGTTTCGTACAAGAAGTGTAACCCTGACAATGTGAGCGTAACCCTGACGTACCTAGATGAGAATTATGTATTGGTAGGGGTTGTACTGGATAATATTCCGTTAAAAAACGGAAAGTACACGCTACAGAGAAGTATAGACCCGGACGAATGTACGATAATCTATTCTTCGGTAGTCACCTACGATCGTCCTAACTCGCTAGCTGAGCTATTTGAAGTTTTGGAAGGTGAAGGGCCCAATGAACTTACGATTACCCACTACGACTCGGCCGCACAACAACTGAAAGGTAACTTTCAGGTAGCCCTAGCTAAAGCGGGTCAAGTTCGGATAAGCAGTACTGGATACCCGGATACGCTACGATTTACTAAAGGCACATTTGTCAGCAATATTTCGCCACCCGAGGAGTAGCAATGTCTCTTAGCCATAACACCGTGTAATCAACACGGAGCCACCTGCGCGGACAAAATGCCTTGATTAGCCCTGCTCCTACGCTGAGCTTTTCTTGGTCGATTAATTCATCAATTAAACTAATTATATTCATGTATTACGTAAAAATATTCCGGTACCTTTTGTTGGTGCTTGCATTAAGCGGAGGATGGGTGCTTAACAGTAGTGCTCAAACCACCGTACCCAACCAGCAAAGTGAGAGGTCAGGTTTATCTAAGAAGGAGCGCCGAAAAGTAAGGCCCCAATACATCGGGGTCAATATCGGTACCAACCGGATCAAATTTAGGGATTTTGCGACTTCGCCCTTGTTTTATGAGGGTTGGACTACCTACGTAGGGGTATCATGGCTAAAGGCAGATCGCTACCGAGAATCCGAAGCGGCATTGACGTACAGCTTCGGTAATCCTGAAACTGACTTTAATGAAAATGTAGCGACCAGTAATTTCAATCGGTTTGAGCTGTTTTATTCCCGATTGTACCACGTCGGTGCTTGGAGCACTAGTAGCTTCAACACCAAAGTAGGTTGGATGCTTAATACTACCGGCAATCTTAGAACCACTCCTGAGCTAGGAAATTATGCGTTGGGTTTGGAGGCTTTTCCTACGCTGTTCTTTTCTTTTAAACTAACCAAGAATATCGGCAGAACCGAGAATAAAGAAAGGCGACAAAATCTATCCCTTCGCACGAATATAGGGCTGGTAAATGCCGCTTACCGGAATGGGTTTATTCATTATCCTGGGCAAGGCATAGAAGTAAATGAACCAGATATCTTTAAAAATTATGAATTGAATGTTGCGGGGTTCCGGGCAAGCACGGGGTTGGATTACACTCGCTATCTGCGAAACAAGAACGCCATTCAAATTTCATATATCTGGGATGCCTACCATACCGGTGGGGACCTAAATCGGTTTGAAATGGCTAACCATACCCTAAAATTTACCCTTTTGTTCAATACTAATAATCAGTAAAATGAAAAATATCATCTTATTCTTTATCCCAGTAATACTGGTCTTCACCGCCTGTGAAGATGCATTTTTTGAGGATGACTTAGCAAGTACTAACCCAAGGGAAAACTTCGATTACCTTTGGACGGAATGCAACGAAAAATACTCCTACTTCGCGCTGAAAAATATTGACTGGGATGCCGTTCGGAAAAAATACTCGGCTAAAATATTTGAGGGCATGTCTGAGGATAGCTTGTTCAATGTACTGGGGGGTATGCTGGCAGAATTACGCGACGACCATACCGGCTTAGTGTCTTCCTTTAATATTTCCCGATTTGGTACACGGTATTTAGGGCAAGATAATTTTGACTGGCGAATCATAGTTGATCATTACCTCGGGCAGGATTTTTATGCCTCAGGCCCCTTTGCCCACGGCTTTCTAGAGAATGGCGAAATTGGATACGTATGGTTTCCCAGTTTTACGGGAACGGTAGATGATGAGAATCTAGATTTCATCTTAGAGCGTTACACCGACACCAAGGGGCTAATTCTGGATTTGAGAGAGAACAACGGGGGAAATATAAATGATATGTTTGCCATTTTGAGTCGGTTGGTAGAAGAGGAAACAATCTTGTACTATTCCCGTACCAAAAACGGCCCCGGTCGGGATGATTTTTCCGAACCCGAAGCGGCTCGGGTAAAACCTCACGACGACATTCGCTATACCAAAAAAGTAGCGGTTCTGGTAGATCGGGGCACCTACAGTGCCGGGTCATTTACTTCCCTGGCTACCAAGGCACTGCCCAATGTTATTTTAGTGGGTGATACCACCGGGGGAGGGTTAGGACTACCCAACGGGGGGCAGTTACCAAACGGTTGGACCTATCGTTTCTCTATTACCCAGGCACTTGATTTGGATTTGAATCCCGATTTTGAAGACGGCGTACCACCTGATGTACCCGTTCTTTTTAACTGGGATGATTTAACAATCGATGAAGTATTGGAGCGAGCTATTTTAGAGCTGCAATAGGTCAGCAAAGGTTCAATAAAACTCTGAAGAATGCGAATATTTGAAATGCTCTTGATTCTATTTTCCATAGGGTGGATTTTCCAGTCATTTTCAATCTTGAAAATTGGGCCCTTAGAACGTATTCTCCCAATCGTGGGCGTCCTTCTATTGATTACTCATTTTGGTTGGGAAGGATACCGATGGCAGATGTTCTTGGTTTACGTAATTATTGTTTGCCTAGTATGTAGCCAATTCTTTGGCGTACAAATTAGTAATAAAACAGGGAGATGGACTCTGTTCATTTTCGGAATATTGGGTATCCTCATTTCGTCCGGCCTTTCCTATCTGATTCCAGTGTTTTCTATTCCAGAAATAAGTGGGCCGTATCATGTAGTTGCTACCCATGAATCGGTAAAGAATGAATTGGATTATAAAATTTGGTTCCCCACCGAACAGGGAATAGACATCACTGAACGAGATACTTACCATCCTAATCCTACCGATGATTTAAACGGAGTGATGGGAATGCCCGGATTTGTTTTTAGTCACCTAAAATTAGTGAAGACCAATGCATCACCGGCTCCTGAGCCAATAGACAATACGGTAAACCAGCCTTTGGTCATTTACTCTCACGGAGCGAGTAGTACCCACGTAGACAATACCTCGCTGTTAGAAGAAATTGCGAGTAATGGTTTTGTTGTAGTTGCCATCAATCACGATTTTAGTTTTGATAAATATGGGATTGATGTTCGCGAAGCTAAAAAAATAGAGATTGATGCTCAAAAAGCACTGATCGACAAGCTGATTGAACGGGCCGTTCCCAATCAAATCACGCATTATAACCTTATCATCGGAGAATTAAAACAAAAGTATCCCTCGCAAATTGATTTCACCAAAATTGCATTAGTAGGACATTCTTTAGGTGGAACCACCGCCAGTAGTGGTGCTCTAGAGATTAATGGCGTAAGAGCAGCCGTGAACATGGATGGGCCTATCGCTAAAAAAATCGTTTCGGATTATTCCCTACCATTTTTATACCTCAGTTCTTTCTCTCCTGATTTGCCGGACGACCAATTACAAGCACTAGGGGTACCCTCTGAATTCTATCGAGGAGTAAAAAAATACGAGTTAGAATCCGTCGAGAAGTTATTTCAAAACAATAGTAATGAAAAATTCTGGATAAGATTTAAGCAGGCCAACCACTTAGACTTCACGGATATTCCGTTCATGATTCCCTTTATGAGTGCCCCTCATTACAACCGAGAAAAGGGACACGAATTAAAGTCTAAAGTCATCATTTCTTTTCTAAATAGAGCAATCAAGGACCAAACGGAAAAGTTAGATTACAGTGACGAATCCATCGAGTGGATCACCAAAACTACTGATAATGATGGCTAAAATAACTGTAGCCCCCGTTTTACTATTCATCATGGGTCAAACATGGCTACTTTCTTCTTGCAAAGAGGAAATATCAGCGCCAGTCAATTCTTTAAGTAGGATAGAGATTGAAGTCATTAAGATAGCTAAAGACAAAAACATCCCTTCGCTTGAGGTTGCTATCAACACCGAAAGTGATTCGGTAAACTTCGCCTACAGTCATCCTGATGTAGAGCGGCAAGAAGTATACGGAGTGGGAAGCACCACCAAGCTCTTAGCGGCGATACTTATTTTCAAACTTATTGAAGAAGATAAACTCGACCTTGATGATTTTATCACCGAGTATATAGACTCCGTAGATCATATAGAAAACATCCAGCGTGTTACCGTTCGGAATCTACTAAATCATACGAGTGGACTTTCTGACTACTCCAAGCATCCGACGTGGATACAGCGCATTATTGATGAAGACCCGCCTATAAACTTTGAGCAAAAAATACTACTGGTAGATTCAAGCCTTTCCAATACCGGAACATTCTCGTACAGCAATACGAATTATTTATTTCTGGAAAAAGCCGTAGAATCCATCACCAATCAGCCATTCCATACTGTTTTTGATGATTTTTACAGCGATCTAGGACTACCTAATATTAAAATGGGCAATGCTAATCCCAATCTACAATCCTTCTTCGCTCAGACGGCTGAATCAAGCCAAAGCGCAGCGAAGTGGAAAGAACATCACGGCTTTGCGGGAAGTGCCTACGCTGACCCCAAAGAATTGAATCGTTTTTTACATAAACTGCTGGTGGCCAAAACTATCCTAGCTGATTCTGCGATTTCTCTGATGAAAGAGTGGGTCACCATACAGCCCGCAGCAATCCCCATTGGAGCTGGGAGTATTGGCGAATACGGCAACGGACTCATGAAATTGCAGTACCATGGGCAGGAATACATCGGTCACTACGGTGACACCCTAAAATACCAGTCGTTTGTGTTTTTTAACGAAAAGACCCAAACCTCGATTAGTGTAACCACCAATTGCAGTGGCCAATACTACAACAATATTTTCTTTCAAGAACTGATACCTAAAATAATCGATGGAAAATATGATGAAGATACTACCCGATGAATTAGTCGAACTTATACAACGCGATTACGATAATATCGCAGGAATTGTCGTACAAGAAGGTAAAGAAACGATGTGCGAGCATTATTTTCATGAATACCATCAGAATGACCCAATCCACATTGCGTCGGTCACCAAAAGTATTACATCGGTCTTGGTGGGAATTGCAATAGATCAAGGGCTGATTCAAAACGTAGAGCAAAAGGTGTTGGATTTCTTCCCTGAGTACAAGGTCAAAAAAAGAGAGAAGACAATTCAAAAGGTAACAATCCGACACTTACTGACCATGACGGCCCCCTTCAAATTTAAGTACGAACCGTATACCAAAGTGTACTCAAGCAAAGATTGGACGAAAGCCGTTTTTGACTTGCTAGGAGGTAAATCATTGAGTGAAGACTTTAAATATACCACCGCCGGCTTGCAAGTCTTATCCGGGATTCTGGAAAAAGCCACTGGAAGACCTGTCCGCGAATTTGCCGACGAGTACCTTTTCAAACCTTTGGACATAAAGACACCGAGCAGCCTTAGAATACGAGGCAGGGAAGAGCATTTTGCTTTCTTGAAGGATAAGTACGTGAATGGTTGGGTAGTTGATCCTATTGGGACTAACACAGCAGGTTGGGGACTGACTTTGACCACTAGAGATATGGCCAAAGTAGGCCAACTGTATTTAAATGGAGGTCGATGGAATAATCAACAAATAATATCCCCGAGATGGGTGGATGAAAGTACTAAAGTCCACAGCCAATGGGGAGAATTATCCTACGGTTATTTGTGGTGGATTATTGGTACTCATTGCTTTGCCGCCATCGGTGATGGAGGAAATGTAGTGTACGTAAATCCAGAAAAAAGAATAGTAGTAGCTATTACTTCCCGCTTTAAGCCCCGAGCCAAAGACCGGATTGAACTTATTGAAAATTACATTTTACATCAGTTCAAAAAGTAAAGAATAAGGATGGATAAAAACTGTACGCAATCTTACACATACTAGCTTTTCTTCTCACACACTCACATAACTTAAAAACCACAAAAAATGAAAGTAAAACATAAAATTTTAATGATCGGAATCGCCCTACTATTATTTAATTCTTGCGATGACGACTCGACACTTGAACCGCCCAGTAACAGAATAATGGCTTTGGGAGCATCAAGAGTAGAAGGTAACCGACCTGAATTTGAAAGTTTCAGATACGAACTTTGGAAAGACCTAATTGAGAATGATTGGACTTTCGACTTCATCGGTACTCGATCAGACGATGCCTCTTACCCAGCGTTCAACAATAAGAATTTTGACAATGACCACGAAGGAAGAGGAGGTTGGACTTCAGAACAAATTTTAGATGGGATCAACGATTGGCTTGACCAAACAGGTTCGCCCGATATTGTTCTATTCAGTACACCGGGCGGAAATGATATTTTAGAAGGATTGGACTACAACCAAGCTATTTCAAATATCAACGCAATTATAGATGTATTGCAAGCGAAAAACCCCAATGCGACCATCATCATTGAGCAACCTGCCCAGATTCGTTCCGCCCTTATGATTGCTGTTCCTGCCTACAAAGATGCCTTTGAGCGAATCCAACAAGATATAGTAACCATTGCTACCGAACAATCAACCGCTTCCTCACAGGTAATTCTCGTAGATATGTATACCGGATTTTCTGATAGCTTACTAGCTGACCTTGTTCACTACAACGAAGCCGGAGCTGAGTTTATAGCAACCAGGTATTATAATGTCCTTGTAAATGTATTAGAAAAGTAAAAACCACGAAGAACAGGTGCATGTGATAACATTTTTCCGACAGTTGCACTACACATACATCAAGGGTTAGCAAAAACATTTACCGAGAAAAGGATTATGCAGACAGAAAGAGTGAATAGATAAGAAAGCTCAACCAATCACTTTAAAGACCACAGAAAGTCTGACGAGTACAAGTTGGCGGGAGAAACTTTCTTATCCGACGAGCAACTTACCGTTGATCCTACGATCCTCGATCAGCATTCTATAAAATTATGATAGAGGCACCACATAACATAGCAAATCAGTGGGTTTTAAAGGAAGAAGAAGAATTTGGCAGAACGCCTGCCAGGGATTTTACGTATTCAGGATACGCAGTAGATATAAAAAAGAAAAACCCTCTTACTAAAGAAGGTTTTCTTGGCTAAAACAGGTGTATGAATAAACAATTTGTGTTATGTATCTATATATACTATGAGACAAGAAAAGGTAACCCCCTAAATAGAAAAAAAGTAAACTTTTTTGAAAAAGTGCTTTTCTGAGCAAATTTGAGGTATTTTTAATGAGTAAAATAAATAATTTACTACGTTTGCTGATATGATTAAGGTACTCTTTGTTTGTCTGGGTAATATCTGCCGATCGCCGATGGCTGAGGCAGTTTTTAACGGGCTTATCCGTCAACATGGCCTGGAAGGGTTGATTGAGTCCGATTCAGCAGGTACTTCTGATTACCACATTGGTGAACCACCCGACCCACGTACCCTGGATGTAGTGCGGAAATATCAGCTAGAATTGAACCACCAAGGGCGACAGTTTACGACGGGTGATTTTGGTAAATTTGACTATATTCTGGCAATGGACGAAAGTAACCTCAGCAATATTAGGCGAAAATCACCCACATCAGTCAGCCAAGATAGAGTTTTTCTCATGCGGGAGTTCGATGAGCAGGCCGATAGTCAAGGTGTACCTGACCCTTACTGGAGTGGCGAGGATGGGTTCGAGGAGGTGTATCAGATTTTGCACCGCTCCTGCCAGAACTTTATCGACTATCTGAAGAAAAACCATCCTGAGTTGGCTCAGTAGTTCGGCGGTAAACCTGGCTTGTAATAAAATCACCGAAAAAACTGTGGTGCTGCTCTGCTTTCCAGCCTAACCGCTCGAAGTGGGTATCGTAATTGGGTAGGGCTTGTATCAGAATGTTAGCCGTTATTTTAAAAAACAGATACATCAACCCAGCCAGAGGCTTTTGCCACCATCGCTGGGCAGACTGCGAACTGTAACGAAAATCAGTGAACAACCAGTAGGCATCGGGCCAAAGCAACGCATCAATTTGCTGCATCATCCGGTCTAATGCGTTTCCCTCGTACATATCCAGCACAAAATTGGTAATCACTACCCGATATTTTTCTGAAGATGGAATGTCCCGCTCGGTGCCGTTAATGAAAGTGACAGGCGGGACTGAAACATTCGGTTTAGCCTGCTGATAATTAGTTATCCTTCTCTCGGCTCGACGGAGCATAACTGCCGAGGCTTCTACATAGGTTAGCTGATGAACCTCAGCCCGGTCTAGTAGATCAAGTACAACCTTCCCGCTCCCACCGCCGATAACCAGTACGTGGCTATGGGGCGGAATTACTGATAAAAAGTGCTGTTGGGCACGCCGTAGAGTACCGCCAAACGCTAAGTACCCTAAAAAATCGTAAGCCGGGGCAATACGGTCAAATGAAAAAGGACGCTCAGTCATCAGACAAAAATTAGGTAAATAGCGGGAAGCAGGAAAATCCCGTCGGCAACCCAACGGTAGTTTTCATTTGGCTTAAAGAGATCCGAAAAGAATAGTACCATTGCCAAAAGGCTCACCATCAGCATAAAAATGAGTTGGGCAAAATAATCGGATGACTGAGGGGAAAAAAATAGCAGTACGATCCCTAGTAAAATTACTTCTGATAGTATAGCAATCCAGGCTACTCCTTTAGCAACCGAAGGGCTGTATTGGGTAGCTAGAGAAAAGCTTTTATCCAGACAGTCGCTATGGTATTCGTAGTAAGAAAATATGGTAAGATTAGCCAGTGCCAGGAAAAAGTACTGCCCGAAAAACAGGCTGTGGTAGGGTTGCCAGTACTCAACCTGAGTGAAAACCGGAAGAAAGATACCCAGCGAATACAGCAAGGCTGCCGATAGTTCCTTAGGAATAAACTGATAACGTCGCGCCAACTGGAAAACCAGGAAATAAATTACCACTCCACCCAAAAGAAATAGGCCACCCTGAATCACTGACCAAGGCAAGTAAAATAAAATAACGATAATTGATAGCGCTGCCAAACAGAACATCACCAGCAAGCTACGAAAGTACTTCTGATGAAAACGATGCCGGGCAGTATGAGCAAGTTGACTGAGCCGATACGCATCCCAGAGATGATCGGCGGTGTAAGTAAGCCAGACACAAATACTCAACGCTAAGATGGTAGTTGGCGCGACTGCTACCCGGCACAAATAGGCCACAAACCAAGCTGATACACAAGCTCCCAACACTATATCAAGGCTGAGAATCTGGGCTATCCGTAGTGGTTGGGTTGGTGAAAAGTGCTTCGTTGTTTGTCGATTATTGATTGTTGGTTATCATTTGTTGTGGGACAACGGAAGATAGACAACGGAAAGAGATTTGCAATATACGAAGCGATGCCCAATAATTGACGGAGCAATTATAAAATGGCAGAGAGTATCGTAAAGATTATTCTTAAAATAATTGCTAATCCAACTACACTAAAAGCTGTAACTATACGTGACGTACACTCTTCTGGAATCACGTTTGTAGACAAAGTACTGCCGGAACTCATCGGTAAAGGCTTCGCTACCGAATTGATAGGTATCAAAAATGTCGCGAATACTAAGGCTCACCTGGCTTTTCTTGAACTTTCGCTGAAAACTTAAATCAGCGTAGTAGCGGGCATCATCGAAACCCTGGGCTTCAGCTTCGGGGGCTTCGTAGTTCCCCACTAGTTGCATGTTAATGTCGGCGGGTAAGGCAAAACTACTGGTGAATTTAGCGTTCCAGGCAAATGCTTCATTGGTAAAGTCTTCATCTACATTAGTTCCATCGACGACTGCCCGAAAGAAAGAAACACTTCCGTTAATATCCCACCACTCGTTAATCTGACTAGTAGTAATCAACTCTAAACCGTAGGTAGTACCGCTAGCCAAGTTCGCAGGGCGACGGGTAGATACTCCGTTTTCATCTACTTCTACTAACCAGTCTACTAACCCATTGATGTGGCGATAAAATAGATTGGAGGTAAGGTCAGTACGGGGCAAGGTTAACTTATGACCTAACTCTAGCGACTGGATGAATTCGGGCTGAAGGTTGGGGTTACCCAAGCGTACATTCAGCGTATCGGCAATATCGGGGAAAGGATTCAAACGTCGGGCATCAGGCCGATCTATCCGGCGACTGTAGGTAAATTTGAAAGTATGCTGGTCATTTAGCTCGTATAAAGCCTTAGCACTGGGAAAAAGGTTTAAATATCGCTGGTCGTTCTCTTCCTCAGTAGTCTTAAGTTCAGTATCAATGCGGGTATACTCCAGACGGCTTCCAGCCGAGAGCTGCCATTTTCCTAGGGTTTGGCTGTAAATTCCGTAGGCAGCGTACACCTGCTCGCCGTACAAAAAGCGGTTGCTTACGTTTAAGTCATTTACCCACGTCTCAGTATTCTGTTCTAGATTTTCAAAAACAAAGTCATTGTCTGCCCACCGCAGAATGGATTTTGCCCCTACTTCCAGTTTGTTGTCATTGTCAAATGGGCGGGCGTAGTCTAACTGAGCTACTGCCACATGGCGACTACCTTCATCAGTAGCCCGCTGTCGAAGTACGGGTATCTCGGTATTATCTAGAGAGGTAGTAACCGTGCTTTGCATCTCGATAGCGTCGCGGAACGAGTGGCTCACCGTTACTTTAAAGTCCTGTCCCTTCCGTTGGTACTGTCGCTGGTAAGTAAGTGCATTATCTATGGTGAAATCTTCTCCCGTTTCCCGGTTATCCCGAACGTTATACAGTAATTGCTCATCGGCAACGTCGGTTAGCCGACTCGTAGTTACTTCACTATCGTCTTCAGTTTCTACCTCCAGCACTCCTTCGTAGCTCAGGGTACTATTTGGAAAGTAGTAATCAATCCCGTAGTTAAACGTATGGTTTTCTTCAAAACGGTCTACATCCCGTTCTTGGCGTAGCGTCTGTGGGTTTTCACCGAAGGTTTCCCGGATGACCGAACTGGTCGCAATACCGGGAGAACGCCGATAGTTGTACCCACCAAATATGTTACTCTTATCGTTTTGGCGATTGATTCGGGCTGACCCATTGACCCGGTAACGGTTCCCTAAAGTAAGTTCTACCTTACCGTGCGTTCCCTTTTGCACTCCCTTCTTAAGCTGAATATTAATGACTCCGCCAGTTCCTTCAGCATCGTATTTAGCATTGGGGTTGGTAATAATATTGATATTTTTGATAGCACTAGCGGGTAATTGCGCCAAGTCACTAGCCAAAGCTGAGTTTCGTCCATTGATAAGAATATTCGGCGAATTACTTCCCCGAATAGTGATTCCTCCGTCCTGTCCCACAATGACGGAAGGAGTGTTTCGCAACACGTCTAATACGCTCCCGCCCAAGTTAGATAGGTTTTGTTCCGGTCGAATCATCATACCTTCCATGGTAGTCTCTACTGGCTTAGAAACTGCTTTTCCCTGAATGACAATTTCATCCAGTTCTTGTACACTGCGGTTCATCTCAATTTTCCCTAACTCGACCGACTGGTCAGCTTGTAACCCCTTTATTTGATAGGCTTGGTAGCCTACAAACTTAATCTCTAAATCATATTCACCTTCAGGCACATCATTCAACGTGAATTTACCATTCACATTAGAGATAGATCCTTTGACTACTCCTTCTTGATTTTCAGCGTATATTGCCACATTGGCAAAGGAAACTGGCTCACCCGTATCTCCATCTACAATATTACCACTGATTGATTGCTGCGCCTGAGCAGTAACCATCAACCCAAAAAACAGTGTAATGACTAAAAAATATTTACACAAATTCATCCCTTAACTTTGTTTAACAATTGACTTTTTTCTTTAAACAACTACGAATAGAATAGATTGGCAGAGCTTATTGTTTTTGTATTTGATGAGATATTAGACAAATAAGGGCTTTGTCTCGACGAATTCAACGCTATTCTTGTCTCTAGTTATTACCAACGATGGGTTGGTGTAGATGAGGTCACTAATAAATAAAGTAAGGAAATATAAATTATCGACTAATTTGATTGACGTGCACCATACATTCGCCCAATGGCAGCATGGCATTAATCAGGCTACAGTGGCTGAATTGCGACAAATCGGTGGGAGTGATTTCTCTTTCTTTCAAAACACCTTCATTGAGCAGGCGGGCGCGGGTAGTACCGGGCAATAGAGGTTGGTGTGGGGTAAACCATTGTTGACTGTCAAAAAAAGCTACATTGCTGTACGATGTATCGGTCACCAGACCATTTTTTACGATTAGAATATCATCGCTCTCACCCCGCTGGGAGAATAACTGATTAATTAGGCGACGATCCGCAAATTTATAATCGTACTGAATGTTGTGGTGGGTAATCAGGCATAGTGAACGAATACGGCGGGGAAGATATTCGGCGAAAGTGACTTCTTCTATATTCTTTGAGTAGACGATCCGGCATTTCACCCGCTCAATTAGAATCCATTCTTCGGGTACTTTTAGTAACTGGTTTAGCACTAATGGCTGGTCGATACCCAGTACCTGCTGTCGGCTGTGGTTCATTCGTTGCTGATGGTAGTATGGGTGTAATATTTCGCCCCGCTGGATGCAAAGCGTCTCAATAAATCGGCACATAAATTTTGTCAATCAGTTCCTGATACTCCCGCCGAGCTTCGCTAAAATAGGTAATTCCGCCCCCGCTTTTGAAAACATAACTGTCGCCATCCTTTTCAATAAAACGGATCATCACGCCCGAATCCAGTCGTTTGCCATCAAATAACCCCATGATTCCGGTGTAAAAACCCCGCTGGTAATTCTCTACCTCTTGAATAATTGACACCGTTTTAGGCTTGGGCGCACCGCTGATCGATCCGGCAGGCAGTAGCGTAAACAGTAAATCACCAATACGGTCAGCGTAGTCAGATGGCAACTGTCCTCGGATTTCCGAACTCATCTGCCACAGTGCCCGCTGGTGAGCCGTGATTTTCTCCAGATACTGAAATCGGGGCACCGTAACTTCAGTGGCAATCTGGCTCAGGTCATTGCGAAGCAAGTCTACCACCGTAGTGTGCTCGGCTTTTTCTTTAGCATCGTTCGCCAGTCGGGTAGCGGCATCGGGTAGGGAGGCATCCATCGTGCCCTTCATTGGAAAAGTACGGATCACTCCCGTTTCGTCAATCTGACAGAAAGCTTCGGGTGAAAATACTACCCACTGATTTTTGAAGAGAAGTTTATAACGCGCCCGGCCTCGGTAAAAAATTTCAGTGAGAGAAAGGTTCATAGTAATCGGGGTCGCAAAACTCAAATTGACTAGATACGTATCACCCCGCTGAAGATGGTACTGCACCTGCTCAAAAGCAGTCTGGTAAGTAGCAAAATCTACTGGAAACTTCTCTAATTTTACAGGCGTATTTCGAACAGCTTGCCCAAGTGCATTCGTTCTACCCTGTACGTCAAATAATAGTTGCTGAGGATTAATTTCTGATAAAGGCAGTACCTGCACATTTTCTCCTAGAAAATCGACAATGAATAGAAATGGAATACGTTTCTTGCCCAGCGCATTCATCTGTCGTTTAGCCGCTGTTGCTCTCATAATTAATCCAAGTTGCTACTTACAAATCTATGTACTTGATTAGACCAAAGGCCATCACAGTGAGAAACACTTTGTATTGAAAGCCCTCGATCGTGACGGCATGGATTTTCTTCGGGAGCCGAGCGGTGATCTGG
>JBCCTI010000038.1:0-59764 GCA_039198955.1 Bacteroidota bacterium | reverse complement strand
TTTTTTGAACCTAGCAATTAATCAGTTACAGAAACGTAACCAACTAGCAAACCTGAACATACTTAGAGAAAGTATTGCCTATGAGCGGGATCTTTTATACCAGTGTTTTGCTATTGGCTAATTTTATGAACAAGCCGTGATATTAGATACTTATCAGGAGTACCATATTCCAAAACAGACACAGACTAGCGACGAAATAGATCAAATAATGGTCAATCAGCTATTTAACTATGATACTACACTATTTTACACTGAAAAAGCTGCTTTCGCTCACAGTCTGGCTGGCTTACAGATGTATTTGATGGGTCAGATATTTTATTCCCCTCTATTACTCCAATCAGTGTACCATCTCCAAGAAAAACATCCTGACTCTCAACTGTTGAAGCACTATGATCCATTAGTTGAGAAACTAGAGAACTATCTAAAGGCTTCGCAGGAGACATTTAGTAGTGGAAAAATCATTCGCCGGAAGTACGATACGTTTGATGAACTGATCTCTAAATTTGAGGGGAAAAATGTTTTGGTTGATATTTGGGCCACCTGGTGTTACCCCTGCATTCAGGAGTTTAAACATAAAGATAAACTGCAATCACTGGTAGAAAGTGGAGAAATTGAGTTTCTCTATATTTCAGTAGATAAACCCGAATGGGAAGATCGTTGGAGAAACAATATCAAGTATAATCAGCTTGAGGGCTATCATTACCGAGCCGACCAGGATTTTAAAATCAATATGTGGGACGAATTAGGCGGATACGAGGGAGCAATTCCTCGTTATGCCCTCATTGATAAGAACGGTGAAATATTTCTCAGTACAGCCGCCCGACCTAGTGAAGAAAATGAGTTAGTAAACCAGGTAAACGATCTAATTCAGCAAGGGCAAGAATAGAATCAGTTTTTTATCCTGCTAATTGTAACGTTCTAAAGAAATACCGAAAGTAGCAAGATCATATTAAGCAATTAAAAGAATGTCAGTTACCGATGTACCTCAATGTCACGCCACATTGCTACTCCTCTTAAAAAGATTAACACTCAGCCGGATATTTTTACTGTGTTCTATTAGTGGGCAATCTCATTGTTAAATTGCAATACGGTCGCCCAATAATGAATCATGCCAAAGATGCCGTGCCGGATAGCTCCCGTTTAAAGAGGAGGGGCAATGTAGGGCTACGGAGTGTTTCCCCGACAGTGGGGAGGTACATTGTAGACCCTCTGAATACTTCCCTATTGTTGGGGATGTACTATGTAGCCCCGCTGAGTCATTTTCCGTCGACAGGGAAGAGCATTGCAGACCCGCTGAGTGCCTCCCCATCGCAGAGGAAGTACTTTGCAGTCCCCCCCAATTCTTCCGGCTGGTGGAGTTGCCTTATTGCAGAGTCATTTTGCTATTCCTTACGCAAGAATAGCCTTTTAAAAGCCTTGTTCCAGGCATATATCAGACATTTTGAGCCTATTCCTACAAAACATTACCTGCAATATATTTAAGAAAAAAATATAAAATGTAAAAGAACGTATTGTATTGTTCTTGTATAAGCTTTGGCATATCAATAACTATTGAGCATGGTAAAAATTAAAGAGACGTATTTTTTAAATCAGGTAGAGGTAGCCGTAGACAATGCAATTAATACTCCTGAAATATTGGAACAATTGGCGGTATACGGTTACGATGAGAAGAAGATCAAGCAAGGACGTACTATGCGAACAGCACTAGATGAACTGATGATGCAGCAGGAAGATACTTATTTAGCGGCTAAAGATGCTACTCGTATGCTAAATGAAGCCCGGCAGCAGGTAGATACTATGTTTGCTACCCATTTATCTATTGCCCGTATTGCTTTTAAGGATGACCCTACTTTTTGGAATGCCCTAAAGCTAGGTCAGGCTCGGGAGCGCAATTTCCCTGACTGGATGGTACAGGTACAGCGGTTCTATACCCGTATCGTTGTGGTAGCTAAAGAAATGGAAAAGTATAATGTACCTCAAAAAGAACTGATTGAAACCCGTAAGCTTATTGCCCAGATTGGTAACCTACAACGGTTGCAAAAGAAGGCTAAGGGTCAAGCACAAGTTGCTACGCAGAATAAAGCAAAAGCCATAAATGACTTAGAGCTTTGGATGCGCCGCTTTTTCCGTATTGCCCGGGTAGCCCTCGATCAAAACCCTCAGCAGTTAGAAATGCTAGGAGTAACTGTCTAGGCAACAGTGCATTATTACAATGTGCCTCCGCCGAAGGTATAATGTGACCTTTGGCACCTTTTGCTCAACCTCAACAAGGATTTTCCAAGCTAGCCTGAGTCAACTGATTGGGTAATATCAATTAGTAGTACTGTTCCATTCTTGACAAGCAATTCTTGTCAGTTGTTTGCTAACGCATTCTTCTTTATTTTTCTGTTTGGAATTACTGCTAGAGTTATTAATTTGTTTGGTTCCTGTTATTTATTCACCTATTGATTGTTACCTTCTACTACACGTTTTCCTTACTATATGGCCAATTTGAATATTACTGCTCAAGATCAAAATACATACGATGCAATTGTAATTGGTTCAGGGATTAGCGGGGGCTGGGCGGCTAAAGAACTTTGCGACAAAGGGCTAAAAACCCTAGTACTGGAGCGAGGGCGGGAGGTAGAGCATATTCAAGATTACCCTACCGCGACCAAACGCCCTTGGGATATGCCTTGCCGAGGACGAATACCTGAATCGGCCGAAAAGGAAAATCCTATTGTGAATCGTTGTTACGCTTACGATCAGTATACCAAGCACTTTTTTGTAGAAGACGATAAGCATCCTTATGTACAGGAAAAGCCCTTCGACTGGATTCGGGGTTACCAGACCGGCGGGAAATCATTGATCTGGGCACGCCAAACCCAACGCTGGAGTGATTACGAATTTGAAGCTCCTGCCCGGGATGGCTTTGCAGTAGACTGGCCGATTCGTCATAAAGACTTAGCCCCTTGGTACTCCCACGTAGAAAAGTTTGTTGGCATTAGTGGTAACCGCGATGGTATCAAAAACCTACCGGATAGCGAAGTGCTGCCCCCCTTTGAACTCAACTGCCTCGAGAAACATATTCAGCAGAGGGTAAAAGAGAATTATCAAGACCGTCAGGTCATCATCGGACGTTGTGCCCACTTAACCGAGCCTCAGGAAATTCATTTACAGCAGGGGCGGGGACCGTGTCAGTCGCGACATTACTGTTACCGGGGCTGTCCCTACGGGGCTTACTTTAGTTCCAACTCTTCTACCCTACCCTGGGCGGCTAAGACCGGAAATATGACTTTACGTCCCCACTCAGTAGTACATTCTATTATTTACGATGAAGAGAAAGGGCAAGCTACGGGAGTGCGGGTTATTGACGCCGAAACCAAAATTAGCACTGAATATTTTGCCCGCATCATCTTTGTTAATGCAGCAGCGCTAAATACTAATCTACTATTACTGAACTCTACTTCATCACGGTTCCCCAATGGTTTGGGTAACGACAATGACTTACTGGGAAAATACGTAGCGTTTCACAATTACCGAGGCAGTATGCTGGCTGATTACGACGGATTTGAGGATCAGTATTATTACGGCAGGCGGCCTACTACGGCTTTCATGCCTTCCTTCCGCAATGTGTTTCAGCAAGACACAGATTTTTTGCGGGGCTATATGGTGGCGTTTAGTGCCTCTCGCCAAAGCTGGCAACGCGGCATGATCGAGGAAGGCTTTGGAGCAGTTTGGAAGGAAGGATTACGTGAGCCCGGCCCCTGGCAAGTGTTTATGATGATGCAGGGCGAAACCGTTCCCCAAGAAGAAAACCACGTCCGCCTCAGCGATACCGAGAAAGATACCTGGGGTATCCCTCAACTGGTAGTTTCGGTAGGATATACCGATAACGATGAGAAAGTTTTGCAAGATTTTCTAGAGCAGGGCAGCGAGATACTAGAAAAATCAGGCTGTACCAATATTCGGACGATGGACAGCGGGCAAGCCCCCGGCTTAGACATCCACGAGATGGGCGGAGTCCGCATGGGACATGACCCGAAAACCTCACTGCTTAATAAATGGAACCAGCTACACGCTTGTAAAAACGTATTTGTTACCGACGGAGCCTGTATGACTTCGGTAGGCAATCAAAATCCCTCTCTCACCTTCATGGCACTCACCGCTCGGGCGGTCGATCACGCAACTAAGGAAATGAATCGGCTGAACCTGTAGCTGATGTAAGTCTACGTTCGTTTCCGAACACCCCTGCCCGATTATGAACAGTATACTTGCTAAAAACCGCTATTAATGAGCATTTGAGGCATATCTTTAGCTTGGCATAGCAATTGAAATTTAATAAGCATAAATAACCTGTATCATTTAAACTTTTATACTATGCGACTACTTTTCTTGCCCATTATCATATTTATTTTATCTGTTCTGGCTACAGTAGGTTTCGCCCAGCAGCGAGTGGATGCTGATGAGATTATCCGTCAGATCAATCAGGGAGAGACTGTATCCTACGAAAATGTAGAAATTGTTGGTGAGCTGGACTTAACCAACTTGGATAACCGGGAACGCACCCAATCATCAAGCGGCTGGTTTGGTATTGGCGATAATAGTACCTACGAAAGCTCAGTAGAGGTCTCTGTCAGTTTTGTTAATTGTACCTTCCTTGATGACGTAATTGCCTACTACCGCGACGATAGCGAGGATGCAACATTCATTGCCCACTTTGAAGAAAATGCGGTATTTCGTAAGTGTACTTTTCGTCAGGATAGTGAGTTTAAGTACTCGGAATTTTCCGAAGAGGCTGATTTTTCTGGTTCAGTCTTTGAAGAGGATGCCAATTTTAAATATGCCGAGTTTTCTGAGCCCCCTTCTTTTGCCCAGGCAGTATTTGAAGAATCGGCTAACTTTAAGTACGCTGAGTTTCCTGAGGAAACAAACTTCACTGCCGTGGTTTTTGATGATGAAGCTGACTTTAAGTACGCTGAATTTCCGCGTGGTGCATCCTTTGAAGAAGCGGTTTTCAACGATCTAGCTAATTTTAAATACGCTAAATTCCGCACCCCACTCAATATGCAAAACGTATCTTTTAACGGTGACGAAGACTTTAAGTACACTAAAGTAGACGGGCGCAGCTTTACGTCGTACCTACTGAATAATCGCTAATTCTTATTTAGAAAAACATTATCCCTCGCAAAAAGCGTAACCATACTGGCTATGCTTTTTTTATTGAAGCTCTTGGCTGGTTCGCAGCGATTAATTTGTAATTTGCCGCAAAGTTTGAGCGATTATGAATGAGATTAACCGGGTATGCGTGTACTGTGCGTCTAGTGCCAAGATTGCCCAAAAATACTTTGATGTTACCGAACGATTAGGAAAGCTGCTGGTAGCAAATAAGGTAGAAGTAGTTTACGGCGGAGGAGCCGTGGGACTGATGGGAAAGTTGGCTGACACCGTGCTGGAACAGGGTGGGGAAGTAATTGGTATTATGCCGCAGTTTATGCGCGATGTGGAGCTTCATCACAAAAAAGTCGCCCGTTTTCACATTGTGGGCGATATGCACGAGCGTAAAAAGCGTTTTCTAGACGAGGCCGACGGGCTGATTGCCCTGCCCGGTGGTTGCGGCACGCTAGAAGAGCTACTGGAAGCCCTCACCCTCAAGCGGTTGGGGATATTCACTGGCCCTATTGTAATTCTAAATACCGATGGCTTTTACGACCCACTGGAAACCATGCTGAAACGCTGTATTGACGAGAATTTCATGGCGCAAGAACATCGTAAAATGTGGACTGTCGTGTGCGAACCTGAAGAGGTACTAGACGCCCTGCGGGAAGCCCCGGCTTGGAGTAAAGAGGCTATTCAGTTTGCTACTTTTAAATCATAAGGAAGCTATAGATAGTTAGCGCATACTTTTAAACGCATTGATTAAGCCATTGGTGGAAGCATCGTGAGAAGTTACGGTGTTGTCGCCTTCTAGTTCGGGCAAAATCTTCTTAGCAAGTTGCTTGCCGAGTTCCACTCCCCACTGGTCAAAGGAGAAAATGTTCCAGATAACGCCTTGCACAAAGATTTTATGTTCGTACATGGCAATTAGCGCTCCCAATGTGCGCGGAGTGAGTTTCTCAAACAAGATAGAATTTGTCGGTCGGTTTCCCTGGAATGTTTTGAACGAAGCTAGCTTTCCAATTTCCTCCTCTGATTTCCCTTGTTCGCGCAGCTCTTGAGCCGCTTCTTCTTCGGTTTTACCCATCATTAACGCTTCGGTCTGCGCGAAGAAGTTTGCCAGTAGCTTTGCGTGGTGGTCGCCAATGGGGTTTTGACTTTGGGCCGGGGCTAGAAAGTCGCAAGGAATGAGTTTGGTACCCTGATGAATAAGTTGGTAGAAAGCGTGCTGACCATTCGTGCCGGGTTCACCCCAAATAACGGGCCCGGTCTGATAACCTACCGGGTTACCGTCGCGGCCAACGTACTTACCATTACTTTCCATATTACCTTGTTGGAAGTAGGCAGCAAAGCGGTGCATGTATTGATCGTAAGGTAAAATCGCTTCGGTTTCCGCCCCAAAGAAATTGTTGTACCAAATACCAATCAGCGCTAAGGTTACCGGAATATTTTTCTCAGGCACCGTATTGCGGAAGTGCTGATCCATGGCGTGACCTCCGGCCAATAGTTCTTCAAAGTTCTTGAAGCCAATGGAGCAAGCAATGGTCAGTCCAATGGCTGACCAGAGAGAATATCGTCCCCCAACCCAATCCCAGAAGCCAAACATGTTCTCGGGGTCAATCCCAAATTTCTCTACTTCTTCCCGATTAGTAGAAAGTGCTACGAAATGCTTTTTTACAGCTTCTTCATCACTGGCTTGTTTCAAAAACCAATCTTTAGCTGTGTTAGCATTCGTCATCGTCTCCTGCGTAGTAAACGTTTTGGAGGCAATCACAAACAAAGTTGTTTCCGGGTTTAATGGCTTAAGTACTTCGCTAATGTGGGTGCCGTCCACGTTAGACACATAGTGTACGTCGATATGCTCTTTCTTATAGGGTTTCAGGGCTTCAGTGACCATTACTGGCCCTAAATCTGAGCCACCAATTCCGATATTCACAATATCTCTAATGGGTTTGCCCCGAAAGCCTTTCCATTCTCCGCTAATAATCTTCTCGGAGAAGCTTTTCATTCTATCCAATACTTCATTCACGTCAGGCATCACATCTTCGCCATCTACGTAAATAGGATCATTAGATCGGTTCCGTAAGGCTACGTGTAGCACGGCCCGGTCTTCGGTTTGGTTGATGGCGTTTCCGCTAAACATCGCCTCAATAGCTTCAGATAGTTTACACTCTTCCGCTAAGTCGAGCAATAATTTATGCGTTTCTTCAGTGATTCGGTTTTTAGAAAAATCAACCAGTGTATCTTCAAACTTGAGCGAAAAACGGGAAAATCGCTGAGCGTCTTCCTGAAAGAGCGTCCGCATATGCGTATCTTTCATCGCGCGAAAATGCTCGCTCAGTGCTGACCAAGCTTGGGTGGCAGTGGGATTTATGGTGGGTAGCATAGTGTTTTTATTTTGGGATTGAACCTACTAAAATTGCGAATATATTAAAAAACGAATGACGAAAACTTCTCAACAACAAACCGGACGTCAGGGGGAAGACATCGCATTAGGTTATCTTAATCGGAAAGGGTTTGCGTTGGTTGAACGAAATTTTCGCTACCGTCGGGCTGAGGTAGATTTGATTGTAAAAAAAGAAAACCTACTGGTATTCGTAGAGGTAAAAACCCGTCGCGACGTTAGCTTTGGTTTTCCCGAAACCTTTGTTAGCCCCCATCAGGCGAAACTAATTGTAGCAGCCGCAGATCATTACATGCGGATAAATGATTGGCAGGGCTTGATTCGTTTTGATATTGTCGCTATTACGCTGAAGCCAAGATTGGAGATCGAGCACTTTAAGGATGCTTTCTATTGAACCACATAGGAACAGTAAGGCACATAGGATGTAATTATTGGATTGAAAAAGATAGCCACATAGGCACATAGGGTACAGTAGTTGGGTACTTTGTGATATGTTGACGAAATCGGAATTGAAGGAGCACACGTATAACATTCTCAGTGTGGCGATTGAGGTGCATAAACAGTTGGGGCCAGGATTGCTGGAGAGTGTTTATCATCGTTGTATGGAGCAAGAGATGATGTTGCGTCGCTATCCGTTTCAGAGTGAATTAATTGTTCCGGTTACATACAAAGGCCTGGATTTACATACCGGACTGCGCTGCGATTTCCTATTTGCCGATTGTATCGTGATTGAGCTAAAGTCAGTGAGTGCAATAGCCCCAGTTTTTGGTGCTCAGCTAATGACGTATATGAAACTCTTACAAGTACCCAAAGGCATTCTAATCAACTTCAACGTAACCAACATCTTCAAAGAAGGCCAAAAAACCTTTGTGAATGATTTGTTCCGCAATCTGCCAGAGTGAAAAGTCTATGTGTCCTACTGTGCCTATGTGATCATCCCGCACAGCTCCATAGAACCTTACAGCACAAACTTCAACACAAACAACCCCGCCAGTAAATACAATGCAACCGGTATCTCGCTAAATTTTCCCTTCACTACCTTTATCAGTACGTAGAAGATAATACCCGCGGCAATGCCATTAGCAATACTGTAGGTGAAGGGCATCAATACCATCGTGAGAAAGGCCGGTAGTGCTTCTTCAAAGTTGTTGAAGTTCACTTTCTGAATGGATTGTATCATCAGCATGCCGACCAGAATCAATGCCGGGGCGGTCGCAGCGGCAGGAACCATCCCGGCCAGTGGGGCGAGAAAGATAGAGAGTAGAAATAGAATAGCTACGACCAAAGCAGTAAGCCCCGTTCTTCCTCCGGCTACTATTCCCGAATTACTTTCAATGTAGGTAGTCACTGTAGAAGTGCCCAACAACGCTCCAAACGTGGTGGCCAGGGCATCAGCCAGTAACGATCGCTTCATGCGAGGCAGATTACCTTGTTCGTCCAAAAAACCAGCTTTATCGGCAGTGCCAATTAGTGTCCCGATGGTATCGAACAGATCAACCATTGAAAAGGAAATTATTACTACTAGTAGCGTAGCGATCACTTGCCCTAAACTACGATTCTCAGTGCTGAATAAGCCGACGAAGTCTAGTTGAAACCAAGTATCACCTAAATTAACGTCAGCCATACTTAGGCTTTCGGGAAACTGAGTAATCCCAAATAGTAAGCCCACCACGGTGGTGAGAATGATACTGAATAGAATACCAGCCGGAATTCGTAAGGCGTATAATATGCCGATAATTACCAGACCGATACAGGCAACCAATACCGACGGTGAGCCTAAGTTGCCCATCTCCAGAATTTGGGGCGGGGCTTGCTGAATTTGTTCAATCAACGCTCCAGTTTCTAAAGTTTCTGCCCCCAAAATAATATCAATAATGGGGCCCTGGTTCATCCGAACAATCCCGGCATTATTCAGTCCAATCAACGTGATGAACAAGCCAATTCCGGCGGGAATGGCGTAACGAACTGCGGCGGGTAATGCCCTCACAATAGCCGATCGAGCCCCGGTGACTGTCAGAATGATAAATAGCACTCCCGAAATGAACACAATAGCCAATCCCTGCTGCCAGGTGAAGCCATTTTGCAGCACTACGGTAAAGGCAAAAAAAGCATTTAATCCCATACCAGGTGCTTGAGCAAACGGGTAATTCGCGACCAACGCCATCATCAGCGTACCTACCGCTGCCGCTACACAAGTAGCAATCAATACTCCATTAAAATCCATCCCAGCCTGCTGTAAAATGCTGGGATTCACGAAGATAATATACGCCATCGTAAAGAAAGTAGTTAGTCCAGCGACTACTTCAGTACGTATGGTGGTTTGGTTCTCCCGGAGCTTAAATAAATCCATAGTTAGGTGGTAGTGAGCTTATAAAACTGCCAAAAATATCACTTCCTATCCGAATTGCTAGTAAACCCAGATGAATTGATTCAGCTAAGGCTTGGTTGTACGATTATTGTAGCGTAAAATTGACCTCCATCAATGAACAGAGAGCAATTAGCAATGTGCAACACATTCCATTCAATAGCTCAATTAATTATTCATTGTACATTGTTCTTTGCACATTGTCAATTGTCTCGAAGATTTGACCTATGAGACATACTCTTCTTCTACTCTTATTTTCAACTAGCTTTTACTTCAACGCAAAAGCTCAAAGTGAGCACGAAAAACTAGAGGGCAATTTGAACTCATCGGCTAATGAAGCGGCTCCAGTGCTTAGCCCCGACGGACAAACTTTATATTTTGTTCGACAGTATCATCCGCAGAATGTTGGCGGTATAACCGACCCAGGTGATATTTGGTACAGTGACCTACTGCCCGACGGGCAATGGGGAGAAGCCATGCACGGTGGAAAGGCGATCAACAATCGTTTCTACAACGGAATCATAGGTTTCATCGACGATCAAATCGCTTACGTTCACGGGCATTATCTAGACGGAAATAAGAAGCCGACTACCCAGGGAATTTCCATGACCGACGGCCAGAAAAGTCAGTGGGACACTCCGGAAGCGGTGAAGATTCCTTATTTCTACTCGAAGTCTAAGCATCGAAGTGGTTCTTTGCATACCAGCGGTCAAATTATGCTTACGGCACTGCAATCCTACGATTCGCGGGGCGCGGAAGATTTGTACGTTCTGTTCCGGCAGAGCGATGGTTCCTGGTCAGAGCCTAAGAATTTGGGTAGTGATGTCAATACAGCGTATCAGGAGATGACTCCTTTTTTAGCACCCGACGGGAAAACGCTATTTTTCGCCAGCAATGGCTACGAAGGCTTCGGCAGCCGGGATATTTTTATGTCAGTGCGACTGGATGACTCCTGGCGAAGTTGGTCTAATCCTAAGAATCTGGGAACCTCCGTCAATACTCCCGGTACTGAACTGTACTACAGCATTCCGCAAAACGGTGATTTTGCCTATTTATCGTCTACCCAGAATAGCGACGGAATGGCCGACGTGGTAAAAGTGAGAATTAACCCAGAAGATGAGGAGGTATTGGCCGAGGCCGATTCTACGCTAGATATTCCCGAAGAAGAACCACTACCCACTCCCCCACTTGTGGCTGAAAACACTACTGACCCTGAACCCGAAGTAGTCGAGGAAATTTCAGAAGAAGAGCCAGAGATACCAATGGTCATCATTCAGGGAAAAGTCCTCAATGAAAAAGTGCAACAGCCATTGAATGCTGATCTAATAATCCGGTCAGTTCGCAATGATACTACGTTGGTTGAGATGGTGCAGACAGATGCTCAGGGTGTATTTAGCGTTTCGTTACCACTGGATGACAACTACGAATTATCAGTAGAATCGGAAGGGTTCATTCGTCAGCGCGATAAACTTTTATTGACTGCAACTTCTGAAGTAGGTACCCTAGAGCGTAATTACCAGCTTACTCCCATTGAAGTAGGTTCTACCGTTAACCTGGAGAATGTGCTATTCGACCGAGGCACCGCCGATATGCTCCCCGGTTCTAGCGAACGCTTGGATGAAGTAGTTAATTTTCTGAGCGAGAACCCCGAAGTAGCCATTGAAGTAGGCGGTCACACCGACAACCGAGGACGGGCCGACCTGAACCTAGAGCTATCCCGCCAGCGGGCTGAAGCCGTCCGGGATTATCTGATTGAACAAGGGGCTGATACTAAACAGGTTACCGCTAAAGGCTACGGTGGCACGCAGCCCATCGCCAGCAACGCCATTGAAGAAGAACGACGTAAAAACCGCCGCGTTGCTTTTACTATTGTACGGAAGTAATTTAGTTTCATCAGTAAAAAGAGCACAATCTGATATATCAAAATAGCGAAACGAAGATACTCACGATAGCCTTCATCAATCAATGAAAGTTAACCAAAGTTACACCATCCCTAAGAACACCCGAATAGGGCATGTGCATCTGAGAGTAGCTAATATCCAGCGTTCACTTAATTTCTACTGTGGATTATTGGGGTTTAAGTTGATGACTACTTACGGGAACGAAGCTGCATTCATCTCTGCCGGGGGCTACCACCATCATATTGGGCTGAATGTCTGGCACAGCAAAAACGCCCCACCCGCTCCTAAAAATACCGCTGGCCTTTTCCATACTGCCATTTTATTTCCTACTCGAGAAGATTTGGCAGTCGCTCTATATCGTCTTCAGGCAGCTAACTACCCACTAGCTGGAGCGGCTGACCACGGAGTATCGGAAGCTCTGTATCTGGATGACCCTGATGAAAATGGAGTAGAACTCTACTGGGATCGCCCCCGCGACCACTGGCCTCAGAAACCTGATGGCTCCATTGATATGTATACTCGACGGTTAGACTTGCCTGATTTATTGAGGGATAGGGCATAAAAAATAGCAAGCCAGACTGCTCTAGCTTGCTATTACAAGTATCTACAAAATCGCTTTTACATCATTCCGCCCACCCTGGCAATCAAGTCGGCTGAACGAGCGGAGTAACCGGCTTCATTATCGTACCAGCCTAGCACCTTCACCAGGTTTCCGTTGGTGTTGGTTGAGTCAGCGTCAAAGATGCAAGAATAAGGATTGCCAATGATATCGGAAGATACCAGGGGATCTTCAGTGTATTCCAAAATACCTTTGAGAGGCCCTTCAGCAGCTTCTTTCATTGCGGCATTGATCTCTTCTTTGGTTGTTTCTTTGCTGACAACACAGGTGAGATCAGTCAGTGAACCGGTAATAGTCGGTACCCGCACCGCGTTTCCGTCTAGCTTTCCTTTTAGGTCAGGCAACACCAAGCCTACCGCTTTAGCCGCTCCGGTAGTAGTCGGTACAATATTGATTGCGGCGGCTCGTGCCCGGCGTAAATCGCTGTGAGGCGCATCTTGTAAGCGTTGGTCAGCCGTATAAGCGTGGATGGTAGTAATAAAGCCCTTCTCAATCGTAAAATTCTCGTGAATGACTTTGGCCATTGGAGCCAAGCAGTTGGTGGTACAAGAAGCATTGGACAGAATATCGGCATCACCAGTTAGCGACTCGTCGTTTACGCCTAGCACTACCGTTTTAATTCCCCCTTTGGCAGGTGCGGAGATAATTACTTTTTTAGCCCCCGCCGTTAAGTGCTTACCTGCTCCAGCTTCATCGCGGAATATTCCGGTAGACTCTAGCACAATATCTACCTCATGGCTTGACCAAGGTAATTTTTCCGGATCGCGCTCAGCGTACACTGAAATTCGCTTGCCATTCACCGTGAGTGATTCACCATCGGCAGTTACCTCGCCGGGAAAACGACCGTGGGCTGAATCGTACTTAAGCAGGTGAGCCAAGGTTTCGTTATCGGTTAAGTCATTAATCGCTACTACCTCCACACTTTCGTTCTTCAGTAGGTTGCGAAAGGTTAGGCGTCCTATTCGTCCAAATCCGTTAATAGCAACTTTCATAGTTGATGGTTATTTAATAAAATGGATAATCAGGTAAACAAATTTTGTGAAGTAAACCGCTTCAGAGGCTACTAAAAAATTATACTAAGCTTGGGAAAACTTGTTTTCTTACTTACTTGTTAAAGTAGCGAAATTATGAAATAAAGCAGATATATGGCAGTGCATCGCAAATTTTGTCAGATTTTTTGATAATCTAGTGAGCTACTTCTATATTTGCACTCTCAAAAAATGGATGCTCCGTTCGTCTAGGGGTTAGGACGCCAGGTTTTCATCCTGGTAACAGGGGTTCGATTCCCCTACGGAGTACTGAAAGGAGTTAGGTACGGTAGAGTCGCGACTCTACCGTACCTAAATCACTGCTTGCCCAGTGACGCTCCGTTCGTCTAGGGGTTAGGACGCCAGGTTTTCATCCTGGTAACAGGGGTTCGATTCCCCTACGGAGTACTATGGACAACTCGCAAGCGGAATGCCGCCCAACTGTCTTTGCTTTTTCCCTTCCACCTGCGGGTGGGAGGGTTTTTTATTATAAAAAAGCGTTACATATCTTACCTGCGTAATAGCCCTACCGATTACACGTACTCGTACCCTGTCAAACCAAATAGTTATTCATAAATTTATACTACTATTATATGTAAGCATAATCAGCTTTGGATAACAAGATATTCTTCAATTGTAGCATTCTCTGGTGGCAGAAACCAACCGTAATGCTTATTGTAGTATTATCGACCGTATACGCTTCTTCAGCCACTCCTAAGCTAGATATTGCCTATTATCGGGATAGTACCAATCAGTTAGCTATCCAAGAAATAGCTGATTCTTCCTTTGCTTTACGCTTCCATACGGCCTCATCGTCTCACCTCAATTTTGGTATGTCTCCCGACACTCACTGGCTGAGAATTAAAATCAGAAATAGTGATGCAGAAGTAAGATCGTGGTACCTAATGGTAGGTTACCCACTTTTAGATACAATATTTTTCTATCAATCTACTCAAGAAGGAGTCAAGCAGGTATATTCGGCGGGTGATAAGTTAATAGCCGACCAGACCATTAGCTACCGTAAACCCTTGTTTCCAATTACACTCAACGATTCACTATGGCACACCTATTATCTCAAAGTCCGAACCCAAGGTACTGCCCAAGTTCCCATTGAGATACACGCGCAGGATAGTATGCTTTCTGCTGTAGCACGCTCCGAGTTACTCGAAGGCTTCTTTTATGGTGCTATGCTACTGATGGTGCTGTATAACTTATTTCTGTTCATATCATTACGAGAAAAGAGCTATCTGTTTTACTGTTTATTCGTAACTGGGAACACCTTCGTGCTAGCAAATCTTCAGGGGCAACTGACTATCTATTTTTTTGAACCAAGCGAGTGGTACGATCACTTTTCTATTTCTAGCTTTTTCTTCACTGTTTTCTGGGCCCTCATATTTGGAATATTTTTCTTGCAAGTACGCCGATATGCTCCCCGCATGTATACTGCTTTACTTATATCGGTAATTGCTAGCGGTACAGCTTTCTTCGCATCTTATGCTCTACCGTACCACGTAAGCGCTAAGCTAATTGTTGTTTTAGTCTCGCTTACTCCACCAATTTTATGGTGGACAGGTATAACCGCTTGGCGAAATGGTAATACTTCCGCTCGCTTTTTTGTGTTTGCTTGGACATTCTATTTATTCTCAGTAGTACTACTTAGTTTTAGAAATTTAGGATGGATTGATGATCAACTTCACTTAGAAAATATTATTCAAATAGGAGCAGTCGTAGAAGCCCTTCTCCTTTCTATAGCTTTAGCCGATAAAATAAACTTGTACCGAACTGAAAAAATTGAGGCCCAGCAAAGAGCGTTACAGGTATCATCAGAAAATGAGCAAATTATACGAAATCAGAACCTCACACTAGAGAGACGTATTAAGGAGCGTACCCAAGAGATATTTAGTCAGAATGAGGAGTTACGCCAGCAGCAAGAGGTAATTGAGGAATTAAACCGGCAACTAATTTTATACAGTGAAAATCTAGAAAGTGAAGTGTCGGCCCGAACGGTAGAACTTACCAAAGCCAATAAACGACTGGTACAGCAAAATAACCGACTTGATAAGTTTGCTTATATTGTCTCTCATAACTTGCGTGGCCCTATTGCCCGAATCTTGGGAATGGTGACTATTCTAGATAAGAGTAATCTCAATGCCTATAACCTCGATTGTTTTAGCCACCTAGAAAAAACCGCCGACAGAATAGATACAGTTATCAGAGATATGAATGAGGTACTCGTCTATCAGAATAATACCGACTATCAGTTGGTTCGGGTACCACTGAGAGAGACCGTAGAGAGAGTACTAGAAAAAATACGAAATACCTTAGTTGAAGAGAATGTAACGATTCATAATAACCTAGGCCCAACCACAGCAGTACTCGCAATTGAATCATATCTTGAAAATGTAGTAGAACAGCTGCTTAATAACGCAATCAAATACCGTTCAGAAAAAAGACCGATTGAGATCAGGTTCAATGCCTACTTACAAGGTAATCAGTTCTTATTCTCTATTTCGGATAATGGTATAGGTATTGATCTGGAAAGGTATCAAGACAAAATTTTTGGCCTATATCAACAGTTTCACCTTCATCAGGAAGGGCGCGGCATTGGTTTATATTTGGCCAAAACACAAATTGAGACCATGGGTGGGCAAATTGGAGTGAGCAGCACAGTTGACGAAGGCACTACTTTTAGAATACACTTAGACGCATCTACCTCAAATCAGGAGATCGTTCAAGAAGAGCACTCTGACTCCCAAGTTAATAACTCGCCTCTTGCTTCATAGCTTTACAATATTCACCTAGCTTTTATTAGCATCTTTGTTAAAGAAATAGTGCGCATTATACTACCTTGGGTAGAACATTATACACACTACTACACACCAAACTTTTATATTATGCGCTGGCAAGGCCGAAGACAAAGCACTAATGTTGAGGACCGACGGGGTGGTCGGGGAAAAAGAGTAGCTGTAGGTGGCGGACTAGGTACCATTATTTTAATAATCATTAGCCTGTTCTTCGGAGGTGATTTTACTGATTTACTTCAGGTAGACGCGGGCGGAGGTGTACCTACCTCGCAAACGACTACCTCCACTAGCCCCGAAGAAGAGCAATTAGCCCAGTTTGTAAAAATAGTGCTGGCTGATACCGAAGATGTCTGGAATAAACTTTTCCAGCAACAGGGGCAAAATTATCAGGAGCCAGTGCTGGTATTATTTACCGGAGAGGTACAATCAGCCTGTGGCTTCGCTCAAGCGGCAACTGGCCCCTTCTACTGCCCGGCTGATAATAGAGTTTATATCGACCTGAGTTTCCAGCAAACGCTGAGCCAACGACTAGGTGCCCACGGCGATTTTGCAATGGCCTACGTAATTGCCCACGAAGTAGGTCACCATATTCAGAACTTACTCGGAATCAGCCGTCAGGTACAGTCTCAACGGGGTCGGATTAGCCAGGCCGAGTACAACCGACTATCCGTACGATTAGAGTTGCAGGCTGATTTTCTAGCCGGGGTCTGGGCGCACCATGCTGACCGTATGTTTGATATATTGGAACAAGGGGATAGAAGCTTTACGAGCTGCAAACGCGATTGGTGATGACCGCCTGCAAAAACAGTCACAAGGTTACGTAGTGCCCGATGCCTTTACCCACGGTACTTCTGAACAACGGATGCGTTGGTTTCGCAAGGGTTACGAAACGGGCGACCTTTCCCAGGGCGATACTTTTGGGGCTGAAGCATTGTAAAGCAGTTAGATCACTAATCACCTGAAAGAAACTCTATTAACTTTTCTTTGGGTAGAGGCTTGCTAATAAACTGGCTAACACTGGCGTATTGCAAGGCTTCCCGCTGATCCCTTTCCCGCACTGAGCTAGTAAGCACCACAATTTCTGTATCCAGTTTCTGATAGTCTATCTGCTGCTCAAACCTCTGTAAAAATCTAATACCATCCAGCTCAGGCATGTTGAGATCGAGTAAAATATAACGAGGGAATGTTTCTGGTTCAGCCGATTGTTCTTTTAGCCAATCTAATGCTTGGTGTGGGTTATTTTTTGTGATAAACCGACGGACGTGGGGAGTTTTCTCGATCAGTAGCCGATAGATTTCCAGCGTATCGTCATCGTCATCAATCATTACCACAATGTTCTGTGTCGGAACGGACATAGGGGAAAGCTTACAGTATATTTTTAGCAGCAGTTTAGCCTTTTTTCGCCGATTTCAAGCTCGTTTTAGCGAAATTTTTGTAGATACGACGATAAAATAGTACTTATTACCTAGCTATTTTCACTATTCTCGAATACTTCCAGATAATAATTTACTAACGGTGGTCATAACTTTCTAGCGAGATTTCCCGTGAAGAGCTTTGGTAAGAGGTTACTCGTAATTCGTGAGTGGATGGAGGAAGCCAAAGTGTACGGGCAGATTGCGATAGATATCCCGAACCATAGGTAAACTCATCCTTGTATGATGTGCCATCAGCTAACATAACCACGGCAAAGGCATCCTTATCCTTTGCCTGATACATCTTACCGCCCAAAGAAAACCCAAATACTTCTAACGGCTGATTGTTGTTGGCAACTACCATGAGCATTTGATCTCTCGATGATAGCTGAACGATTCCGCGGGCATCCCCGTCGGCAATAAACCCGGTTCGGTTTGGCGATGCCGAAACGAAGTTTCCATTTCCATCACCCAGTAATAATCCGCCTAGTGAGGCATCGCGGGGACCAGCAGCGGCTTCTGCTGCATGAAAATTGCCGCTCCATAGCACGTCCAGGTATCCATCCTGATTATAGTCCTGCACCGCTATTCCGAAAATGGGCGCAATCTGAGCTTCGGTCGGCAGAGATTGAATGCTGAACTTACCGTTACCGAGATTTTCCAGATAGCTACTGGCAAACCGATCGCTACGGACGACATAGGCTGATTCTAGTTCTTCGGGAAGGAACGACCGCTCAAAAGTAGCCTCAGCATAAGAGCGGTAGGTTTTAAACCGTCCTCGCATAGCATTGATCTGTTTTATCATATCGTCGCGACGGTGCGCCAGGTAGTTCTCACCCTGTACGTAGTAGCACATTACCGGATCAATGCTGCCGTTTTTGTCGTAATCGCTGGCGTACACGCAAAGGGGCTGTTCAGGCGAAGCATCGTACGGACTGTTTAGCCCTAGGTTACCTACGATGTAATCGGTGTCACCATCCCGGTCAAAATCTCCTCCGGCAATACTGTTCCACCAGCCATTGGTTCCCGTTAAACTAGTATCGTTAGTTTGCTCAACAAGCTTCCCTTCTTGGTTATGGAAAAAACGGATGGGCATAAACTCACCGACGACTATTAAATCCCTCCACCCATCGTTGTCATAGTCCGTCCACAGCGCAGATGTTACTAGTCCGGCTTCTGTCAGCTCTGGAGCGATAGCTAAAGTCACGTCAGTAAATTTTCCCCGATTATTTTCTAACAGATAGCTTTTCGGCGACAGCGGATATTGAGCAGGTACGATACGCCCGCCGACGAACAAATCCAGGTCACCGTCCTGATCGTAATCACTGGCAGTGACGCAGGAACCACTGGACACTAACTTGGGGAGGGCTGATTTATCCAGGACAAACGTTCCCGAACCGTCGTTCCGGTAAAACAGATCCTGATACTGATGACTATCTATCGGAAAGGAACTTCCCCCACTGACCACGTACAAATCCAGATCGCCATCGCCATCGGCATCAAACAGTAGAGAACCCATATCCTCGGACTCGCAGCCTGATTCCAAGGATCTGGGCAGAAAAGAATCATCGACTTGCTGAATGAAGAATTGTCCGCAAGAGCCAGCCGCGCCACCTATGAATAAATCATCCCGATTATCACCATTCACGTCCCCCACCGCCATGCCTGGTCCACCCCGCGAGTGCATGTGGGGTAATATCCGTTGTTGTCGAAAATCCACAAGATTATTTTCCCGATGGGTGTACTGCAAACCCAAACTGTCATCCATCTTTTGGAAAATAACAGATTTATCTGAATTTAGCGGGGAACTACTGGTAGTGTCGTGACTGTTCACGTAGGCGATTGTAAGAGCTTGATTGGTTTTGACTTCGGTAATTGTCTCAGACTTACCGTCTGGCCAGATAACCCGCAGTGAATCTACGGTAGTTATATCACCTAGCCCGATATGCAAGCGCGGTTCTACGCTAGAAGCATAGCCCCGGCTCGGATTGTTTTCGTACAGTTGGGTGACGCCCGAATGATAAACGTACACCTTCGATCCTATCCCGAACCGATTACCCAGCGCTCCCCGGAAAGAAAGCGATAAATACGCATGATTGCGCCTTTCAGTCGTGAGATTTTGGTAGATATGAGCCGGACTATTGGTAGCATTTACCACCAGTTCCAGATCGCCATCGTTGTCTAAGTCGGCGTAAGCTGCTCCGTGTGAGAAACCCGGCTGGCGGATACCCCAATTTTCGGACTGATCTATAAACGTCAGATCGCCCTGATTCTCAAACAAATAATCGGCAATACTCACCCCCTCTAATTGTAGCACATTCTCTTGCTTTTTTGCCAGCTTAGCTTCGGGCGAGCCTATCGGCGAGTTAAAGGTTTGCTGGTAGTTGATGTAGTCCAGGTCGCCCAGGTCGCGGCGAAAGCCATTGGTAACAAACAGGTCTTTATCACCATCGTTATCGTAGTCAGCCAGTAGCGGACTCCAGCTCCAATCGGTGCTACTCACCCCCGAGAGAAAACTGATCTCGCTAAAGTGACCATCTCCCCGGTTCCACTGCAAGGTGTTGCGGGTAAATTGAGGCTGATACCCTTGCTGAAGCGCAAGTTGGAAACGTTCGTAATTTGTCCCTGGCAATATAAGCTTACGCCGGAAGTTGTCTTCGGGGCGCATATCCAGCTCGATAATATCAACCAGACCATCATTGTTGAAGTCAGCCGCATCGTTGCCCATTCCGGCATAACTGGTATGCTTAAAGTAGTCCTGAGCTTGGTCTTGAAACCCGGAATGCCGGCCAGTACCATCTTGCTGGTTGATATACAGCACATCGTTCCCGATAAAATCGTTGGAGATATAAATATCCGGCCAGTTGTCCTGATTAATATCCGTGACAGCTACCCCCAGGCTCTGCCCTTCTATCAAGATTCCTGCCTCGCGGGAAACATCCACAAATTTTCCGCCTTCATTTCTAAGAAGTACATCGGTACTACTAGACTGACCATTTGTTTTACGAGGCTTTACCAAATCAACCTGAAATACTGAGTCAGTAGGGTTGACGATGAGAAATGCGTCTAAGTCGTTATCGCGGTCATAGTCCAGAAAAGTAGCGTGCATTATCTGACGAGAATCCGCTAGTCCGTAGGCTTCGGCCTCTTCTACAAACGTACCGTCTTTTTGATTTATATACAGCAGATTAGATCGCTGCTCATCCGTACCAATGCCCGAGACACAAACATAAATATCTAACCAGCCGTCTTGGTTAATATCTACCATGGTCACTCCCGTACCCCAACGATTACTTACCAAACCTGTCTCTTCGGTAATATCGATAAATTTGAGATCGCCCTGATTGAGATAAAGCCGTCCGGTAACCTGATTGCCACTGAAGTAAATATCCGCTAACCCATCGTTATTTATATCACCTACTGCTACCCCTGCTCCAGTATAGATATTCATGTAAGAATATACGTTGTACACGCTATCTTCTACCAGTTCATTATTAAACTTTACACCCGTTTCTGACGGAGACAATTGCTCAAATATCCGATCTTTTTTCTGACAAGACACAACTAAAAGAAAGAGTAACAGAATACAAAGAGTATTGAAATAGCTATTTCTGTTAGATAGATTAGATTTAGCTAAAATCCCCTCAGCCCCGTTCCACGGCGACCTCTTTAAAAAAGGGGGAATGGATAACGTAATTCTTTTTGTCATACGCTTTAAGCTTCCTTAGACCTAAATGTAAAGAAAAAAGCAACCCAGAATTGAGTTGCTTTTGTAAATGAAAATAAGGACAGGACAGATTAACTGCTGTACCCAGGATTTTGCTGCAATACCCCACCGCTTCGGTCAATCTCAGACTGAGGGAAAGGGAAGAGGTTCAGACGGTCATCCCAACGGTCGCCAAAGATTTCTGCCCCGATACCCCAGCGGGTAATATCAAACCAACGGTGAGGTTCTAGGGCTAGTTCTATTCGTTTCTCTTGGCGCAAAGCTGCGGTAATATCAGCCGGAGCGGTCAGTGCTGCCAACCCGGCGCGGTTGCGGATATCATTAATTTGCGTTAGTGCATCGGCATCGCGCCCCTGCTCAATCAGGGCTTCGGCGTACAAAAGCTTCAACTCCCCTAGGCGGAACCAACGCTCGTTATTAAACTCAGCTTGTCCGTGGGGAGCGTGGTTGGCAGGAACTACGTTGCGCTCTCCACGATATTTCGCCATAGTTAGGTCACTTGATGACCACTCTGGATCGTAAGGAATTGCTTCGTAGGGGTTAGTAGTGTAGTACATATCGCCCTCAGCGTAGACGGTAATTTCCCGCCGCAAGTCTCCTGGTTCGTAAGAATTCAGCAGGTCTTGACTAGGAGCTAACCAGCCGTTCTTACCGCCAGGAGCACCGTTTCCGGCATCTAGTATGTTAGTACGGGCAATACCTTGAGTAGCTTTGAAAGCCTCAGAGTGAATATCGTCAAATACCCACAGGTTATCATCGGAGAATGGTCCACCAAACTGAATCTCAAAGATAGACTCAGAATTGTTTTCATTGTCAAAAGCGAACACCTCTACGTAGTCAGCTTGCAACTGGAAGGGACCATTCTGTATGATATCTTCAAAGGCAGTAATAGCAGCGGGCCAATCTTCCTGCCAAACATTTACTTTACCAACGTAGGCCTTAGCTGCCCAAGCAGTAGCCCGCCCGAGGTTGGCATCGTCCCATGACTCGGGTAATCCGTTGGCAGCATCGTTGAAGTCCGAAAGGATTTGGTTGAAAAGTGCCTCTTGCGTAGCGTTGGGTTGAGCCAGATTATTCAACTCACGCAGTACTTCAGTTACCAGTGGGGGGGTTCCCCACATTTTCATGGCTTGAAAGTGAAACCAAGCCCGCAGGAATTTAGCCTCAGCTTCAAGCTGGGTCTTCTGGTCGGCGCTGAGTTCATTCTCATCGTCCAGCTTGTCAATTACTAGATTGGCACGGTAAATTCCTTCGTAAATCATAGAGTACAAGGACTGGAATGGCACTTCAAAGGGGTCAAACAATAGATTATCCAGATTCCGCGACCGTTGATCTGCCGTCAAGTTGTCAGCTACTACGTCGTCGGTAGTTGCCAGCGAGAGTTTCCAGTATTCGCCCCGCTCACCTAAGGTTTCAGTACTTAGTCCCCAGAACTTCTGGATGGAAGCGTAAGAGGCAAAGAGACCGCCGTCAAAGTCAGCTTTGCTTTTGTAGAAAGAATTCTCAGTTACCCGGTCCAATGGCTCGAGATCGAGATTGTTACACGACTGGGCTAACAGAAATAAGGATGTTAGTGCTAATAGTAGTTTTTTCATTGTTCTGAAAGTTTACAACTTCAATTAGTTCTTAAAATGTTACCCGTGCCCCAGCTTGGTAGATGCGTGGCTGGGGCGACCCACCGGAGTCTTGCCCGGTAGCCAATGGAAACTCTCCCTTCTGGAAGCTAAACCCACGGGTTACCTCAGGATCAAAACCAAGGTAATTAGTAAAGGTGAATAAGTTCTGTGCGCCTACGTATACCCGTACATTACTAACAAATCCATTCGTTAAAGATTCCAATGTTTCGGATGAAACCGTATACCCTAATTGAATATTTCGGATACGTACGAAGTCGGCATCCTCTACCCATCGGTCTGAAAAACGATTATTATTATTTAGGTCATCCAGCGTGGCCCGGGGAATCTCGTTGCTAGTGTTAGGCCCACTCCAGCGATCTAGAACCCGGGTGGACTGGTTGTTAGTCCCAGAGAGGTTCTCAAAGCTCTGACGGGCTTGATTGTACACCTGCATACCTCCTACCCCTTGCAACAAAGCCGAGAAATCAAAGCCTCGCCAGTTGGCTGATAAGTTCACCCCGTAGTAGAAATCTGGAATTGGGCTACCCAAAATAGTACGGTCATTATTGTCAACCACGCCATCGTTGTTTATGTCTACGAAGCGAACATCACCGGGCTGACGGTCTGAGGAAAGAGCATCCTCGGGGGCAGCATCTACTTCGGCTTGGGTTTGGAAGATCCCATCAGTTTTGAAGCCAAAGAAGTGCCCTAATGATTCGCCTACTACGGTGCGGTGGGTTTGCCCCCCACCAACTCCGGTGTTGATAGCCGTAATTTCCCCCAGTGAAGTAACCTCATTATTCACTGTAGTGAAATTACCACCAATGCTGTATTCCAGATCTCCCGAACGGCCTCGGTAGTTCAATGCTAACTCAATACCATTGTTCCGGATTTCCCCAATGTTGGCATCAGTCGGCAAGAAGAACCCAGATACGGCTGGAATGGGCAATCCGATTAGTACGTCGCTGGTTACTTTGTCGTAGTAATCGAAGGTAAGTTCTACCTGACCTTGCCAAAAGGCAGCGTCCAATCCAATGTCAGTTTGGGTACTGGTTTCCCAGCGCAGATCGGCGTTGGCAAAGCTAGTAGGCACCGGGGCGCGTACTACATTTTGCCCAGTACCAATTACGTAGAAGGGATTAATGTTAAGTGAGCTCAGGTAAGCAAAGTTGAGCCCGGTAAACTGATTGCCCGATTCACCCCAGCCAACCCGTACTTTTAAGTCATCGATAAAGCTAGTTTCGGGGAAGAATGATTCTTCAGAGAGACGCCAACCTACCGATGCCGAAGGAAAAATATCCGAGCGATTATCCTCAGAGAAGCGGGAAGAAGCATCGCGCCGAACGTTGAACGTAGCTAGATACTTTCCGCCGTAAGAATAGTTAAGGCGACCTAAGAATCCACGCAATGCCCAATGGTCGGCTTCGTTACCCGCCGCTACTACATTGGCTACTGACCCAAAGCGAATCACGTCGGGAAAGGCCAGGTCACGGCCCTGAACCCGTAGCTTATCGAAGCGGAAGTTGGTTTCTTCATGCCCCAACAAAGCCGTAATGCTGTGTTGACCGAATGTTTTAGAATACGTCAGGGTATTAGCCAAGTTGGTAGTCAATTCAATAGGACGGGATTGCACCAATAGCGAGAGGCGAGGGTCACCGATTTGCGAGAAAGTAACGGGTGCCTGATAGAAGAAGCCATCACCTACGTTATAGTCGATACCAGCCGATATCTTAAAGGTAAGCCCTTCTATGATCTCTAACTGACCGTAGATATTTCCTAGAATCTTCCGGCTTCTCACCCTAGTTTCTTCCACATTCAGGTCGCTGCGGTATACGTAGTTACCACCAGTAGCCCCACCCGTGGTGGTAGGGTTTTCTGGATTATAACCAAATGGGCCATCGGGGTTGAATATCTTGAAGTAAGGCGCGTTACGGGCCGAATTAAACGCGGCAAATCGGTTACCTTCTGATTGAACCAAACGGTCAATAAAGCTTACTAGTAGCGACTCGCCAAAGGTAAACTGCTTACGTTTACCTACTTTAATATCTGAATTGGCCTTGAAGGAGTATCGTTCAAAGTTTTGCGCCAACTCAATACCTTCCTGGTTTAGGTAGCCCGCCGATACGCTAAAGTTGATATTTTCACTACCGCCACTGGCCGTTACGTTATGACTTTGCATAGGCCCATTTTTAAAGATAGCATCCTGCCAGTCTACGAAAGGTTCACCCCGGAATTGACTAAGATCACGACCGAGTTCACTCTGCAAGTCAATAAACTGATCTACGTTGAGCACATCAATACGCTGGGGGGTAGTTTGTGTACCTACGTAGCCATCGTAGGTCACCGAAGTCCTTCCTTCCTTGCCCCGCTTGGTAGTTACAATAATTACCCCGTTAGCCGCCCGTGCTCCGTAGATAGCCGCTGAGGCTGCATCTTTCAGCACGTCAATAGACTGAATGTCATTGGGGTTTATCCCCGCCAAAGGATTGGTTTCCGTACTGGAGGCGGTGTTAACAGTAATATTACTAGTTTGTACAATTGGCACCCCGTCAATTACCCACAGCGGTTGGTTTACCCCGGCCGTGCCTACCCCCCGAATACGGACATTAATCGGTGCCCCTGGATCACCACTCCGGTTAGAGATTTGCACGCCCGAAACCCGTCCGGCTAGTATTTGATCGGGACTGGTGATAGGTTTTTCGGCAATTTCAGAGGCCGGAATAGAGCCTACCGCTCCGGTCACATCAGCCTTCTTCTGAGTACCAAAGCCCACTACTACCACCTCAGAAAGTGATTGAATATCCGGCGACATCAAGACGTTGACAGTAGATTGGCTACCCACGGTCATCTCTTTGGTTTCATAACCTACCGCAGAAAATACCAATGTAGCATCCCCACCGGGAACTTCAATCCGATAGTTTCCTTCTATGTCAGTAACAGTTCCTTGGGTAGTCCCCTTCACCAAAATGTTTACCCCCGGCAGGGCACCTTCGTCGTCGGAAGTTACCGTTCCAGAAACCGCTCGTTCCTGAGCATAGGTTGCAATTGTTCCGCTGAGCAAAAGTATACTTAGTACTAAGCGCGCAAGTAATTTTAGGTTCATACGATTGTTTATTGGTTAGAAAAAATTGTTGCAGTTCGTTGTATATCTTAACCAAGTTGAGAATGGAAACCGCCAACTTGAGATTTGCGCTGTAAGAATATATGAAAAAAATGATTATTCCGCTCTATCGCAACTATTTACTGATTAATTGTTATTATTAGGACAAAACGAGTGTATAATATTGAATAATCGACAATATATAACCAAAATATTTGTTGCACTAGGGATTATTTTGATGTAACTCTTCGGATAGATCAGACTTGAATTTAGCAGTCTCTGGAAATTATCTTTACAGAATATCCATCATTTTTTGCAGTAATTTATTCTGTACTGTTGCTGATTTTCGGTACACACTAACGCCAATTACTGAAATGATTATTCCAAACCCCGCAACTCCCCATAACCATACCGTAATAGTGCCTTCATCTAATGGATAAGCATTCAGAATGCAGCGTAGCAAAGTAGTTTTACCGGCGCCATTCACTCCCACAATGCACCAGCATTCGCCAGCAGCTAGTGTAAGATCAATATGATCTAACACCTGATTTTCCGCGAAGGATTTGGATACGTGATGAACTTCCAGCATACTAACCAAAAATTATTCAACTAAACATTCCACCAATAAGTAAGCTTCAGCACTAGTGCCCGATTTCTAATGCCAAAGGGCTGAGGAAAATAATTATCAGTGTAGACAATGAATAGATCAGAAGCGGGTTGGTAACGCCACTGAAGACGGGTATTCAGATTTATATTGTCAATTTGCTCGTTGTACTGCATAAATGCGGTCAGAAACAGTTTGTTCGTCATGGTAACGTCTACTCGAGGACCCACTAACCAGAAAGTATTCAGATTCCAGGGTTCGGGTAGGTCAATACGATTGTAGCTCGAACGGACGGCAATGCTCACGTAGGGCTGAAAGCGATAACCCAATTCGCTCGTTATGTTGAGCCGGGTACTATTAGCATAGTAGCCACCGTAGCGGGTAGAGAACGAGTAGGTGAATAAACTATTCGGGGTAGATTCGTATTCGGTACCCCAGGCGTTCCAGCGGTGCTCGGTACCCGTAGCCAACGTATCGCCTAAGGCGTTGGTAGGATCGAACCCCTGAAGTAACTGAATGTAGTTGTAGGCAACCCAGGTAGTGAAGCTGGAGCGGTCCTGAAAATTGAAGTTATAAGCCAGATAGCTTTCGTTATCGGTTTGCTGAAACGATTTATTGAAAAAGAGCGTAGAGCCGACTGCAGGCCCGTGGCTGACAATGCTGCTATTCTTCGGAAAGAAACGATACTCTATCTCAGGATTTATTTTATAGTAGGAACGACGAGGAACAAATCCTACTTCAGCCGTGTATCCCCGCCCAACGTATTCGTGCTGCCAACTCAATGTCCAGCGGCGGCTATCGTACTCCAAATTAGCGGCGTGTACTACATTCTGATCTAGGTCACCCGGACTCATTGATCTGAGATAGAGCACTTTTCCCGTCCATAGATTATTAGATGAAGCAATATTGTACTCTACGCCAATATTACGATTGTATTGAGAATAAGTAGGCACTGCCGGATCATCACTGGGCGTATAATTCAGTGATTCTTTGTTCACTACAATCAAACCAATATTGGAGCGGGCAAATATTTGTCGTTGAAGGGCAGCTACGGTAAAATTCTGAGCTGGCAGATCGGTTTCTTCCACCTTGCCGGTCTGGATATTCATAGCCCCAATACGCCAGTTTTTGTTAAGCTTACCACTAAGCCGAGCCCCGAATCGAATGGGTACACCTAGCCCAATTCGTCGGGAAAAGAACGGGCGAATAGTTGGGTAGCCAAAATTGGCGAATAGATCGGCATTCTCCAGAAAAAACTGTCGCCGCTCAGGAAAGAACAGTTCAAAACGATCCAGGTTAGTCACCTGTTGGTCTACTTCAACCTGAGAAAAGTCGGGGTTCACCGTTAAATCCAAATTCAGCGAAGAGGTGATGGCGATTTTAGCATCCACTCCAATGTCGCGCCGATATTTAGTAGACGTATTTTCTTCAAAATTTCGGGTAGCCCCGCCCAGAGCGTAAGGAATAATGGAGACATTGCCTTTTGTAGCCGGAGGAGGTTGATCCCAGACCAACGTACCAGTATATGCTAAGGATGCTGAAGGGAACTGCCGGGGTACGGGTGCCCAGGCCGATTTCTCTGCCATTTTCAGATCTAGCCGACTGAAGTTGATGCCCCACTCGGTAATACCTTTCTTGTAGCGAATGGTCTTGAAGGGAATAGCTGCTTCAAACACCCATTTATCTTCGTAATTCTTTACTTCTGATACCCACTTATTATCCCAGCTTAAATCGACCCGACCCCCTTCGTACATCAATCCATCCCATTGTGCTCCGGCGGCATTCGCTCCGAAAGAAAACCCGTTAGTCTGATCATCAAACGGGTCCATAAACAGTAGAAAGTTATCATTTTTCCCGAAGGAAAAATCCCGCCGCATGGATTCTACAATGTACGGTCCCGGCTTAGCATGATAGCACTCAGCCAGTAAATACAGAAAGTTATCATCGTAAGCCATCCGCACATCAGTCCGAACCAGAGCCCGGCTGGTGTCCATCGGCAGTATCATATGAAAATCAGAGGCTATATTTGCCTGCTGCCAGGCTGAGTCTAATGTGCCTCCGTCGATGACAATAGGAATGGTTGTCTTTTTCAGCAATAAGCGGTAGTCGGCATTTTTTTTCTGGGCAAGCAAAGAAGAAGTAACGAAAAGTAGCAGACTGAGGGTAGAACTAATGAATTTCACGTAAAGGCAGGTTAAGCGATCTTGATATGACAGACAAAGCTATCACTTTTTTGAATGTTGCCAAGATTGAGGAATGACAAGCAATCGAGTGAAGCCGCTGCTCGTGCAACGACGAGAGCCACCAACCATTCAGCAATTTTACTAATCATGACTTTATACTCTAGACCTTTCTGTTTTAGAGCTTAGCCAGTTGCTTTCAAACCACATTTCAGCAAAAAAGATTACAGATAAATTGGTAGAGTTATAAAATAACTATAATTTTAGTTGTTTACCTAAATTATTAGTTTTTAGGCTAAAGGATAATAATTGTCATCAGATGAAACTGCTATCAGTATTTGTATTCGTGAATTTATGCCATACTCTTATGTATGCGCAAGTATCGCAGGAAGCTATTTTAGAGATAGCAGACTCATTATTCAATACTTATGGTTTTAAAGATCCAGGCTCTGCTGTTTTAGTGGTCAAAGATAAAGAGGTCATTTTAAATAAAGGATACGGACTTGCCAACCTAGAACATGAAATACCTATCTCGCCTTCTACTGTTTTTGACTTGGCTTCTGTGTCTAAGATGTTCACTAGTTATGCCATTGCATGGTTAATAGAACAACATCAATTATCCCCTGAAGACGACATACGAAAATATATACCGGAACTTCCTGTATATGACTATACTGTCACGATTGAACACCTACTTCATCATACAAGTGGTATCAAGAATTTCATTCAATTCTTACCAATTGCTGGATGGTCTTTTGATGACAAGATCACCTATGAACAAGTTCTGAATCTTGCCTACGATCAAAAGGAGCTAAACTTTAAGCCTGGAACCAAATACAGTTACTCGAACACAGGTTACCTGCTATTAGCAGAAGTCGTTCAGCGAGTTACTGGCCTTTCATTTAGCGAATGGGCAGATCAAAACATATTTGAACCACTAGAAATGACTAGTTCCTTATTTGTGGACGATTATTCGCAGGTAATCCCAAATAGGGCTTACAGCTACTATGACACTCAAAATGGATTGGAATACAAGACCTCCCCTAATTCCTATGCGGTACCAGGACCAAGTTCATTGTATTCCACTACGTCTGACTTGGCTAAATGGGCAAATTTTGTGGACAACGGCAGTGATAGTGTCAAGGCAGTTTTTGATCGAATGTTCCAAAAGGGTAAGCTTAACAACGATGAGTTGACTTCCTACGGTTATAGTATGTACATAGCTGATTTTCGTGGTACCAAGTGGATTAGCCATGAAGGGTACTGGTTCTCATTTGCAAGTTTATTTGTCTATTTTCCGGAATATCATCTATCGGTAGTTGTTCTAAATAATTACGCTAAGAGCGGGTACGATGCGGTACGCGAGATTGCTTCGTTATATATACCACAACCCCCATCAAAAAAGGCTGACAGTAGTGTTGATATAGATTCTGTGGTAGTAGCAAGAGAAATCCTGGACGAGTATGTCGGTGCGTATAAAGTAGAACCGACTCACTATGTGGATGTTTTTCTCAAAGAAGGCGAGTTATGGTGGCAGGCGACCAATGACCTTCCCATTGTCATGACACCAAAATCCGATAGTGTATTTATCTTAAAAGACAACCGAGGGGAGATCGTGACTTTTCAAAAAAATGATGTAGGTCAGGTAGCCTCTATGTTTTATAGGGCGAAGTCTTGCCCTAAAATGCAAATAAACCACTTTGATCAAAATGAGATAAAAGAATACTTGGGCAATTATATGGGAGAGAGCATGAAAACGATCTATACGATCAGTTATGAGAACAACCAACTAGTACTAAAACACATACGGAAGGGGCGGTTAACATTAGAAAACATCTGGAACGATGATTTTAAAATTCTCGGTGGAAATCGATGGTTCCCTCGAGCACTTGAGTTTATTCGGGATAAAAGTGGTGAGATCAGAGCTTTTAAGCTTACAGATCAGCGGTTTGTGAAGGTTACTGTAAAATAGGGTCTAAAGGCTATTTTTTTAAATGAGTGTCAGAACTGGATATAAGTGGTTCACCATATCTGACATCCTAGAACTCGAATATTGAATATCTCCCAGTATGGATTCGCTTTGCCAAGCGTTGGTTTTCAGAGGCCTTTAAACTAAAGATTTTAACTAAAGAGCATATATTGCTTAGTAGTGTTATCTCTTCCTTGAAATCACTCACCATTCATTCGTACTGATTTATTTTTAGCAAAGTGAAACCAAGCTAAAGTTGGCCTCGTAATCTATAATTAGATTAATTATGACCACATGGTCACTTTAGAAGCAAAACCTACATTTGAACGCTTAAAACCAGATAAAAAACAGCAATTTATTGACGCTGCTTTTGAAGAATTTGCGCTGTATAGTTATCAGGAAGCCTCGCTTAATCGGCTGGTAAAGAAATTAGGCATTGCCAAAGGAAGCATCTACCAATATTTTGATGATAAGCAAGCTCTGTATTTTTATTTGAAAGAGTATGTGATTGCCCGAAAACGAGAGTTTATGCAATCGGCTATGACTACTACTCCCGATAATTTCTGGGTTTGGCTAGAGGCATTATTTCATCAGGGGTTAGCTTTTGATACTCAGTATCCGGTGATGAATCGGTTTTTGTACCGCTACAGTCAGGAGAAATTGATTCCAGAAGTGGCAAAGGACATGGTTCGCCACGACCAAGAGGCCGTCGACTTTTTCTCATCAATAATTAAGCAGCAACAAGAGCAAGGTAGGCTGAAAAAGAATCTGGATGCTACTGTAGTGGCTCGACTAATCATACAAATTAGCAAGACCCTACTGGAAACTTTAGTACCCGCCGAGGAAGACTCTAATTCTTTGGGCCCAGTGATACAAGCCAGCGAAGCGGAGTATACTCAGGCTCTTCGGCAACTCATCAATATTTTACAATCAGGAATGAAGGCAAGTTGATAATGGACAATGGAAAATTGATAGTAGAAACAGTTACTCTAATCAGAGTTACCCATCTCAAACGGAGACTCTGATTGTATCCGATAACCTTGAATAATCATGATAACCGTGAATGACCTCTGGTATACGTATCCTAAAAATAAAAATCTCACTTTGAAAGGGATTTCTTTTGCCATTGAGGCGGGAGAAATCTTCGGCTTTCTCGGGCCCAGCGGCAGTGGAAAGAGTACTACCCAAAAGATTCTGTACAAGCTGCTGGATGGTTACACCGGGCAGGTACAGATTCAGGGCAAAGACCTATTGGGCTGGGGTAAGGATTTTTATCAACGCATTGGCGTGAGCTTCGAGCTCCCCAATCATTATCTCAAACTAACTGCTTTAGAGAACTTGCAATTCTTCGCCAATTTTTACGAGCGAAAGCCCACTGACTTCTATGAACTGTTGGATAAGGTAGGGCTGAAAGAGGATGCTGACAAACCCGTTGCTGATTTTTCCAAAGGCATGAAAATGCGACTGAACTTCATTCGTTCTTTTTTACACGACCCAGACATTCTGTTTCTAGATGAGCCCACCTCGGGATTAGACCCGGTGAATGGGAAAATTATCAAAGACATCATTCTGGATTTGAAGGCGCAAGGAAAAACGATCTTTATTACCACCCACAGCATGTACGATGCCGACGCTCTCTGCGACCGCATTGCCCTGATTATTGACGGGGAAATTAAAGCCCTGGATCGTCCGGCTGCACTGAAGTTACAGCACGGAAAACGAAAGGTACGGGTAGAAGCCCAGAACAATGGTGTCGCCTACGAATACGCGCTGGATACGCTCGGGCAAAACGAAGAATTTCTGTCTATTCTCCAGGAGAACAACATCCGAACCATTCACTCGGAAGAAGCTACACTAGAGGATGTGTTTATCAAACTCACTGGACAAAGCCTGGTATGAAAGCACTAACCAACCTACTTCGCTGGGATTTGCTGCTATTGCATCGTAATCAGCTTATCGTGATTTCGCTGGTATTGGCGGGGGTGTACCTGGGATTGTTCTATCTGCTGAAAGATCTGGGTGGATTGGAAAAACTGTTGGTATTACTGATTTACAACGACCCAGTAGTGACTGGGCTTATGTTTATTGGCGCGTTGGTTTTGTTTGAAAAAGACCAGCATACGCTAGAGGCTCTAGCGGTATCACCATTGTCTACCGACACTTACTTGTGGTCAAAAGCTATTTCACTCACCTTAGTGGCGTTGGGCACTTCGCTGATTATGGCTTGGGCGGGTCACGGTTGGCAGTTTCAGTACATTCACTTTATAATGGGCGTGATCGGGGCTAGTCTGTTCTATATTTTTCTGGGTGGCTGGCTAGTAGCGCAAACTAATTCGTTTAATCAATTTATGGTGCGGATGATTCCAATGCTAATTCTCACTGCTTTACCGTTCATTCCATTTTTCGGCGCGGCTGCTTCGTCCTGGTTTTATCCGATTCCATCGTACCCCAGTATTTTACTACTACAAGCGGCGTTTGAAGGTATCTCTACCGCCGAATTAGTTTATGCTTACGGTTACGGTGCACTCGCCGTCGCTGGCAGCTACTATTTAGCCCGAGCTTCATTCCGTAAACACGTTTGGTCATGAAACAACTACTGCTCATCAGCCATAACGATTTCCGCATTACCTTCCGTGAACCTTTACTGAAAGGACTGCTGTTTTTCCCGCTTATTGCTCTGGCAATTGTGAAGTTGCTGGTGCCCTATCTTACCGAACTGTACCCGGTAATTGCACCCTACCATCCGGTTATTCTGATGTGGGCCTGTATGCAGTCGGCGACTATGTTTGGCTTTATCAACGGCTTTCTGTTTTTGGAAGAAAAAGACGAGAACGTATTCAGTGCGCTACGGGTAGCTCCCATCTCCGCCGGAACGTTTGTACTGCTCCGCCTTGCCGCTGGCGTAATAATCTCGATTATCGTCAACTTAGTGCTATTGATGTACGGAGATTTAGTAGCAATTCCATTTGAAAAAGCATTGTTACTAGCTGCTCAGTATAGCCTAATCGCTCCGTTGCTAGCACTGATGACGGCTACCTTCGCCCGCAACAAAATGGAAGGCTTGGCCCAATTCAAGATTTTCAACCTAGTACTCAACCTCCCCATTCTCCGCTATTTCTTAGACTATAATGCCCTTGAAGTATTCGCGATAGTTCCCACCTACTGGTCATTCCGCAGCGTAGAAGCCATTGCCTACGGAGGAAGTTTCTGGTTATTTTACGGGGTGGGTTTAGCGGTTTACGGAATCATTTTATTTGTATTGGCAAGGGTTTTTGAAAGTAGGGTGTTTTGAATTCTAGATTTGAAGAAGAAAAAGGCATTAATAGGAAGTAAGAGAGGGCGTAGCTAATTGTTCAAATGTGTTTCAAAGTTCATTCGCTCATGTAAAACACGAACGATTTCAATATCACCAGAGTCTATCATACGATAGAAAATAAAATGCTTGCTCACTCGATACTTAAAATAACCTAACCGAATATCATCACAATTGCGACCTTTATCTGGCTCATTTGCTAAATCGTGAAATGCATTATCTATCTGAGTGAGATAAGTATTGCGCTGCCTTATTCCCCACTTACTTTGGGTATATCGGGCAATATCTCTCAAGTCAGCTTCAGCTTTTCGGGTAAGGTAAAAAGCCACAGCTACTCTGCATCAAGTCCAGCAATTAGATTACTTAAAGAGTAATCAGCCCGACCACTTTGCTCGCCTTCTATCAAGGCATTTCGTAAAGCCTCCAGTTTGATTTCTTCCTTCTCCAATAAACGAAGCCCAGCCCGAATAGCCTCGCTGGCTGAACCATATCGTCCTTTTTCTACCTGCTCAGCGATAAACCTATCAAAATGACTTCCAAGCGTAACACTGGTATTCTTTTGCATGATTTTCAATTTTACTAATTAAATATACCAAAAAATATTATATTTTGGTATAAAACCTTCAATTTAAAAGGATATCTGATGTTACTTCAGACTATTTATAAAATCAAATCCTAACCGCCCGTCAGTCAATAGTATCTCTACAGTATCTCCTTTTCGTAAAGCTTGTCCATAAGTTCTAGGTACTCGCGTCTTTGCCTTCTTATTGTTAAAACCTACAGATATAATAGTAACATTTTCGCTATTAATCGGGTGACTTAATATTATAGCCTGTTCAGTGTTATCCTGTTCCGAGCCGTAGTTTCTGTTAACGAAGCTTGCTAAGGATACTATAATTGGGCACGTTGCGGTAATTATCAAAAGGTAGTCCCCTCCTTTAAAATACTCCATTAAATTGAGCCGATAGGTAAGAACTATATTCACAAATGAAAGGATGAACCCCAGCACTATAAATACTCCCATAAATAGGAGAGACGATATTAGGTCTATTATTCTAATCAGTTCAATAGCAAACCAACCTACCCCAATAATCAGTAGGACGACAAACAAGGCTCTACCAATGGACTTACCTCGCCTTTGTTTATATGATTGGTTATCTCCTAATGATAATAGGTTGGAAAAAACGTCAAGAATATCTAAAAACCCCATTTTACATAGCTACTCTCCCACCGTATAATCCACTACAAATACCTCTTCTAAAACCCCTAGTTCGCTGAGTAGGTTACCAAATTCTTTGTGGTTGGGGTGGGGAAGGTAAGTGTCGCGAGCTTCGGCATTCTCAAAGGTGAGCAGGTACACGTGGGTAAAACCTTTATTCAATCCTTCGGGGCTGTTGTTGATACCATGCTCAAAAGACACAATGCCGGGAATTTTGTTTTGTAAATCGCGGAAGCTATCGGTTACTTCCTGAATATCCGCTTCTGAGGCATCAGCTTTGTACTTAAATACCACTACGTGACGAACATGATCATTATCAGATTGGGCAAAGGTTGTCATAGTGCAGAATGTTAAAAAAGAGAGCAGGCAAATAAGTTGTCGCATGATTAACAAGGTTAGGTTAGTCCGAAATATACAAATTTCCTATCGCTATTAGCACTCTCGCTGACTTGGAAACTGCTTAACGACTACCGTAAGCACGCCCTTTTCCTAGAAAACCTAAACTTCTGGTTGTCTCATTAATCTAGTAGCCGTATTTTAGAAGTTTTATTACTACACCTTACTGATCTATGAGAATATTCGTCACGCTTTTGGTAAGCCTCAGCATAGTTCTCTTAGGCTTTGCCCAATCCAAGCTTTCTAAAATAGAAAAAGCAGAGGCGATTTTGCCTACAATTCTTTACTAGGCGATCGGGAACATCCATTGGATTATCGAAAATAGAATTAAGATAATGAACAGTCGTTGGCACATAATAATACTCGTCGGCTTGTTTGCAATAGCAAATGAAACGACTGCTCAATCGTTCTGGTCTAGTCACCTGCCCGACATTGGCACCTTTTCTTCTCCCCGCACTACCGATCTGAACGGCGATGGTATTGAAGACATTATTCTGGGGGCAGGCGGTAAAGAACTTATCCCCTCCGACTCGGCAGTCATCGCCTTGGATGGCTCAAATGGAGAACTACTTTGGCGAGTAGCCGCTCGCGATCAGGTATTTGGTTCAGCCACCCTATTGGATATTGATCAGGATGGTACCAAAGATGTCATTATCGGAGGACGTTCCGCCGTATTGAAAGCAATCAGTGGTAAGAGCGGTCACCTTTTGTGGGAATTCTTTCCGGCTACCGAGCTAGAGGATGTCCGCCAAGCAAATTGGTACAACTTCTACAACCCCCAAATTATTCCTGATCAGAATGGGGATGGCTTGGAGGATCTATTGGTATCCAACGGAGGCGATGTATTGGTAGAACCTTATGATCCCAATCGCCCGGTAGGTCATTTACTGGTACTCGATTCCCAGTCAGGAAAGACCCTTGCCAAAGCCGCTATGCCCGATGGTAAAGAGACCTATATGTCTGTTATCGCATTTCCCAACGCTACCCAAGATGACTTAACCGTAGTTTTTGGTACGGGCGGAGAAACCATCGGTGGAAATTTATACGCCACTAGGCTATCTGATGTAATGCAAGAAGACCTATCGGAAGCAAGTCTGTTGGTTAGTAGTCCTGACAAAGGATTTATTGCCCCACCAGTCGGGGTTGATGTAACTGGAGACTCTGTTCTAGATATTGTTACCATTTCGGTAGCAGGGGATGTATTAGCCTTTGAAGGTCGAAGCTTGGATCTTCTCTGGAAAACGACACTGCCCGATACTGAAGCCTACAGCTCGTTAGCGGTGGGCTATTTCACTGCCGATTCAATTCCCGATTTTTTCGCTTCTATCGCTCAGGGAGAATGGCCTAAACTAGAGTGGAACCGTCAGTTTATGATTAATGGGAGCAACGGCAATATCGAGTTTGTAGACTCACTTGGATTTTATCAGACTAGCAGCCCGGTAGCTGTTGATTTAACTGACGACGGGCGGGACGAAATCATCTTGAGCATGAACTACCAGCAGGTGAATGAACTGTACCAGAAGTTCTTTTACAATGTGCTAGTAGCTATTGAGTTTGGGCAGCACGAGGTACAGCAGCTAGGCGAAACCTGGGAGGGAAGTAACGTGGCATCCACTCCCTGGCTAGGTGATCTAGACGGTAACGGAATGCTAGATATTGTTTACTGCCACAGCACTGACTTGCGCCATACGTATACCTTCAATGGTATGCGGGTACACCGAATTAGCACCGAAGTACCACTGCGAAGCCCACTTCCCTGGGGTACGTACATGGGTAGCCAGCACAACGGAATTTTCCGATAATAGAAGTAGTTTCCTATAACTCTTTCACCATCAAGTTGCGCCACCGAACCTTGATGCCCCCTCCATCGTGGATTTGCAAAGCAATAGAACCGTTTGCCTGACCGATTTTTTCGTCTTGCAAATCAACCATTAGCTCATCATTAAGGTAGGTCTTTACTTGATCGCCGTTCACTTCAATCCGCATATGATTCCACTCGCCCATATCCAAAATACCTTCTTTCTCTGCAGGAATTTGCTCTAACCAGCCCCGACCATAAGACTCGTAGATGCCTCCGGTATCATTGCCGGGAGGGGCAACTTCTACCTGCCAACCGCTAATTTTTGTCCCCTCAATAGATGAGCGAAAAAACACGCCACTATTTCCGTTGGCTTCTTGTAGAAACTCCAACGTCAGTACAAAGTTTTTGTAAGACTTATCAGTTGCCAAATAGCCGTAGGCCTCATCGGGGCCACTTTCACAAACGAGTAAGCCATCTTCTACGTACCACTTTTCAGTTCCGTAAATTTCCCAGCCATCCAGATCCTCACCATTAAAAAGTGATTGGAAACCATCGTCTTGACTGTAGCTCTCGAGACTGGTGGCAAGCAGTGCTGCACAAAAAAATAAACGTACAGAGATGTTCATAAGAAATCTATTAGGTTGTTAAGAATATTTTGCCTGGGTATGAATCCATCGGTCGGGTACCTCCCCTTTAGTTGCCATTTCGTAGTCGGCCGGGTCGCAAGCCACAATACTTTTCCGTTCTTTCACCGGAGTAGGCACCTCCATCCACCATTTTTCACTTTTCTTAGCTTTATAAAAGGTAATCTGCTCCGGTGAACTGGGCATAGGAACTAGGTACTTGATGAAATCATTGCTTTCAAAATCTTCTTCGTAGGTGCGGTGGTAGTACCCTTCAATTAAGTACCAAATCATAACTGCGATTACGACGGCAGTTGTTTGTTGCTCATCGTCAAAGTCAGGATTATACTCATAAAATCCAGCAGAGGTGAGCCGCTCGCTATGCCCGGCGTACCAGCAAAGTTGACAGGCCTCTTGCCCGGTCAAGCCAAAGGGTTGAGCCCGATGATGACCCGGGGCATCAGCCGACTTAATTGCCGAAATATCAACGCTTAGCATGTCGGTACTACGAATAATAGGCTCCATTGAAGCAATGCTTTGGTTAACTAGCCCCAGTCGATAGCTATCAAAGTAAAACTTATCTAGCAAGGCGGGAACTTCGGCATCAATCAAATAACTCTGATACCCCAGATGGCTGTAGTTCAGCAGATAGTTCGGATCATGCATGAGAATCTTGTGCAAGTGATGCTGATTAGGCTTGAGTGTGCTCTCTGAAACCAAAGTGCGGTCTATATCGATAAAAGCATCCACACAGAGCACACTAATCAGTTTTTCCATGGTCTCGTAGGCCTGGTACTGTCCGTAATCCAGATCGTGGGAACCGCCAATCAGCAAGGGCAACGTTTGATAATTGATAAGGGTTTCGCAAACTTCCCGCAATCTTCCGTAAGTTTCTTCCAGACTATGCCCATTTACAAGGTTGCCTAAATCCGCAATTTTGTAAGCCCCACTTCCCTTTTTTAAACGATAGAATGCCTGACGCACCGCATCAGCCGCTCGCTCTATTCCTTTGTCAAACTCACTTCCCCGATGCTCACCTAAGCCAATCAGGGCAATATCTGCCTCGGCATAATTGGGAAAGTCCTCCGTAAATACGTCGATAGCCTTAAACACCGTATTCTGCTGGGAAACCCATTCGTACACTGCCGGGTCAACCGGACGAAAGAAGAGGCTTAAACTCATAAGATTTATTAGCGGACAATTTCAGCGAAAATAAAAAAAGGGAACGAAACTCCGCTCCCTTTCATATCTTTTATAAGATTTGGCTATCCACCAAAATCATCAAATCGGATGTTTTCGGGAGGTACCCCCATATCATCTAGCATCTTAAGTACCGCCGCATTCATCAATGGTGGTCCGCAGAGATAGTATTCAATTTCTTCCGGCTCTGGATGATGGTTTAAGTAGTTATCCAACAGTACCTGATGAATGAATCCAACATATCCATCGCCCTTATCGTCCAGACTTTCCTTTACTTTCCAGTTATCCTCCTCCATTGGCTCAGATAAACCAATGTGGAATTTAAAATTAGGAAATTCCTTTTCGATGTCTCGGAAATGATCTACATAGAACAGTTCCCGTTTGGATCGCCCTCCGTACCAGTAAGAGACCTTACGGTCGGACTTCTCAGTGTGAAATAAGTGGAAAATATGCGAACGTAATGGCGCCATACCTGCTCCGCCACCGATATAGATCATCTCCCGCTCAGTAGGGTTAATAAAGAACTCTCCGTATGGACCAGATATTGTTACTTTATCACCCTTCTTACGAGTAAATACGTAAGAAGAGCAAATTCCCGGATTTACATCCATCCACTTACCCGCCGCGCGATCCCAAGGTGGGGTAGCAATTCGGATGTTAAGCATGATGATATCGCCCTCGGCTGGGTGGTTGGCCATAGAATAAGCTCGAAATATCTCCTCATCATTTTTCATGGTCAAGTCCCACATACCAAATTTATCCCAATCTTCTTTGTAGACGTCTTGCTTGTGACCTAACTCGGGATGAGGAGTAATATCCATGTCTTTAAACTCGGCCACTACCGGGGGCACATCTACCTGAATGTAACCGCCTGACTCAAAATCCATAGTTTCACCCTTCGGCAGCCTTACCACAAATTCCTTAATAAAGGTAGAGACGTTGTAATTAGAGACCACTTCGCACTCCCACTTCTTAATTCCGAAAATCTCTTCGGGAATGCGGATTCGCATATCGTTCTTTACCTTTACTTGGCAAGAGAGGCGCACGTTTTCCTTTTGCTCGGTACGACTCAGGTGACCTACTTCAGTAGGAAGTACGTCTCCTCCCCCTTCGTCAATGGCGCACTTGCACATGGCGCAAGTGCCACCGCCGCCGCAGGCCGAAGGAAGGAATATTTTTTCGCCCGATAAAGTAGAAAGTAATGTACTACCTGCCGATGCAACAATTGGATTATCTTCGTCGCCGTTCACGATAATCTTCACATCACCCTGCTGTACCAGCTTAGACTGGGCAAACAGCAGTAATGCCACCAAAAGTAAGATAATAAGCGTGAAAGCTACAATAGCTGTTATAACAACCTGCGTCATTAGACTACTTATTTTGAGTTCAAATTATAATATGGTATGCTCTGCAAATATATTCAATAAATCAGTACGAAATTGCGTACGAGCTTAGCTTTTCTTTCATTAAGCAACAAACTGTCTGGAGAAAAAGTTGAGAGTACTTTCAGATTTACGAAGCCTTGTGAAATAATCTTCTCATCCTACTACTTAATATCATTTTCTTTGTAACAGACTTTCATTCATTACGTATGTAATTTTTCGTGTCTGATAAAGTACTCTGGCGATAGTATTGACTCATGTTTGAGAAAATTTTTAAATTTTTTGCATTATAATTATATATTTTTGTATATTTGTAATGTAATATTTAATGAATAAATCAACTTTCCTATGAAAAAGTTATTATTTCCTCAGAAATTCACTCTCCGTACCATCAGTGAGCCTGCTGAGCCCCGGGGGGTACACCATACGGTAAGTTATGCTACTTCTTACGAGGAAACCTGGAATCATATCCGGAGTGAGGTAAGAAACATCTACGCCGATTCTCCCAATCTCATGCCCCAAGAGCGAGTTGTAGCCTAGTGCCTTGCAAAATTAAGCTGAAGCCCGGGCTAGCCGATCGTTAATGGCTCGCCCTAAGCCGTAATCGGGGACAAACTCGGCTAAGATTATCTCAATTGAAAGTTGATCGAGCTTCCGCAGTGCAGAGAACAAATGCTGAGCTGCTTCATGCAAATTACCCGATCTCGATAAGACCACCTGCCGCCTCTCCGGAATTTGAGGAAAAGTATTCTGAAGAGAAATTACCCCTATTTTTTCAGGCGGATACTGCCGGACTAGTTCCTCCAAATTTCCTATTATGACTTGTTTAGTAGGAGCGTAATGACTTTTTAACATCCCGGGGGCGGTGGGTGTATTACTGCTTTGTTTGACAATTTTTTGCACGTTAGGCACTGTTGACTGCAAGTCTTCTAGCGAAACCCCCCCCCACCGATACACCCGAACAACATCATCCTCGACCCCTACAATGGTTGATTCAATACCAACCGGGCAGGCACCACCGTCTAGTATATACTCCAGTTTACTTCCCAACTGCTGTTCAACGTGGATTGCCATGGTAGGGCTAATGTAGCCAAACGGATTAGCACTGGGTGCTGCCAGCGGAAAATCTAGTTGTTCGAGTAGGGACAGCGTTAGCGGGTGCTGAGGTATACGCACAGCTACCCGATCTAATCCTGCTGTCACAATATCTGGTACAGCATTAGTTTTGGGCAGTAAAATAGTAAGTGGCCCCGGCCAGAAAGCTTCAGCCAGCTTTTGGGCTATAGGATCAATCGTCGCCACATAACTTTTTACTTTGTCTAGGCTATCGACGTGAGTAATCAGAGGATTAAAAGATGGTCGGTTCTTCACCTCGAAAATAGTAGCCACTGACTGCGGGTCAAAAGCATTTCCGGCTAAGCCATAAACGGTCTCGGTAGGGATTGCTATCAATTTACCCGAAGTGAGCAGGGCTTTCGCATGATGAATGTCACTTCCACTAATTGCCATAATTATGTCTGCTAAATAAATAGTTTTTAGCAAATATTAGTCAATAATGTAGGTTAACAAGGCAAAACTAGACAATCAGTGTGACGTAGTAAATGATACTTGAAAGTATTGATAATCAACACATACGAAACTGTTATCTGGCGATTTATACTTGTTTAACCGCTTGTGTGCCAACAATACTGCATTTTTAGATAGTTGTACTACTTTTATTGTCCTAACTATCCTAAAGACCGTAAAACCCGATTTTTCCTTGAAATGTACAACTATATTGCCAGGTATCTTAAAACGTTACAAGTAATACCATATCCTACTTGTTTAGGAAAATTTTGAAAAGCAGAGTCTTGCTCCGCCTACATTACATGCACTGAAAATCAGTAAGTTGTACGATTAGGGATCAAGTCGTAAGTTTGATGTTGGGTACAAATAAAGCTTATATGACAAATCGAAAAATTAAGTTGGAGCATTTTGTAAACCTAGTCGCTATTGCCGCGGCAGATGGGTATTTGAATGCTCGGGAAAGAGAGTTCCTTGCTGAACGTGCTGAAGAAACAGGAATAAAGTCGGAGGAGTTTGATCGTTTGGTGAAAGATGCTGACAAGTTGCAGTATATCGTACCATTGAATCAGGTACAGCCTCAAGATCAGATTATGGATGCTATTTTCATATCAGTTATTGACGGTGAAATTGCCGAGCAAGAGCACAAGCTTTGTGTAGATATGGCGTGCCGATTAGGGTTAGAGCAAGAGGCAGTAGAGCAAGCTATTGATGAAATTAAAGCGATCTGGGCTCGAGGTTAATCATTTCTACTGGCAAAATAAAAGGTGGCTTTTTCAATAAGCCACCTTTTTTGTTTTTACATATACCGGATAACGCTATCGCCAAATTCAGAGCATTTGAGCAACGTTGCCCCCCCCATCAGACGCTCAAAATCGTAGGTTACTTGCTGGGCAGAGATAGAGCCTTCAATTCCCTTACGGATTAGGGCAGCCGCTTCTGTCCAGCCCAGATAATCAAACATCATAGCTCCCGAAAGGATAACCGAACCTGGATTTACCTTGTCTTGTCCGGCGTACTTAGGAGCTGTACCGTGGGTAGCCTCAAAAATGGCGTGACCAGTTTCGTAGTTGATATTGGCACCTGGGGCAATACCGATCCCACCGACAATGGCAGCCAACGCATCTGATACATAGTCACCATTTAGATTAAGTGTTGCGATGACCTCGTACTCAGCTGGGCGTAATAAAATCTGCTGGAGGAATGCGTCAGCAATCACATCTTTGATAATAATCTGATGACCGTCCTTTTCAATAATCTGCCAGGGTCCACCTTCGTAATCACCTGCCCCAAATTCTTTCTTCGCTAGGTTATACCCCCAATCGCGGAATGCCCCTTCGGTAAACTTCATGATGTTTCCTTTATGCACTAGAGTCACTGAGTCGCGCTTGTATTGGAAAGCGAAGTCAATCGCCGAGCGTACCAATCGTTCGGTTCCTTCTACTGATACGGGCTTGATACCGTAACCAGCCGTTTCGGGAAAGCGCACTTTTTTGTATCGGTCAGCAAAGTTTTCTTTCAGCAGTGCAGCGAACTTCTCTTCATCATCAGTCCCTTGCTGAAATTCAATACCCGCATAAATGTCTTCAGTATTTTCCCGGAAGATCACCATGTCGGTAGTGCTAGGATCTTTCACCGGAGAGGGAGTGCCGTTGTACCAGCGCACTGGACGCACGCAGGCATAAAGGTCAAGCTCTTGTCGTAGAGCAACGTTGAGTGAGCGAATACCTCCACCTACGGGAGTGGTTAGAGGTCCTTTGATTCCAACTAAATATTCACGGAAGGTATCCAGCGTTTCTTTAGGGAGCCACTCGCCAGATTTATCGTAAGATTTTTGTCCAGCGTATACTTCTTTCCAGGCAATTTTTTTGCTTCCACCGTAGGCTTTTTCTACAGCGGCATCCATTACTTTTTTGGAGGCAGGCCAGATATCTACTCCCGTACCGTCGCCTTCGATGAATGGGATAATTGGTTGGTCAGGTACTTGTAGGTTGCCGTCTTGGATTGTGATTTTTTGTTCACTCATTACTTATGTGTAGTTAGTTTTGGTAATAATTTTTGGCATTGATCTACCGTGAGCCACAAAATTACACATTTTTGCTATCTATCCGAACCTGCAAAACCTTCGTCACCCAGAAACACTGGGCGTACTTTCGGGTTCTGTCAACAAACATTGACTTAAAATTACCTATGCCTGATCAAGCCATTTCTATTTTTTGGTTCCGCCGCGACCTACGCTTTGACGATAATGCCGGACTATTTCATGCTCTAAAGGGAGATCTTCCCGTATTACCTCTGTTCATTTTCGACCGAAATATTCTCGATGACCTAGAAGAAAAAGCGGATGCTCGGGTGATGTTCCTGCACGATACGCTCACCACCATGTACAAACGGCTAGAAGACAAGGGCTCATCTCTGCTGATTAAGTACGGTAAACCGGAGGAAGTGTGGAAAGAGATATTGCGGAATTACCCAGTGCGGGAGGTCTATACCAACCACGACTATGAACCCTACGCTAAAGAGCGGGACGAGACAATCAATCAGTTACTTACCAAACATGATATTCCGTTCCGTACCTTCAAAGATCAGGTAATCTTTGAGAAGGATGAAATACTAACCGGAGGTGGGGAGTTCTACAAAGTGTTTACCCCTTACAAAAAAGCTTGGCTAAACAAACTCGAGGACGGTATGCTGGAGTCGTATACTTCGGGACTGTCCCTCGAGAATTGGTACCAAACCGAACCGCTACCGATGCCTTCGCTAAAGGACATGGGCTTTGAGCGGTCAGATATTGAAATTCCGCCCAACCGTATCAATGAGAATTTGATTGAAGACTACAGTGAAAATCGGGATTACCCTGCCAAAGACGCTACCTCTCGGCTGGGCATCCATCTCCGACATGGTACACTGAGCATTCGCAAACTCGCTTGGGAGGCCAGAGAATTAAATGAAACGTTTTTGAATGAGTTGATCTGGCGGGAGTTTTACACGCAGGTACTTTACCATAGCCCCCAGGTAGTAGATAAAGCCTTTAAACCGAAGTACGATAGTATTCCCTGGCGGGATAATGAGGAGGATTTCCAACGTTGGTGCGAGGGAAAGACGGGTTACCCCATTGTAGATGCGGGAATGCGCCAACTAAACCAAACCGGATATATGCATAACCGGGTGCGGATGATTGTTGCTAGTTTTTTAACTAAGCATTTGCTGATCGACTGGCGCTGGGGTGAGGCGTATTTTGCAAAGAAGCTCCTCGACTACGAGCTAGCCAATAACAACGGTGGCTGGCAGTGGGCCGCGGGTACCGGCACTGATGCACAGCCTTACTTCCGAGTGTTTAACCCCTACTCTCAAACCGATAAGTTTGACAAGAATGAAGAATACATTAAAAAGTGGCTACCAGAGTATGGAACAGACGATTACCCCGAGCCGATGGTAGACCACAAAGAAGCCCGACAGCGGGCTATCGACACTTACAAAGAAGCACTGAATTAGAAGTAATATGGTGTTATAGTACGAAGTATTCAAGTGTTTAAAACTACCAAACTCAGCGCCTAGTACTCAAAACCCTGAACTCAGAACTCAAAAAAACATGAATACCTGAACACCCTAGTACTGTAATACCATAACACTCGCTTATTCTACCACGATGGAATGTCGCTGAGTAAACGGCTGACCAGTAGTCGTGATTCCTTCTACTCGTATATCATAGGTCGCCTTTTCATCAGAAGTATAAAATTCTACCTGAGCCGTACCATCTTCGTCAAAGAAAATGGTTGGCTCCCAATGCAAGGTAGAGCGGTAATCCGGCTTTATGTGTTCGGGCTTTTTAGTATCGTAGCGGGGAGTGTAAAACTCGCGGGCTTGGTAGTAGCCAGGGTGGGTTATATTAATGATCCCTAGCCGCTCGGTAGTGACTGGCACGCCTGCTCCTCGTCGGGTATATACTGCAATGGCTCCACCCGCTCCTCGACTGCCAAAGATAGCCGCCGAAGGCCCCTTTAGTACATCGATGTAGTACACATCATTAACGTTTATACTGTTAATCATCTGAGCATCCGTTGGGATACCATCCAGCAAATAGAATGCTTCGTTTGATCCCCGAAAACTTCTGATTCCTCGTATGACGGCGGTTTCATCAGGAAATACACCAAACACTTGTACCCCTGGTACCCGCCGTAGTAAATCAAATATAGATAATGCCCCAACCCCGCCCGGAATCGAGTCTAGTATGATTCTATTATCTGGCTCACCGTAAAGCCGATCTGCGTCACGAAACGGATCGTTAAAATCGTCTTTACGTCCCTCTATCTCTATGCCTTCTAACACGATGGTTTTCTCATCAAAATTATAGGCATCGTCAATCTGATTGATTTTCTGCTGCTGATCCAAGTAGTCGGCCATCATCGCTAGCCATACCGATTGATCGGGGCTTCTTCGTTGCTCAATGGGTGGCTCGATAGGTGACTCGAGATTTATATACACATCTTCCTTTAATTTTTCTTTCCTACCTTTTACTCGACGAGCCTGAATAATGAGCTCAGTCGTATCCCGGAATTGATTATCCACGAATGTAAATCGGCCATTTTCATTGGTCCTCCCTTCTGCCATAAGTATAGAACTGTCCATTACCATCATCGTAATTGGGCCACTCACAGGTTGGCCCCGATTATAGTAGCGTACCATTTGTCCCTTAATCTGAAACCCTTTCTCTACTATATGCTCCACAGTAGCGAGACTGTCCGTTAGCACGTCATCCCAGGTGAATCTACGCCAGCCTTGGGTCAACATTAGGTTATCCAAAGCTTGGTAGGATTCTGTACTCCTATTGGTAAAGTAATACTGAGGCTGTTCAATGGCACCCCTTAAATCAGAGGTAAGCAATAAATTACTCACAATAGTCTCGTATCCTTCAGGATAGCTTACTCGATTGGGATTAGTAATAGCGAGCGAAGCAAAAGCTGATAGTGATTGCTGGTTTTCGTTTTCTAGCGTTAGACGAAGAGCTGCTTTTTTACGAGTAGCATAACTGATCTGATTGCTCTCAATAACTAGCTTAGGCAAATCTGAGGGGTAATTAACAAACATCAAACGCTCGCACTGAGGTTTACCAGCTTTATCAAAGAAGGTAAGATGACAAATACCACTTGGGAACTTCGTCTTAGCTATTTCAGCAATAAAATAAGGCTCTTCCACTCCCACAACAATAGAAGCAAAGGGAATACCTCGCTGATGACCAATTAATACTCCACCTTCTACGCCCTTATTACCTCGACTTTCGACAATAACCTTTACATTTTCTGAGCGATAACTGGGAATAGATCGCATAATGTAGCCGTACTCTCGCACTTCAGGCAAGGGGAAAGTAAGTGGAACCCCTGCTACTTCTATTTCAGCCTGATATGTATTACCAGTAGATGGTTTGAGCACAAAGCGTCCCATACCAAACTGCTTACTTTCAAAAGTAGTTACGGTTTGCTGGTACTGATCGATAACACGACCTTGTACCGCTAGTCCGTGCCCATCAGGGCCAGTAGCTTTAAAGGCTACCATACTAGCTAGACCATCTACTAGCTCTCCGCCTTCGGGAAAAAACTGAAGATCAATCGGGGGTTGACCTTGTTGAAAAACAAAACTTTCCTGCACCACTTGCTCCTCTCGACGGATATTCTCCGCTAGTGCGGTACTGTCTATACTGCCGATGGGTAATGACTTTTGAAAAAAGTACTCTTCATCAAAATTACGCATCCAGTTAGTATAGGCTCGCACCGAATAGTTGCCTACGGGCAGTGTATCACTAAGAAGAAAGTCCCCAGCAGCCCCGTTTTCGGTAATCTCTAAGCTGAGACTATTGATAATCTCCCCATCGGGGTCAATCAGTTCTACATACGCCAAGCGACTGAGGGGTTGAGGAAGGTGCGAAGTGGCATCTACCAGATAGGTTTTAAACCAAATTGACTCACCTGCACTATAATAAGGCTTATCGAAGTGAATATATAGCTTCTCATGTCGAAAGGTATTGTTGTATTTAATCAGTCGCTCGCTAATCTGTTGGCTCAACGACTCATCGGGAGGTGGTCGCAAACCTAAAGAGCCTACTAACAAGAGTAGACCCAACTGAAGTAGGCGTATCTGATTCATAGTAGGTTCGTTTAAGTTACTACTCACAATTTCTAAGTTTGTTTTCCCATCCGATTTCTGTACGATTTAGTTTGAATAATCACTAAATCCCCGCTGCTTACCACAGTTATATTACGCGAAACTGCCAATTTGATTACATAAAATTAGTTGGTAGATGTTGCTTCCTGCATTTCGGCCTTGGAAGGACGCGGACGAATGCGGTATTCATTGGGCTGACCAGTGTCTCGATCAAATTCGTCGGGTGTTCGCTGATCTGGTAAATGATCTTGCGTTTGCTGGCGTATTTGCTCCATTGTTTTTTGCATATTACTAAGTACTTCTGCATACTCAGAATTCTCGGCAAGGTTAGTAAGCTCATAGGGGTCTTGCACTACATTGTACAGTTCTTCTGAAGGGCGAGGAGATACAAAGCACGCTAGCTGGGCGGAATTAAGGCTATCGACCTCCCGGAGCTGCTGCATGGCTTGAAAGGTAGGGCTGCGTAAAATATCGGCAGAAGGGGTGTTGGGTAAATCTTCATAAAAATTGCGAATGTACTTAAATTGTTCAGTACGCAGGGCGCGAGTATAGTCTTCAAAGTCATGCCAGTGATCTTCGGCGTAGATAAATTCTTGTATCGGCTCGTTTGGTTGCGCTAGCAATGGAGAAAAATCCTTACCCTGAAATGTTTGATCTGGCTTTAGCCCGGCTAACCTGAGAAAGGTAGGGGCAATATCAAGGGAGCTGACTAAGGATGGACAAGTGGAGCCGGGAGCTACCTGGGCGGGCCACCGGATAACCCAAGGAGTTTTAATACCGCTATCGTACAAAGTGGTTTTATCCCGAGGAAACGGACGACCATTATCGCTGATGAATAAGATTAGTGTGTTTTCGGCAACTCTCTGACGGTCTAGTTCTTGAAGTAACTCTCCAACAAATGCATCTAGCCGACTAATTTCATCGTAGTACAGTGCCAAGTCTTTACGCACCTCTGGTGTATCTGGCAAATAAGGCGGAACGATGACATCAGTAAAAGTATGGGGTTGGGCAATACTATTCGGTTTATAGTCGCGATGCGGATCTAAAGCCGCCAACCATAGAAAGAACGGAGCATCTTTCGGTCGGGCATTGAGAATGTTTAGCCAATCTTCACAACCACTTTCGTTTTCCTGCTGTACCATTGCTTTTCCTCCCGAAGGCAACTGAAAGCCAGAAGTAGACACGTCCATCACCTCATCAAAGCGATCTTTGACAGCTTCTCCCAAGTGCCACTTGCCCGCTTGCCCAGTCCAGTAGCCAGCTTCTCTTAGTTTCTCTACAAACGTTGTCTGTTCGGCAGGTAAGGGCCAGTGTAATTGTTCCGCATCGGTGCTATGTGGATACTTTCCTGTGATGATACTGGCGCGACTCGGGCTACATGAACTAATTGTTAGGAATGCGTGGTCAAATCGCATGCCCTGCTGAGCTAATGTGTCCAAGTATGGGGTTTGAATGGTAGGGTGGCCATACGCACCGTAGTCATCCCAAGCCATATCATCAGCAATAATCAGAATCAGGTTAGGGCGTTCGGGCTTGCAGGCGCAGAAGAGTATACTAAGAATACTAATGGTAAGAAGGTAGTGAGAACGGTTAGGCAAAAGTAAGGCAGTCATTTTTGCTAGTTTTTATGATGTAGCACTATGGGTGAGATTATCACATCACTAAGCCCTGCTGATATAAATTAGTGTGTTCGATTTTAGAACCATACAAACGGAATTTACGACTTGGTAACCGCTACTCATAATTTCTAAGCTGATTTTCCTGCATTATTTCGTCTAACCACTGCTCATACAACTGGTGGAGTTCCTCCGTTTTTTGCGGATGCTGACTAGCCAAGTTGGTAGCCTCCGAAATATCTTCTGACAAGTTGGATAAGAACAGGCTATCGGCTACAGTGAGGCGGTCAGGCTGTACCGGATCGCGGGGGCGACCGATAAGTTTCCAGTCCCCCTGGCGGACTGCCCACTGGCTGCTCTCGCCACGTCCGGTTTGCCAGTAAACAGTTTCATGAGGCGAAGTCAGGGAGCCATCACGAAGTAGGGGTGCCAGGCTTTTTCCATCTAATACCGTCTGCGGAGGGCTTATCTCACAGAGATCAGCAATGGTGGGCAGCCAGTCGGTGCCTACCGCCAGTTGGTTACGTACCTCCCCCTCGGGTAATACGCCTGGCCAACTGGCGATGGCGGGAACCCGAATACCTCCCTCAAACAAACTAAACTTGGCACCTCGGTACTCTCCGGCATTTCCTCCTCCAAACATAGCGCGTTCTTCTACTGAATGTCCATGATCAGACTGAAAAATAACCAGTGTATTCTCGCGTAACCCAAGTTCATCCAATTTATCCAAGACAGCACCAATTTTCTCATCCATCGTAGAGACAAAGGCAGCGTATTCCCGACGGGGCGAGGGTACATCAGCGTAGGCTTCTAGCCACTCGGGGGAGCCTTGGTAAGGATAATGGGGCACATTGATGGCCCAGTAGAGAAAGAACGTAGTATCTTGGTTTTGCTCTAAGAACTGATTTGCTTCCTCTACCATCAAATCTGGAAAGAACTGACCGGGATAATACACCTCCTCCCCATTCCGCCAAAGATCATGGACGTTAGGCCCGCTCCAATAAAAGAAATGACTGTAGTTATCAATACAGCCCACCATATGGCCAAAGCTGTAATCAAAGCCTTGCCCAGTAGGCTGCTTTTCAGGACTATGCCCCAGATGCCACTTGCCTACATGTCCGGTTCTGTAGCCACCCTCTTTGAGCATTTCGGCAATAGTTACTTCTTCAACGGGTAGTCCCGCCCCTTCTTGATGGTAAGGAATGGGTACATTACCCGGTAACCCCGCCCGCAACGGAGTACGTCCGGTGAGCAAGCCTGCCCGCGAAGGGGAACAAACCGGAGCAGCCGAGTAAAATTGCGTAAACCGAATCCCTGAAGCGGCTAATGCATCCATATAGGGCGTTTGCAAATCTTCTGACCCATAGCAGTTCATATCCAATGAGCCTTGATCGTCGGTAAAAATCAGCAATACATTAGGGCGGGGCTGGTTCTGAGCATGGGTGATTGGAGCTAAAGCTAGTAAGACAGCTAAAAAAATAAGAGATAGCCAAGGCATAGTTGGGTATTCTAGTTAGGTGAAAGTATATTTTTATGCAATATACCTTTTCTATAATCAAGGCGCTCAATAAACGCAGCTAGTATTCCTTCTAGTATTGATTATCTGTGTCTTATTTTTGAGGCGATCAATGCCGATAATTCCAACGATTCATCAACACCTAGCGTCTTGGGAGAGCAAATAATTAGCCTATGAATGGGTTTACCTACTTTTTACTAATTTTCGGTTTGCTAATAGTACCGAGTGACATCAGTTTTCGTTATGGCGTACAATTCGCTTAATAACCTCTACACCAATTTACCTCATAGTCGCACTTAAACGCGTCCAAAAATAAGGGAAGAATACCTTCCACTAGGGTATAAAATGATCGTTAGCTATTGCTTTCTAGCCTTTTCCCCTTGATTTTTGTAGTAATTAAGCAGATACGACCTTTTTCAACCAGAGCTTACATGAATATCACGGAATGGATTGCTGAAAACTGGATGGTCAGCCAGACTATACAACTCAAACTAGCCTACTCGCTGCTAGTAGTTCTTAGTTTGTGGTTGCTCCGGTTCTTTGGGTTGAAGCTTATCTTTAGAGGGGTAAAGAATCCTAAAGACCGTTACTACTGGCGCAATGGGGTAAAGAACGTCACTAATGCCTTGCTGGTCATCATTATTGGTTCAATCTGGATAGATAGTGTAGGGTCGTTAGCTACATTCTTTGGTCTGGTAGGAGCGGGATTGGCCATTGCCCTGCAAGACCCTATTGCCAACATAGCCGGATGGCTGTTTATACTCATCCGACGTCCCTTCGAGGTAGGAGATCGCATTCAGGTGGGTGAGCACGCGGGCGATGTGATTGACATACGCTTCTATCAGTTTACCATTAATGAGATTGGCAACTGGGTGGATGCCGACCAAAGCACCGGACGAATTATTCATATCCCCAATGGAAGGGTATTTAAAGAGCCCCAGGCGAACTTTACCCAGGGGTTTCACCATATTTGGAACGAGATTGAGGTACGCGTTACCTTCGAGAGCAATTGGAAGAAGGCCAAAACTATTCTGGAAGAGGTAGTACATACGCATGCTGACCAGCTTACCCGTTCAGCAGCTAAGCGGTTGATGGATGCTTCTAAGCAATACTTAATATTCTATACCAATCTTACTCCCATTGTCTACACTCGTGTAATTGAAAATGGAGTCTCCCTTACCATGCGCTACCTCTGCGATCCCCGCAAACGCCGGACAACCGAGCATAAAATCTGGGAAGACATTCTTACCACCTTCGCTCAGCAGGAAGATATTGACTTCGCCTACCCTACTCAGCGGATTTACTACAATGCCCAAGAAGGTAAAGCCGAAACTCGTCGCAATTCAGGAGTACTCAAGCGCGATCAGGGTTTATAGGTAGCTAAAAGTAATAACGGCCGTAAAACAACGAACTGCATTGTCCGTTTTTATTGTTAATTCCAACAACCAAGCAAAGATTATGTCGCAACGCACTACCCCTCATATAATAGCGAGTCTACTTGCGAGCATAATCGTTCTCAGTTTATTCACTCGTTGCGACCAGGCGTATTCGGAGCAGGTTCGTAATCCATACCGAGCTGACCTCGTTAGAGGAATTAACTTAGAAGGTCCTCGCGACCCGTTTGAATCCCACGAAATTGGTCCGATAGACTCACTAGGTTTTAACTGGGTAGCTCTGGTGCCGTATGCATTTAGCATTCCGGGCGAGACATTTGTACGGTGGCAAGCTGAGAAAAAGTATTACTACTGGGGCGAGAGCCTGACCGGGGTCGCTCATTGCATAGAAATGGCACATGCTAAGGGGATGAAGGTGATGGTGAAACCCCACCTTTGGGTAAAGAACCAAGGTTGGCCCGGTGATTTTGACTTACAAACCCCTGAAGCCTGGGCTGCCTGGGAAAAAGATTACCGCGAGTACGTACTAGCCTTTGCTACCTTAGCTGACTCGCTATCAGCCGAGCTATTCTGCATTGGCACCGAAGTGCGGCACTCCGTCCGTCAGCGTCCGCAGTTCTGGCAATCCCTCGTTCGCGATGTACGCGCAGTGTACGGCGGTAAGTTAACCTACGCATCTAATTGGGACAATTATCACAACGTTACCTTTTGGCAGGACCTAGACTATATTGGAGTTGACGGCTACTTCCCGCTTTCGGAAAAGGCAAAACCTTCTAAGGAAGAACTTATGAGGGGATGGAAACCCATCAAACAGGAATTGGCTAAACTTAGTAAGTCACACGACCGACCGCTATTGTTTACCGAATACGGTTACCGTAGCATGATTTACAGTGCGGGAGAGCATTGGAATATGAACGAGAGTGAGCTAACCACCGATATGTGGGCTCAACGCACTGCTTACGATGCTTTCTACGAAACATTTAATTCCGAGCCTTGGTACGCGGGTGGTTTCCTCTGGAAGTGGAGCGTGCCTCATGACCGATCCGGGGGAGTTAACAATAGTCGCTTTACCCCGCAGAATAAACCAGCTCAAGATATTATTTATCGCTGGAACAAAGGCCTTCCAGTAGATTCCGATTAGGTAGTCATTCACAAATAGATTGACATATTTTTGCCGGATGAGGCTTTGCGCCCGGCGCCCGGCGAATTCCGGCAACCCATGCATATTAAAGTGGGAGACCCCGTCGGGGCGCCGACCGGAATAAATCCGGGGAAATGACGAAAGGGTTTTATTTAAGTACATAATTTTACAGGTATTACTACGCAACCTGTACTACCAAGATTTTTACAACTATGAATTACCTCATATCATTACTTGTATCGCTTTTCCTCGCTGGATGCTCTTCACCAGACAACGCTTCGGGGCAAGAGCAGGTACGCCAAGCCTCAGTAGCTCCGGCAGTGACTAATGAAGAAGTAGACATTACCTCGATTGAACTGCTCGATTTGGAAGGGAACCTTATCCCTTGGGAGAAACTCAAGGGAAAGAAGGTATTTCTCAACTTTTGGGCTACCTGGTGTAAGCCTTGTATTCTAGAGATGCCTTCTATGAGTGAGGCCGCCCAGCAGTTGGGTGAAGAATACGTATTCCTCGCAGCTTCTTACGAGGATTTAGATAAAATCAGGAAATTCACTGAGAAGCGAGATTTTGATTTTCAGTTTGTACACACCAAAACCCCTATTGAAAGTCTAAACGTCTATTCGCTACCTACTACTTTTCTGATTAACTCTCGGGGCGAACTAGCAGAAACCGTGGTCGGTAGCCAAGAATGGAATGAGCCTGAAGCTCTGAACCAGTTAAAATCTCTAGATTGAACTGCCTCACGGAAGCACTGCTTCTAAAGAATAATTAAATTACACCACAACAAACCCCAAGATTCCATGCTTACCCCAATGAAAACGCTAATTCTGGCTGTAGCATCTACCCTAATCATATTTGGCTGTGGAAATTCTACTCAGGAGCAATCAGCCGATACTTCCGAGGTAGCTTCTAAAACCCCGAAAAAGACTACTGCCGAGGATCGTAACCTAGCTCAGGTAGTAGATCAATATCTTTTACTGAAGGATGCCTTAGTTGCGTCAAATTCAGAAGAAACACAAGCCAAAGCTACCAAAATGTTAGAAGTAATTGATGCTACCAATATGATGGGAGTGCAGCAAAGTGCTAAGCAGATTGCAACTACGGAAGACCTGGAAACACAACGTGCGTATTTCGACAGCCTTTCAGTATCAGTATACGAACTGCTGGAAAGCCAAAGTGGGGGTGATAAAACCCTGTACAAGCAGTACTGCCCCATGGCATTTAACGACCGAGGGGCATTCTGGCTGAGTAACGCCGAAGAAATTCGTAACCCCTACTTCGGCGACCAAATGCTGAAATGCGGTCGGGTAGAGGAAACGCTTGAATACTAGCATTCAGTCAACAGTCCACAGTGGTTTGCTATACGCAGAAATAATATCTCTGGACTTTTGACCTTGGACTAATCGCTATTCGTTCCCGACGTTACTGTTGCTTCTACCTCGTTGCTGCTGCATGGGGTTGGGGCCGGACGTACCTCGGGTGCGCTGCTTCTCCTTAAATACCTCAAAGCGAGTCGGGATATTCTGTTTAGGAAAGTAGTTATTAGTCTCATCGGTATCCGCCGTTTCACGATAAGGGTCAACTACGATCTGAGCTACTTTCTTATCCTTGGCAAACACTTTGGTGACTGCCTCTGAATTATACCGCCATATTTCCGCCGGAATACGCTCAATCTCAGTGCTACCGTCTTCATACGTCCATCCTAGAATAACGGGCGTTATTAACCCACCTACATTACTCAGATTGATTTCATAAAAATGTTTACCTGCTTCTACCAGCTTACGCTCTTTAGTGTCTAACCCGGCGACAAACGAATTATAAGCCCGCTGGTCGGCAGCAGTGATAGCGAACGGATCGTAGCGATTATAAAAGTCGAGCAGCGACGGATCATCTTCAATGGCGGTAGTAGCTAAGTCCTCCTGATTATACGTCTGGCTAATGTGTTTTTCCTGCTCCTGGTAGCGTTGTCGGGCAATCGGCTTTTCTACCTCAGGGTTCTTGGTATTAATCTGGTAGTATTTCACTCCGTCAATACCAATATCTACGTGGTCTACCGTGTAAAACCAACCCCGCCAGAACCAGTCCAGGTCAGTACCGGAGGCATCTTCCATAGTGCGGAAGAAATCGCCTGGTTCGGGATGTTTGAAGGCCCAACGTTCAGCGTAGGTTTTAAAAGCATAGTCAAATAGCTCTCGGCCCATTACGGTTTCGCGCAAAATATTTAGCGCAGTCGCGGGCTTAGCGTAAGCATTCGGGCCAAGACTTTGCACTTGATCCGAATTAGTCATAATCGGGCTGATCTGGGATTTATCACCACTCATATAGGGTACAATTTTGAACGCTGGACCGCGGCGGGAAGGATAGTTTCGATCCCACTCCTGTTCGGTTAGATACTGCACGAAGGTATTGAGTCCTTCGTCCATCCACGTCCATTGCCGCTCGTCGGAATTGACAATCATCGGAAAAAAGTTATGCCCCACCTCGTGAATAATTACCCCAATCATACCGTACTTAACACGTTCCGAGTACGTGCCATCGGCAGCTGGACGACCGTAGTTGAAGCAGATCATGGGATACTCCATACCGTTGGAAGCCTCTACCGAAATAGCTTTGGGGTACGGGTACGGAATAGTAAACTTAGAGTAGGTTTTCAGGGTGTGGGCGACTACTTCAGTAGAATATTGCTCCCAGAGCGGGTTACCTTCCTTGGGATAGTAGGACATCGCCATCACGGTCCGTCCGTCAATATCTACGCCCATCGCATCCCAGATGTATTTGCGGGAGCTGCCGAAAGCAAAGTCTCGGACACTATCGGCATGATAAATCCAGGTTTTAGTGTCCTTCGCCTGACGCTTTTCCTTTTTCTCTACTTCATCCTGACTAACAATGATTACGGGCTTATCCGCAGTTTTGGATTGAGCTAGTAGATCCTGTTGCTCAGCCGTCAATACTTCTTCAGGATTTTGTAAGGTTCCAGTAGAAGCTACGATATGATCGGAAGGAACGGTGATTTCTACTTCGTAGTCACCGAAGGTAAGCGCGAACTCGCCTCGCCCTAAAAATTGCTTGTGTTGCCAGCCATTATGATCGTCGTACACTGCCATGCGGGGAAACCACTGGGTAATAGTGTACAGGTAGTTGCCATCACCGGGGAAGTATTCATAGCCACCTCGGCCGCCCATCAGGTTGCGGTCGTTGATGTTATAGTACCAGTCTACTGAAAAGGTGACATTTTCCCCCGGCTTTAAAGGTTCGGGAATATCGACCCGCATCATAGTACGGTTGATTGTATACGCAATATCATTACCATCTGCATCTTTCACCGCCTGGATTTTATGTCCCCCATCAAAACCATAACCCATGATGGCTTCCAAATTATCAATATTCATTTTGTCGGAGATGCTATTGGTGCGGGTCTTGTAGGTATCGGAATCTTCAGCTCGCATGTTCTGATCGAGTTGTAACCACAGATAATCCAGCACATCGGGTGAGTTATTATAGTAGGTGATGGTCTCCGAACCCGTAAGCCGCTGATTATCATCGTTAATTTCACATTCGATTTTGTAGTCAGCGCGTTGTTGCCAGTACTGGTGTCCCGGTGCCCCCGAACCCGCCCGGTATACGTTGGGGGTAGGCAGCAAAGCGGGTCCCAGTTGTTCAAATTTATCGGTATGCTGCTTTTGCTGGGCGAGTAACCCGGTGGGTGAAAAAGCAATAGACAGGATGAAAAGGAAAAAGTAGTGGCGCATAATATTTATAGGTTAGAAATAAGCGAGCAATATACATAATTCCGTAGACAAGATATTGCCAAATTATATTTGTGTAACTCTGTATTAGCCAAACTGTTCTAGCTAATAGACAAAGAGTAGATGAATTCTGAATAAACTTGGATAGTATCTGTGAGAAAAACAATGGATGTCCGGTTTTTCCTATACTTTGACTTGTTCCTTTTCTAATTTTTCATCGGAAAACCAAAACCATTTTACTTACTAAATCAACCTACCCGATGAAAGCTAAAATACTGCTTACTTCACTTCTATGTCTTACTCTTTCAGTTCTCTTCCTCTCGAATTCTTATAGTCAAACCGGGGTTCTGCACGAATACAGCTTTATACACGATGGAATAGAGCGGAGCTACCTACTCTACGTCCCCGCCGGTTACGATGGGCAGGAAGACTGGCCTCTCGTGCTAAACTATCATGGTTTTAATCTGACTCCTGCCCTACAGGTAGCTTTTTCTCAGATGAATATAGCGGCGGACGATACTCATTTCTTAGTTGCTTATCCGGCAGGTTTAATAGTCAATAATCCCTTCCTGAACCAACCCGGTCCTGGTTGGAACGTGATTAATGGTACTCTTTCGGATAATGATGATATTGGTTTTAGCCGACAGGTAGTAGAACATATTGCTGCCAACTACCAAGTTGACTACCACAGGATACATGCTGCTGGATTCTCAATGGGGGCAAGTATGGCCTACGAAATGGCTTGCCTCGCTCCTGATCTTATCGCATCAGTTGCTGCTGTAGGTTCGGGAGTGGATCAGACGATTATTGATCGGTGCGAACGAGGCAAACCGTTAGCATTACTTCAGATTCATGGTACAGCCGATCCAATTATACCCTTCGATGGAGTAGCAGGAGGTGGGGTCGTCTTTCCACCTGCTCCTGAAACTGCCGCTTTATGGGCTAGGCAGAATGATTGTGAACTAGAACCCGAGAGCGAAGACTTACCTGATAGTGACGCGAGCGACAATAGTACTGTCACCCGTTTTGAGTACCAAAACTGTGATGATACTGAAGTACTCTTCTATCAAATAAACGGTGGCGGGCATACCTGGCCCGGGGGTGGTAACTTTCCCGAATTTCTCGGCTCAGTGAATAGAGATTTTGACGCTAATGCTGAGATTCTGGCTTTCTTTCAGCGTAATCCTCACCCCGACTTAGCTGATGGAGGACCTGGAAAGTTGCACGAATACAGCTTTATGCACGATGGTATAGAACGCAATTATTTACTCTACGTTCCGGCCGATTACGATGGGCAGGAAGATTGGCCGTTGGTAATGGTTTTTCACGGTTTTCGTATTGATGGTCGGTTTCAGATGGAAATATCCCAAATGAACCCAGTGGCTGATAAGGAAAAGTTTCTGATAGCTTATCCAGAAGGCTTAGCGGTTTCGTTTTCGTTAACTGGCGAAATCGGAACCGGTTGGGTAATCCCCGGTGCTTTTGAGCAGGAGGCGCATCAGGATGATGTTGGCTTTGCTAGTAAAGTTATTGATGATGTCAATGATCACTACCAAGTTGATCTGGCAAGGGTTCACTCCACCGGGTGGTCAAACGGAAGCCATTTTTCATTTTATCTGGCCTGTGAATTATCTGATCGAATTGCTTCGGCCGGTGGAGTAGGGGGGCATATGACTTACGAGCAGCTAAGTAATTCAAGTTGCTACCTATGAAAAGAAGTGTTATCGTATGGGATAAGATTGTATTTTTGAGGTTCTCACACTTCAAAACACTTATTCTTATGCTCAACGATAACACCATTGCAATATATGTGATTTTAGATGATATGCT
>JBCCTI010000037.1:0-61546 GCA_039198955.1 Bacteroidota bacterium | reverse complement strand
CCGCTCCCAGCGTACTTTCTCCTCAATTGGATCGCGATTACTTTCGGGCCACTTACTGATCTTGGGCGTGCCCAGGTAGAAAAACCCCAGTAGTTGGTCTTCTGGTTCTAGTCCAAAGAAGGGTTTGGCTTCTTCGTAGTAGGTAACCCCTCCGGTACCCCAGTACCCCCCTACCCCGTAGGCCGAGGCAGTAAGGTACATATTCTGCACCGCACAGGCGGTAGCCATCACCTCTTCAATTTCGGGAACCCGTGCCTTGGGATCGCGCTTCATGCCGATGGCAATAATATGTGAGCACAGTAGCGGTTTTTTCTGGAGTTTATCGTATTTCCCGCTGTCGAAAGTGCCATTGGCTTCGGCTCTCTCACGGTATAGATCGGCCTGGAAGTTACCCAGTTTTTCTAAACCGGAACCGGTAAATACAGTGAACCGCCAGGGTTGGGTAAGCCGATGGGTCGGGGCCCAGTTGGCGTTTTCCAGTATGGCATGTATGATGGATTCGTCTACTGGCTGGTCGTTATATACCGCCGGATACAGCGACCGGCGGTTCTGGATTAATTCATTAGCTTGTTCAGGAGTAATATTCATGATTCTCAGGATTCAAATAGTTGACCGAAAAGTAAGTTTTTAATTCCAAAAAGTGGTTAAAAAATAATTTATTTTTAATTAATCTAAACAAAAGTGATGGTTCAATTAGTTACCCCGCTGCATTACACACACTTTTTGAGCCTATGCCCTTTTTACGAAAAACAAAGCAGTCAGCATTTGACCCACGAACTCCCCAAGGGTTTGAGCAGATCTACCAAACCTATTCTGAAAAAATGTATAAGATCGGCTGCTCACAAACCGGAGATGCCGAGGTTACCCGCGAAATTATTCAGGATATTTTTACCTCAGTGTGGGAGCGAAAACATAGCTTAGACATTAAGGGATCAATTGAATCATACTTAATGCGGGCCCTAAAGTACCGCATTATTGACCATTTCCGTACCCAAACCAATCATGAGCACCACCGACAGCAAGCAACGGCAGATTATTCTGATTCGGATAATCGCACCGAAGAGGAGATCGCCTATCAGGAGCTTAGAAGTAATGTCAATGCACTAGTGAATCAGCTACCGGCTCAGTGCCGTCGGGTGTACCAGATGAGCCGCGAGCAAGGTTTATCTAATCGGGAGATTGCCAGCATGTTGCTAATCTCCGAACGAGCGGTAGCATACCACATGGCGAAGGCCACAGCTTTTTTACAAAATAAGCTCCGGACTTACCGACTAGGATGACCGCTCTACTAAGTCGAAAATAAAAAAAATAACTTTTTTCGTTTCCGACCTTCATGTAGCTGGCCCCTTAACCGACTTGTAAGTGTAAGCGAGATACTACACCAAAGTGAAGATAACCCCCGAATTACTTAAAAAGTACGCCGCCGGAAAATGCACCGAGGCAGAACAAAGGCTAGTAGAAGAATGGCTTCCTGGAGATAGCGATATTACAGCTACTTTTTCCGAATCAGAACTTAGTGATGCTTCCACTCAGATGTGGCAGCACATCACTAGGCGTACTGAGATGAATAATCCAAAACCAGCTCCAACTAGCGCAACTAGTGTCCGCCGCCGATTGGCTTATCTAGCCATTGCAGCTTGTTTCGGACTTGTCATGTTTGGGGTAGGTTATTTTTGGGGAGCTAACAACCCAATGCCAGCGGCGCATATTGCAACCACTTCTGAAGTTAAGGGGATGCTGTATGTCTCAGTCAATTCCAAACCACCAATACAGGTAGCGGCAGATACCTGTGAGATTATCCTGGAGGGAGGCGTAAAGTTACGCAACACTTCATTTTCTAACCGAGAGGTGATTTGTAACGGCAAAACATTTACAATCCAACCCCAACAACGATGCTTAATCTTTAACCACCCTAAGCAGGGAGCTCAACTTATAGTTGAGGGAGTGCTTATTGATGAGATGGAACTCTACCGTTACTTACCAGCAAAATCGACATTTAAGGTTTGTATATGATGAAAGTATCTCCAATCTATTTTTTTCTTGTCTCTTTAGTATTTTCCCTAACAGGCTTCGCTCAAACCAATAGTACCACCGGAGAGGTGAATGGTACTGTTAAAGATAAGTCAGATCAAGCACTGCAACTGGCCACGGTCACGCTAAAGGGGACTACAGTCGGTACGCTGACTGACGAATCAGGGGGATTTTCTCTAGAGGGTATTCCCGTAGGAAGTCAGACCCTCCAAATTGCTTATGCGGGATTTGAGATGCAGGAGATAGTCGTTGACGTCATAGAAGGAAGATCGGTAAGCGTAGAAGTGATCATGCAAGAATCGATCAGTGAGTTAGATGATGTGCTCATTTTGGGCGAAAGCGAAGCACAAAAGTTAGAACGTTCGGCCCAGGCGGTCAATGTTATTGATCTGAAAAATGTAAAGCTGGCAACATTAGATTTAGGCGAGGTTCTCGCCCGTACGGAGGGCGTTGCTATCCAGCGGGCGGGTGGTCTTGGTTCGGGAACGCGGGTTTCTATGAACGGCTTGACGGACGATCAGATCAGGATTTTCATCGATGGCCTACCACTGGAGTTAGCCGGTTACCCATTCGGAGTTGCTAACGTACCAGTCAGTCTCATTGAAAGGGTTGAAGTGTATAAGGGGGTAGTCCCAGTTCGCTTCGGAGCTGATGCCCTAGGCGGATCGATTAATCTCGTAACTCCCGAGATGGGTGCAGGGTTATTCGGGTCGGCTTCATACCAGATCGGTTCTTTTGGTACACATCGAGTATCTGCTGATGTAGGTTTTCGTGCTCCTAAGTCCGGGGTTTTTGTCCGGGGATCTGGCTTTTACGATTTTGCCCGCAATAACTACAATGTCGACGTGACCGCTGCCGACGAAAGAGGCCAATCTTTCGATATTACCGTTCCGCGATTTCACGACCGCTACCGCGCGGATGGGGGCAACTTCACGATTGGCGTTAAGGATAAAAGGTGGGCCGATGAGCTCAGCGTAACGGGCTACATCGTAGATTTCGCTCGTCAGGTCCAGCACAATAACTCGATGACCCAACTCCCTTTTGGCAAGCCGGAGTCATTGGGCAATTCTATTGGAATCAATACCACCTATCGCGTTGGGATCGGGGATAACTTCAGTTTGGATTTCGTGGGGGGATACTCTCGGGGTGAGCGTAGTTTCGTCGATACTTCTAGTTGTAGATTCAACTGGCTCGGCGAGTGCTTTCTCCGACTTCCGAACGAGCAAATTGGGGAAGCCATCAATGGAGGAACCGATAGGGTGGTGGAGGATGAAGATATTTTTGTACGAGCATCGGCTGAGTGGAAGATAAACTTAAGTAACCGAATTAGAATTACTACGGCACCCACCTACAATTCGCGGACGGGTGACGACAGATTAAGGGTACAAGGGGTCGATTTATTAAATACAGAATCGAGTCTAGAGACTTGGGTAAGCGGAGTGGAGCACCAATTTGGTGATTCGGATAAGCGTTTGGAAAATAGACTATTTTTCAAACATTACCGTCAAACCGGAGTATTCCAACTTCCCGACCGTTTCAACAGGCTACCCGAGGAGGACAGGAGTATTACCAGCCTATTTGGCTATGGTAACGTAACTAGTTTTCGATGGACGGAACGTTTAACTCTAAAGGTCTCTTACGAATACGCGACGCGACTCCCAAGAAGAGACGAAGTATTCGGTGACGGTCTCGAGATCACGGCTAACCCTCTTCTGAAACCCGAGCGCAGCCACAATGCTAATCTGGAACTCAACCTAAAGAGCAAGATAATTACGTCCGTCCCCTGGCGGGTGAGGGCAAACGGTTTCTTACGGATCACCCAAGACTTAATTACGTTAGTGCCCACTTTCGCTTTCCTAAATAGCTATTTCAACGTATTTGATGCCACCTCAGTCGGGGCTGAAGTATCGGGCAGGGTTTCCTTATTTAGCGAGCGGCTAACTGTTGATGCGAATACGACCTATCAATCGTTCCGCAACCTGTCGGATGAAGGTCTGTTCAGGGATTTTAAGGGTGATCGGATACCCAACCGACCTTACTTTTTCGCTAATGCCAATGCTAGATATGGAATCGAATCTCCCATCAAGAGTCAGGACCGAATAGACATATTTGCCAACACTCGGTTTGTATATCAGTTTTTCCGCTCGTGGGAGAGTGCCGGGAACTTAGGTAATAGTTCCGTAATACCTACCCAGAATATTTACGGCGCAGGGGTAAGTTACACCAGTTCCTCTCTCTTTGGTGCCAGATGTACGCTAACGGCCGAAGTTCAAAATCTCACGGATCAGGTCGTGTTTGACTTTTTCGGGGTGCAACGGCCGGGGCGGGCCTACTTCTTTAAGTTAACCACTCAATTTTAAACAGTACTAAAATCTTGAATACTGCATCTATTTTTTCACCGAGAATCTATTTCCTCTAACTAAAACCCTAATAACATGCTTACTAGTAAAATCAAAAATCTCACATTGACAAAAATACCCTACAGTGGTATTTTCATGCTGCTGGCATTATTCGCACTGTCTTCATCCTCCTGTAGTGACGATGATGCCGATGCGGATACTGTACCAGACGTACCCGAAGAGCCAGGAGAACTCGCCACCGGAGTGGCCATCATACACCGCATCCAAACCCCTGAATCAGATACTTGGTACCTAAGTGCTCACGAAACCGTACCCGAAACCTACGATGTTTCCGAAGCACTAGAAGTTGGCCAGCAAGGGGCTAACACAGCTATTATCGACGGGGCCGTGTACGTAGCCAACCAGGGAATCTACACCAAGTACGTAGTCGATAGAACCGACCTGAGTATTTCTATTGCTGGATCCTTCGACCTGACGAGTGTAGGTAGTACCCAGGAGCTTTCGGATCCGGTTTTATTTTCCGAAACAGAGGCTTATCTCGTCGATTACCGCATAGGTAGAACTATCGAGTTCAATCCCGAGGCGATGGAGATTGTCGCAACGTATGACTTTGACCCCCTTCCGGTCGAGGGTTGGATCCCGTTCAATCCCACAAATATTGATAGATTCACATTTGGTTGTCAACAAGGAGATGACGTAGTAATCTGCCCAATATCTGCTACGGAGTTTGAAAATTGGACTACACCCAACGAGGCGCAAATACTGGTATTTGATCGTAATACAAAACAAGTTTCTTACAGTATTGATGATCGATACGTTATCAGTGACCTTTTCCCTATACAGTTAGGTGACGGTAATTATATTCTAGGACCAACTTGGTACTCCAATCTCTTTGAGGTAAATGGCGACTTCGAAGCGGGTGAACTCGTTAACGAAAACTTAGCAATCAGACTTCTACGTGATGGCTCAATTGACCCTAACTTTGACGTAGATTACGGCGAAATCTTAGGCGTAGAACATATCCGTCAAACTACCATGGCTGTCGGAAATGAGATCGTAGTTTCATACTGGCCTGCGGGCACAGACCCGGGAGATGAAGACTTCTCAATCTTCGATAATCCTACCGAAATAGCCATTATTGATCTAGATACTGAGACAGCAAGGCCCTTCAACGCACTTGATGATTATTCTAACTGGTTGATTACCGGTACTTTCGAGGGCTCAAATATGTTGATTGCGTTCGGAGAAGATGGTGCTCAAAATGCTATTCTACGGCAAAATAGCCTAGAAGATTACACCGTACTGGTTGAATCTGACGGACAATTTAGAGAAGTCAATCAACTCTGGTAGTGAATGGTTGCTTGCTAACCGACTAACATTCACCAAACCTAAAATGCACGCTAGCGACTACACATACTTTTTCATCGGGGATCTATTTCCCCTAAAACCCTATAATATGTTTATTAGTAAAATCAAAAATCTCGCTTTGATAAAAATGCCCTTTAATGGCATTTTCATGCTGCTGGCATTATTCACACTGTCTTTGTCCTCCTGTAGTGACGATGATGCCGATGCCGATACTGTACCAGACGTACCAGAAGAGCCAGAAGAGTTCGCCACTGGAGTAGCCATCATACATCGTATCATTACACCTGAATCAGATACTTGGTATCTAAGTGCTCACGAAACTGTGCCCGAAACCTACGATGTTTCCGAAGCACTGGAAGTTGGCCAGCAAGGGGCTAATCCGGCTATTTTCGACGGTGCCGTGTATGTTGCTAATCAAGGCACTTACACCAAGTACGTAGTTGATCGGACCGATCTGAGTATTTCGGTTGGCGGGTCCTTTGACCTTACTAGTGTAGGCAGTACTCAGGAGCTTGCCGACCCGGTTTCATTCTCGGAAACGGAAGCCTACTTCGTTGATTATCGCATTGGCCGAGTAATCGAATTTAACCCTGAAGCCATGGAGATCGTGGCTACTTACGACTTTGACCCCCTACCTATTGAGGGCTGGATACCCTTTAATCCTGAAGGTTTTGATCAGTTCTCCTTTGGTCACGTGAGGGGAGACGACGTGGTTATTTGTCCTATCTTGACCCGCGAATTCAATAGCTGGACTACTCCCAACGAAGCCCAAATACTGGTCTTCGATCGGAATACTAAGCAAGTTCGCTACGAAATCGACGAGCGTTATACCTCCAACGATATTTTCCCAATTCAGCTAGGCGATGGATCGTATATCATTGGTCCCACCTGGCACTCCAACCTGTACGAGGATTACGGTGACTTTGAGGAGGGCGAGCTGGTCAATGAAAATCTAGCCATGCGCGTGTTACGTGATGGCACGATCGATCCCGATTTCGGTGTTGACTATGCTGAAATACTGGATGTCGACTACATCCGTCAAACTACCATGGCATTTGGTAATGATGTAATCGTATCCTACTGGCCCGACGGCACGGAGTCAGGGGAAGGTCCGTTCGGGATTTTCGATAACCCCACCGAAAAAGCCGTCATAAATTTAGATGACGAGACATCTAGACCTTTCAATGCCTTGACCGACTACTCTAATTTCTTTGTTAGTGGTTCTTTCGAGGGGTCTAACCTTATCATCGGGTTCGGCCAAGACGGAGCTCAAAACGCAATACTAAGACAAGACGGTATCGATGATTACACCATTCTGGTACAGGCCGAAGGTCAGTTCAGAGACGTCAATCAACTCTGGTAGGGAATCGTTGCCGACCAACTAACCCTAGTAATATCCAAAAGATTTAGTTGAGTATATTCAAATTACGCCGGATTGATAACTCCGTTTTCAGTTCGGCGTTTCGTCATTGGTTTTGAAATGAGTGCATTACATGACGCGGGGCTAAAAAGATTTTCCGTCAACTTCATTTGTGGCTGGGGCTTGCTTCGGGGCTGTCGTGTTTATCGAGGCTCCGACGGGTGAAATTTACCAAGCCGCTGGCTGGTAGACTGGGACTAGGTACCCATTGCCGGCGATCATGACTAGGCTACCATGCCTTCTAGCACGGGTATTCTTAGGTTTAACCGGGATGGAACTTGGGACCAAGATTTCCTGCCTGACATTAATACTATTGATCCCGGTACCATCTGTCTTTAGAGACCCCAATTCATACTAGGAAACGAAACCCTGATGGGTTTACTAGCCTCCCGAAACTGAGCTTACAGCGGGCGGTATCCTTGGTCTGTTCGGGCGGCCCTGGTTTGCAGCTATTTCTCAAACCCCTAAACCTATTTGCACTATAAAAGTTATCTGTCTGATACCCCAAAACATTCTTTACTACAACACTATGGAAATTACGTACTACGGTCATTCATCCTTTCTAGTAGATTTTGCGGGGACAAAACTATTGTTCGACCCGTTTATCACTCCCAATGAATTGGCAAAAGATGTTGATATTTCGGCTATTGAAGCTGATTATATTCTGCTGAGCCATGGACACGCTGACCACATAGCCGATGCCATTCAACTGGCTAAGCAGACGGGAGCCAAGGTGATTTCCAATTACGAGATAATTATGTGGTTAGGGCGGGAAGGTATTGAAAATGGTCACCCGATGAACCACGGCGGGGCCTTTGATTTTGATTTCGGAAAGGTGCGCTACGTAAATGCGGTTCACTCCAGTGCCCTAGACGACGGAACGTACTTGGGTAATCCCGGGGGGTTTATTGTAAGTAACGATCAGCACCGTTTTTACTACTCGGGCGATACTGCCCTGACAATGGATATGCAACTGCTGCCCCGCTACGGGAAGCTCGATTTTGCCGTTCTGCCGATTGGCGACAATTTCACCATGGGAGTTGATGATGCCATCACCGCCTGCGACTTTATCCAGTGCGACAAGGTTTTTGGAGTTCACTACGATACGTTTGGCTATATCAAAATTGACCAGACTGAAGCTGTTGAGAAATTTAGTAAAACTGGAAAAGAACTGGTTCTGGCCGAGATTGGTTCTACTATTCAAATTGCAGATTGAAAAATTACGAACGGTCGTCGTGCGATTGAAAGATTAATGTGTAATTTGCAATCTTCTAATTTGTAATTTTAATACTACACATATGCAAACGACACTATTATTCATCGGCGGGTTAGGCGGCTGGGAGATTATGATTATCCTGGTATTTGTGCTGATTTTCTTCGGTGCCAGTAAGATTCCTGACATCGCCCGCGGTATGGGAAAAGGGATCCGCGAATTTAAGGATGCCACCAAAGAAATTAAGGATGAAATCGAGAGCGGGGTTCGCCTTGATAAATAATTGCGGACTTGCCTGCTGCGCGTTCTCGTACGCGTAGCAGAATTTACATTTATCGCAAATCCCACAAATTATTTATGCCAATCTGCTGATTGACCGTAAACCCTTCCCCGTAAGCAGCCCCGATGGCGTGACCTAGCTCTTTGCCCCGCGCTTCAATGAAATCCATGAATATGGGAGTCGTTAGAAACGTTTGAGGATCGTCACCATCACCTCCGTCGAACTGAGATCGGAACGCTCGCATAGCTTCCATCTTGACATTCCAGTAATCAGAAGCATCTACGACAAAATCGGGCTGAATGTAGTTGGACTGCATAAAGTGGTATACCTTTTTGGGTCGCCAGGCGTCTTGGACTTTACCATTCTGTTCGGTTTTAATTCTGATTAAACCAGAATGAAAACAGGAGTCCCGCACCAGTTGCGCTCCCCGTCCGTGGTCAGGGTGACGGTCACTCACGGCATTCGTTAGCACAATCTCCGGTTGATAACTGCGGATGGATTGAATTACTTTTAGCTGATGCGCTTGGTCATTGGCAAAAAAGCCATCGGCCATTCCCAGGTTTTCCCGGAAAGATGCTCCTAGAATTTTTCGACCTTCCTCCGCTTCTTTCGCCCGAATTTCAACTGTGCCCCGCGTGCCAAGTTCACCCTGGGTAAGATCGACAATTCCAACGGTTTTTCCCTGAGCTACGTGCTTGGCGATAGTTGCTCCGCAGCCCAATTCGGCATCATCGGGGTGCGCCGAGATCACCAATATATCTATTTTCGTCATATCTGATTGGGTGTTGTTGGGTATTAGGGTTTAGGGACCTGAAATGAGCAAAGGAAAAAGTCCCGTACTCAATTTTACCCCTTGTCCTTTGCCATCTGCATTCTAGCTTCCAATTCTTTTTCACAAAGGTAGGGAAACTTCTCAGAGAAGAACATAGTTGAAGATTATGCCGTAAGAATAACCAATAAACCTTTCACTATGGTAGCAGTATTTACTCTTCTTCTTTTAATTATTCTAGAACTAGCCGGGCTTTACGTAGCGGGAAGTATTGGGCAAGCTGTTCGCTCAATGTTCAAGAGTAATTTGAAAAAAAATCCAGCGCCTAGCGTGCGTTGGCAAAACGTAATGATTGGCTACGGTGTTATTTTTGGGTTCTTTATCCTTTTATTGCTGCTTTAGGTTCGGATGGGAGAAATTGCTAATACATCTTCCCTCTACGCTTGCCCGTACAATCATTAATGGCTGCTTTCATCACACTGTTCGTTATCGGTATTCTGGAACTTTTAGGGTTTCAGGTATTATACTTTCTTGGCCGAAGTATTGGGTGGTTATTCCGCATTCCGTTCGCTAAGTTTGAAAAGAACCGCTAACCCTCCGAACGGCGTAACCTCGATATGATCGTTGGATACTCTGTTGTTATCGTACTTCTTATTTTTTTAGCTCTTCTTGGATAAATGTATTACAAGATCGAGGTTTAGTAACCTACCGCTGTATCATCGCCCCGAGGGTCAGCCCCGCCTTCTAGCTTTCCGTCGGGTAGTACTAAAATTGCATCAACCCGACCGATGCTACTACGCTCGACCAAATGGTGCCCCATCTCTTTCAACTTTTGACTAACATCGATACTGAACGCAGTAGGTTCAGCGAAAATGGTATCGGGCTTCCACTGATGGTGAAAGCGTCCGGCAGTCACCGCTTCTTGCATTCCCATACCGTGCTCCAGTACGTTCAAAACCGTTTGGTACACGGAAGTAATAATGGTAGAGCCACCTGGCGTACCGACTACCATATACAGGCTATCGTTCTTTTCTACGATGGTGGGGGTCATTGAGCTTAACATCCGCTTCTCGGGCTGAATGGCATTGGCTTCCCCACCTACCAACCCAAACATATTTGGGAAACCAGGTTTAATGCTAAAATCATCCATCTCATTATTGAGAAAAAAGCCGGCTCCTCCAACTACTACTTTAGAACCGTAGCCGCCGTTTAAGGTGGTGGTTACAGATACTGCATTACGATCTTTGTCAATAATTGAAAAGTGGGTCGTCTCCATCGCCTCCGCCGGGGCCGGATTGCCCTCCGAAATCATAGAGCTAGGTGTTGCTGTAGTTTCGTCGAAATTCTCCATCCTCGCCTGATTATACTCGGGATCAAGCAGTTCAAAAACGGGAACGGGATAAAAATCAGCATCACCCAGGTAGGTTGCCCGGTCGGCATAGACCCGGCGTTCGGCTTCTATCATAGCGTGGGCCGTAGCGGCTGAGTTGTGCCCCATTTCATTTAACGGGAAGTCTTCCACACTTTGTAATAACTGTGCCAGAGCAACTCCTCCACTAGACGGAGGTGGCATGGAAATGAAGCGGTAACCATCGTATTCAGCAACAATTGGTTCCCGAAATTTAGATTCGTATTTGGCAAGGTCTTCCATCGTTATGATACCTCCCCCCCGCTGCATTTCGGCTACCAGAAGCTCGGCGGTTTCGCCCTCGTAAAAACCCGCCCGACCTTCATCGCGGATACGTTCCATCGTAGCCGCTAGTTCCGGCATGTAGATCGTATCACCCGCCTGCCACTCACCTTCGGTCAGCAAAAAGTTGGGGCTCTGGGTGTTAGCTTCCTGAAATACTTCCTTACTACGATTCAAACCTCGGGCTTCGCGCTCAGTTAAGACAAAACCATTAGCCGCTAAATCAACCGAGGGTTGCACTAACGTTTCCCAGGGTAAGCTGCCGTAGCGTTCGTGGGCTTTCACCATACCGTCGACCGAGCCTGGCACTCCCGAAGCCAAATGACCCAATCGGCTAGCTCCTTTAATCACTTCATCATTCTCGTCCAGATACATGTCTCGGGTAGCAGCTAAGGGGGCTTTTTCCCGATAATCCAGGGTGTTGGTCAGACCTTCGGCTTCGCGAATCACCATAAACCCGCCTCCGCCAATATTACCCGCGGCCGGATAGACCACCGCCAAGGCAAACTGTACGGCAATGGCAGCATCTACCGCATTGCCACCTTGTTTAAGAATTTCGGCTCCCACCTCCGATGCCAACGGATGGGCACTCACTACCATTGCTTCGTCGGCAATTACCCCAGTAGGAGGGGTAACTGCCACTTCGTCGCTTACCTGGGTAGTGCATTGAACTATAAATAAGGCAGATACCAGGAGAAAAATACTGCAAAAATAGGTTTTCATGTAGCTTTATTATGTGACTGTTTATAAATGCCGAATATGGGTTTAAAACTGGGGCTTTGCAAATTACGCCAATACTTATTAAAAATCAGGGTTGAGGCAACTTTGATTAGATTCGTAATGATAGCTTGACTAATTTGCCTTCATTAGAGGTTAACTGTTTTCTCGTACAACTTACTGCAAACTTATGGATATAATTAGCAAAAGTGCGATAGTCACCGGTAGCAGCCGAGGTATTGGCCGGGCAATCACTGAGGCACTTCTGAAAGAGGGGGTTACCGTAATTGGCTGGAACCGAACCAAGCCCAACTTCCAACACGAACGTTTTCATGCCGTGCAGGTTGATATTGCGGATGCCAATCAGGTAGATCGTGCATTCGAGGAAACGACCCAACGGGTGGGCGATCAGATTCCAATATTAGTTAACAATGCGGGAATCGGCTATAAAGGAGCTACTGATGAGATGGATATTTCAGAGTGGCAACGCTTGTTTAATATCAACGTGAACGGACTGTTTTACGTAACGAGATGCGTGATTCCGCTCATGAAACAAATGCAACAGGGACATATTATCAATATCTCTTCGGGAGCGGGAACCACTGGTATTGCGGGGATGGCCGCTTACTGTGGAACCAAACATGCAGTACACGGTATTTCCCATTCCTTACACGCCGAGCTCCGCTACGATGGGATTAAAGTTACCTGTCTTTCACCGGGTTCCGTTCATTCTAATTTCTCTAAAGAAATGGGTTCACCTCCGTCTAAAACCAATAAGATGCGCCCGGAAGATATTGCCTTTTCCGTAATCCATGCCCTGAAAGCCCATCCTAATTATCACTACGTGGACATGGAAGTGAGACCATTACAACCCTAGAATTTAAAGCTATATTTTTTATTTAATCATTTATATTTATAATTCTGAATTTCAGTATTTTAGCTGCATTATTCTATACTGATACTTTAAGCATTGAATCACGCATTAAATACTATTTTTTACGGCCCCCCCGGCACTGGAAAAACGTACCAAACCACTGAAAAAGCGGTACAACTAGTTGAGGGCTTGTCTAATGAGGAACTGAAAAAACAGTATCCATCCGACCAGCGGTTTAAACTAAAAGCCAAGTTTGATGAATACCAGCGACAGGGTCGCGTAGCGTTGGTCACCTTTCATCCTTCCTTTGCTTACGAAGATTTTTTAGAAGGAATCAAACCCTTTAAGAATGAAAAGAGTGATCTGTACTATGATGTAGTGGATGGGCTGTTCAAGCAGATGAGTTACAATGCGGCTTACGCCCTGTACCTTGCCCAGCAGCAGCGGGCGTTAGATTCCCTACCTGCCCAATCTTCGGAAAAAACCTTGCCAATGCGCCCGTTCGATGCGCTGTATTTCGAGTTTGTAGATTACCTCAAACGCATGATGCTGGAGGGCCCGGAAGAGATCACATTTGAGACTCGTCAGGGAAAAGGCTACCAGCTTGTCAATATCAATCAAAATAATACACTGGCTTTTCAGTCCGCTAGTGGAAAAACGACGTACTCGGTAACCAAGCAGAGTCTGGCAAAAATGTACCGAGCGTTTCTGGATACGGAAGCTATCGACCAACTCAGTGATATCGATAAAGTAATCGGTAGAGGAAATAATTCCGTCATATGGGCCGCGTTTCATCGGTTAAAAATCTTTGAAGCTACCCGCTACCAAATTTATAATTCGCTACTGAGTAACCACCAGCTTTCGGGCAACACGGTATCGGCAGTTCAGTACCAGCAAATGAAACGAGCGGTGCAGCAACTCGATTTTAATCAGCTTTCGCCGGACGATTATCAGCAGGCGGGCAACTTCGTTTTGATTATTGATGAGATTAACCGGGGCAACCCTGCCAGCATCTTCGGCGAGCTTATTTCGCTGATCGAGAACGATAAACGAGCCGGACAAGCCGAGGCCCTGCAAACCATTCTCCCCTACTCTCGCGAACCTTTTCGGGTGCCGCCCAACCTGTTTCTGATTGGCACGATGAACTCCGCCGACCAGAGCGTGGATGCCCTCGATCTGGCCTTTCGCCGTCGGTTCACTTTTCAGGCCATACGACCCGATGCCAGTTTGTTGAAAGAAGTCGTGAACATTGCGGTTAGTCAATCAAAAGGTTCCGGTGATCAGAACCTTAGTCAGGCGGCTGAACCAAAAACCCGCTACGCTTCCCAGAAAATTGAGCTTGATAAACTATTGGATGCGCTTAACGAACGTTTGCTCTGGCTGCGGGGTGAGGATTACCAAATTGGGCATGCCTACCTGCTACCAGTTTTAGAAGCTGATGAGCCGTTAGCGGCTTTGCGCGAAGCAATGTATCAGCGAATTATTCCGTTGCTCGAGGAGTATTTTTTTAACGATTGGGAGAAGCGGATTGCGGTACTGGGCTCTTCCTTCGCTGAAGAGCTATCGGGCGATTTTTTTTACGGGGATGATGCATCGATTTTCAATGCTCCCGAAAAACGCTACCGATGGCGCACTCTCAACGATGCCGAATTTGTAGAAGCCCTTCAGCAAATTTACCAGCGTGCCTAAACCTATCATTTCCGTATACGAACAGTCGCGACTACGGATCGGCGAACAGCGGAATAGCTTCCTATTTACCGAACAGCACCTTCAGCAGTTAGACTGTGCCCGACAAAAATTACCCCCCGGAATATTTCGTCTGGCTTATCAGTCCGTACAATTTGGCAATTGGGTGGGACTAATAGAGTTGCCCGACATCATTATTGAGATACTGCCCAAAATAGCCATTACGGAAAATATTGGTCAAACCCGTACGCGATGGACACACCTGCTTCAGCAGTTTGATTTTCTACCACAACTGGGTAATCTCAACCCCCAATTACTAATGCAACCGGGCAACCTGACCGAAACCCTACAACGGGCGTTTCTGGTAGAAGTTACCCGGCTAGTGCAACGAGGACTAATTAAACAGTACCAAAGCCAACGAAGCCAGCAACCTTTTCTAAGGGGTAGATTACTCTTTCCCGAGCAAATTCGTACCAATCTAGTACAAAAACACCGCTTTTTCGTGCAAGCCCAGTGTTTGGCAAAAGACCATCGGCTAAACCAACGTTTGAAACAGGCCCTGCGAATTGTTGCTACCTCGGGCAATTATTCATCCCAGACCCAGGATTTACTGCGGTACTTTCGCTCGGTAGATGATATTCCACTAGATAAACCAGAGTCACGCCTGAAACTGAACCGGGTCACTCAGCACTACCAGACTAGCCTACGGTTAGCTAATTTGATTTGCAATGGTTATTTAGGTGGGACGTTTGCCGGACAAGATTTTGGCTTTTCCCTACTGTTTGATATGAGCTGGGTATTTGAACGGCTAGTCTATTTCCACCTCAGGAAACTCAGTCAGGGACACCACTTCACTGTTTTCTACCAACCCCAACGATCCTTCTGGCAGCAAAAGCAACTTCGTCCTGACTTTATATTACAATTGCCTAATAATCAGAGTATTGTAATTGATACTAAGTGGAAAATATTGAACGCTCCCGAGCCAAGTGATGAAGATTTACGGCAGATTTTTGCCTACACGCAAGTCTTTCGTGCCCAACGGGGAATTTTGTTGTATCCCCAAACTAGCGATTTACAGCCAACCCAGCAATCTTTTGGTTCAACCTCTCAATCTGTTTCGGTCGGTGAGATCCGCTTTTTGTCAATTTTAGAAAATGTAAAAGCTCAATTACTAGAAATTATCTTAGGTTGAGAAAAATAGCTGAGTTCAATCGCAAAATTCGTGAACATTAAAATATTTATTACATAACTATTAATAATTATATTTTTGGTACAATCCGTGCAATATTTTGGGCAAATCGTAGATGCCATGATAAAATATTGCTGGATACTCGTTTTGTTGATAAGCCTTTCGGTAGATAGCTGGGCGCAATCCTCGCGACGCCGGGGAGGTGGTGGTTTTACCTCATCGCAGTGGTACGTGGGAATTTCGGGCGGGGTAAATCAATTTCAGCCGCAAGTACAGGAAAGTTTTTCCGAGATAGATTATTGGAGGGGCGATGTGCTGGAAACCAAAGACTATTCAGCTTCAGAGCAGCCGATGGGCTATCAGTTAGGTATAGTTACGCTGTTTTCACCTACTAATTTTCTTCAACTAGCGTTAAATCCATCCTACGCCCAACAGCGATGGGGCTACCGTACCGAGTATACCTGGAGTGATATCGATAATGAAAATAATTCTTACGAGTTAGATTACAGTCATGAGTACACTATGCATTACTTGCAGTTGCCGCTTGCGCTGCGTTACGTGTTTTTACCCCGGCGGTGGAAGCCATTTGTTCAGGCGGGAATTCAGTACCAAATGCGAGTAGATGCTACCAAAGAGTTAACCTCTTCGGGTACCGATTACACCTCAGGATTCCCAATTTCGTTGGAGACTGACCGCCAGTCGACTAACGCAGTTAACCTCTTTAACCGAGGGCAGTGGGCAGCTAAGGCAGGCGGGGGAATTTATTACAATTTTGTGGGGTGTATGGCGGGGATTGAGCTAAACTACTATTACGGGTTCAACTCCATTGTAGATGATCAGGCACGCTTTTCTGCGACCCGTAACTTTCAGGGTTTAGGCAACGCTCTGGATGACATTCGGCTTACAGGACGGGAAATCACCTTTCAGCTAGTGTTCCCGATGAAGTACCTCACCAAAAGTTTTTCACCAGTAGTCATGTAAGTAATAATTGATAGTTGACAATGGATAATTGAAAGTTAAGAAAGATGTACCTAAATAATCATTTTCGATTGTCCACTATCAATTGTCCATTTTCAATTTTCAACTATGAAAAAGTATTTGATAATCAAGTTGGTAATTCTCTCACTAACGTACGGTTGTAGTTCGGAAGAAGAGTTGATTGAACCTAAGAACAGCTTTACCCGCATTTACGAAACACAGGAGTTCTCCGATCGGTATGAGCCGTTAGCTATTGTACAAACTTCGGATAGTGGCTACCTCACTCTCTCTAAAACTGAGCAGTGGCGGGCGCATCTATTCAAGTCAGACGAAGAAGGAATGAGTCAGTGGGAAATGACCATGGAAGAACCGTTTGTCAGTCCACTTCCCCACCTATTTCCCCAGGATTCAGGATTTCTGATGTTCGGAATGAACGAACTCTCCCAAAGCATGGAAGTATATGCAGTAAATCCCACTGCTGGAACGGTTAACCAAATCAATACAATCGGCAACATCCAATATCCTCTGGCAGCCCATCGTACTACTGACAATAACTGGATTTTTCTGGGCTATGACCGTGAAAATCGCAGTAGTACCTTGCACTCCTATACATCAGCCTTCACCGAAATCTGGAGTGAATCCTACAATGCTGAAGAGGATGTGGAGGAATACATCATCGACCACATTGCCGGAGTAGGTTCTTCCCTACCCTTCTTCGTCGGAACCAATGGAAATTTTGTCTACTTCAACGGTTTCTACAATTATTCGTTTTCGCTAGTTTTTGCTAATGCGGGCAACGGGGAAATTGCGGGAACAATGTATGGATACCGCAATGAATCTACCATTAGTGCGCTGTACCCGACTGCCACTGAGCAGTACGCGTTATCGCAAAATAAATTTGGGCGAGGAGCCCTGTTGAGTAACGCCAGCATTCTGGAACAATCCATTGCCGTTGGTAGTGACCTTCCCGTCGTTGATTTCAACGAGATTGACGAAAACGCCCGCGTGATTATTAAAGAGATCAACTATGCCGGGCGGGAAATTATTTTATATGGAACCCAGACTAAGCGTCGCCAACTAGTTTTTTATGCCTACGCCAAAGATTCCGGTGAATTGATAAGTATCAACTATCTGGGGCAGACTAACCCCTACTTGCTGGGGGACTTTACGGTGACCGGAGACGGTGGATTAGTGGTTGCGGCTGAAACCTACTTAGCCGGAAGATTTTCCCGTTTGCAAATCTTTAAGTTATCGGAACAGGAGTTTTCTGGGTGGTTTTAATGGTGGATAGTTAACTTGTTAATCTAAACAGAACTATTTTTGTGAGAATTGATAAATGGCTTAGTACCCGCTAACCAAAAATAGAAGCCCGAATCACTCGATTATTCATCTCAGCGATATTAGTAATAGAAATCCCTTCGGGGCACTCTACTTCACAGGCTCCCGTGAAGGTACAGTGCCCAAACCCTTCCTCTTGCATTTGCTTCGTCATCGCCAATACTCGCTGATGCTGCTCGGGCTTACCCTGAGGAAGGGAGTTTAGGTGATTGATTTTGGCCGATGTAAACAAAGCTGCTGATGAGTTTTTACAAGTCGCTACACAGGCACCGCATCCAATGCAAGCCGCCGCATCCATCGCCTTGTCGGCAACCTCTTTCCCAATAGGCACCGCATTGGCTTCGGGTGCCGTACCAGTTTTTGCACTAATGTATCCACCTTGCTCGATGATGCGGTCAAACGCTGAACGATCCACAATGAGATCTTTAACAATCGGAAAGCCTTCGGCTCGCCAGGGTTCTATCACAATGATACTACCATCCTCAAAGCTACGCATATGTAGCTGGCAGGTAGTCATATTAGAGTGAGGTCCGTGCGCTCTTCCGTTAATGAATACTCCACACTGACCACAAATTCCCTCCCGGCAGTCATACTCGTAGGCGATCACTTCTTCGTTTTGCAGCACCAGTAGTTCATTTAAGTGATCGAGCGCCTCCAGAAATGACATATCATCCGTGAGTCCGTCTACCTCATAATCCTTTAGCTCACCTTTAACTTCGGGGCCTTCCTGCCGCCATATCCGAAATGTAACTTTCATTATTATCTATTTATAACTTCGTACTGTTGGTTCAATAAACTCAAAATCTAAGGCTTCCTCATGGTGCTTAAAACTACCCTGACTGTACTCCCAGGCCGAAACAAAAGAATATACATCATCTACCCGGATAGCCTCGCCATCTGGCGTTTGATACTCTTCCCGAAAGTGCGCCCCGCAGGATTCTTCCCGGTTCAGTGCATCGGTACACATGAGCAGACCTAACTCGATGAAATCGGCCAACCGAAGAGCTTTTTCCAATTCAGTATTCATCCCTTTATCGTGCCCCGTGACTTTCACATCGTTCCAGAAATCGGATTTGATTTGGGTAATCTGCTCAATTGCTTTTTCTAGTCCAGCTTCATGACGGCTCATGGCACACTCCTGCCACATCACTTTGCCTAGCTCCCGGTGGAAATGATCCACCGTTTTGGTACCGTTAACCGCCAACAGTCGATCTATATTGTCTTGCACCTCTTTTTCTACTTTGGCAAATTCCGGATGATCGGTCGTCTCGTGCTCTTCTTTTAAGGCACCAGCTAAGTAGTTGTTAATAGTGTTAGGCAATATAAAGTAGCCGTCGACACTGGCCTGTAAGAGTGAATTAGCCCCCAGGCGGTTCGCCCCGTGATCCGAAAAGTTACACTCCCCAATGGCGTATAATCCCGGGATGGTAGTCATCAGTTCGTAGTCTACCCACAAGCCGCCCATAGAAAAGTGCGCCGCGGGCGATATTTGCATGGGCTCTTGGTAGGCATCAATTCCGGTAATCTTCTGGTACATGGTAAACAGGTTGCCGTATCGATCTTTGATCGTATCCCGGCCAAACTGTCGGATGGCGTGCTTGAAATCCAGGTACACCGCATTCCTCAGTCTCCCCACACCATGCCCGGCATCAATGCGCTCTTTGGCCGCCCGGGAAGCAATATCACGGGGGGCCAAATTACCAAAGCTGGGGTAGCGACGCTCCAGGTAGTAATCCCGCTCTTCTTCGGGAATATAGTTAGCTTCCCGAGTATCGTTTTTGTCTTTTGGCACCCAGATTCTCCCATCGTTGCGCAGCGATTCGGACATAAGGGTGAGTTTGGATTGAGCTTCACTGGACTGAGGGAGCGCGGTGGGATGTATTTGGGTAAAACTGGGCGAAGCAAAATAAGCTCCTCGCTTATGCGCCTTCCAGATAGCGCTGCCGTTGCAGCCAATCGCCAGCGTAGACAAGCGGAATACGCGAGAGTAACCTCCGGTGGCTAGTACTACAGCATCGGCAGCAAACCGCTTGAGTTCACCACTCGTCAGGTCGCGGGCGATAATACCTTTGGCTTTGCCATTGATAACTACCAGATCCAGCATTTCGTGCCGGGTCAGCATCTCCACTTTCTTCGCCCGGATCATTTTGTAGAGCTGGGAATAGGCAGCTAACAAAAGCTGCTGCCCAGTTTGCCCGCGGGCGTAGAACGTTCGCTGTACCTGAACTCCACCAAAACTACGGTTCACCAGTACCCCGCCGTACTCCCGGGCGAAAGGCACCCCTTGCTGAGTGAAGTGATCAATCAACGGGGCAGAAAGTTCAGCCAAACGGTACACATTGGCTTCCCGGGATCGGAAGTCTCCTCCCTTTAGCGTATCATAAAACATACGCCACACGCTGTCGCCGTCGTGCTGGTAGTTCTTGGCAGCATTAACGCCGCCCTGGGCTGCTACCGAATGCGCCCGCCGGGCTGAGTCCTGATAACAAAAGCACTGTATCTCGTAGCCTAGCTCAGCGAGCGTAGCCGCCGCTCCCCCCCCCGCCAACCCAGAACCCACGACGATGACCTTCAGCTTCTTCTTATTAGCAGGGTTAACCAAGCTGCTCTTTGCTTGGTAATTACGCCATTTATCTTCTAATCGGCCTTCCGGAATTTTCGCGTCCAACTTCGTCATTATGGTTTATTTGAGGTATACAATTAACGGAATGATCCCAAACCCAATGGATATAATTGCTGCGTAGATAAGGGAAACCCGAGTGAGTACCCGCAGCCCTTTCCGGTGATAAAATCCGAGTGTCTTGAAAGCACTTTTGAGCCCGTGGTTGAGGTGCAACCCTAGTGGAACCATGAGTACGGTATAGAAAAGTACATAGTAGATATTCTGAAATAAGCTGTAGGTAACCTCATATACATCCACATTGCCCGAGGCATCCGTACCTACGCTTTCGCCCAGTCCTAGTTTTATCCGCGCCCAGAAGTTAGCCAGGTGAATCACAATAAATAATAAAATAAAAATACCAATCAGACCCATATTCTGCGATGTCCAGGTGCTATTCTCCCGGCTATGGTTTACCATATACTGATTGGGCTTGGCTTTTCGGTTTTTGGCCGTGACAATAGCGGCGTAGACCACATGGAAGATGATAGAAGCGTATAAAGCATAGGCAACCACTTTAATCAGAGGACTCTCACGAAGGGTGGTAGAGTAGGTATTGTAAGCCTCCCGGGCAATGTTTTCCGGCAACAGCAGAATGCAGTTAGCCGACAGATGCACCACCAGAAAAAGACACAGAAACAGACCGGTAGCGGCGATAATTCCTTTTCTCAAAAACATGCTAGGCCGAGTTGATAGTAATTATTTTAGTAAAAACAGAGTTCGCTGTTTCGCATATCCTAAACCTTGAGTAGCGCATCCAGAAAGCTCATATTCTCGCCCTTAGACTTAACAATCAGTACTGGGATATGACTATCTAGGTAGACCAGTTTCTCAGAAACCGAACCCATCAGAACCGAGGCAGCCGAGGTACGCCCTTTAGACCCAATTATTATTAGATCAACCTGCTTTTCTTCGGCAAGATTGTAGGTTAAATCGGAGTACTTACCATCGCGGGTAAGCACAAATTCACAAGGCACTTCATCGGGAATTTCATGCTTAGCAAGAAACTTTTGGTACGCCTTTTCAGCATGCCCTTTCATAATATTAGCAAATTCCTGATAAGATTTCCCAGTAGTATGATAGCCAGTAGGTACACTATACATGTGAACCGCCAACAGTTCTGCTTGTGTCTTTTGATGAACGTCCCAACCAAGTTTTGCGGCTAAACCCGAATGGGGGGAAAAATCCAATGGCAGCAGAACCTTTTGGATAGCCAGCGGAAAATCTTCGGTAATTAGCATTAAAGAACACGGGCACTTGCGGGCAATTCGGCTAGATACAATACCTGAGCCTCGGAGACTCTTTTTTCGCCCCATCAGAACTAGGTCAATATTCTTGACCTTGCATAGCTTAAGGATAGTTTCTATAGGACTACCCTCTTGAATGATACAATTAATCTCGGTATAAGTAGTATTAAAATACTGTTTAACTTTTCGGAGAATATCAGCTTCAATACTCTCGTCCAGCGGTTGCACCAAATCAGGGTATTCTTCCAGCAGGTCTTTAGGAAGCTCCAGGTCTTTTGCGGCATGCACAAAAAAGATACGCTCTAGAGGTAATATGCCATTCAGCAGGGCAGCATACTGAATTAGATAATCATCCATCTCGGTGAGATCTAATGCAACCAGAGCTGACTTCAAAGGTTGGTAACTAATCGTCTTTTTCATGATCTTCTATCTCGTTTTAGGTTTACAATACTCCTCGAATAAGAAATAAAGAGGCAAAAGCAATAATTGCGTAAAGCTCGGGGAAAACAGCTAAAATCAGTGCCCGACCAAATACATCGTTTCCTGAACCAATGCTATCAATGCTGCTCGCACACACTCTACCCTGAAACATCCCTGATAGCAGTCCAGCTAACCCTAGAGCTATACCGCCTCCCAATATTCCAGCTCCTTGCAATAGGGTCATTTCGGGCGATATTAAATCCTGCAAAATGAAGAATCCGGCAAAACCGTACAAGCCCTGCGTACCTGGTAAAGCACTTAATACGATAAAAGAACCGAAGGCCTCGGGGCGCTTTTTTAGAGCACCTACAGTCGACATAGCTCCAATGGCCGTACCCATGGCACTACCGCAACCGGAAAGTCCGACCAACAAGCCAATGCCGATAAAAGCGAGCGTTAAGGGAAGCGTTTCCATATTTTTTTGGTTAGTTAGGTTGATATTAAACTTTTCGGAGTGGTTTATAGGCAACACCACCTCCTTCAAAATTGGCGTTATTATAAAACTCGACAAACGTTAATCGTAGTGGATGTACAAATGCTCCTAGCGTAGCCAAGGCTAAGTTGAGGCCATGACCAAATAGTAAAAAGATTATTCCCAGTGGTATTCCCCACCAGCGGTCGCCCATAATGGACATAGCAATTTGGTTGACTACCAAGCCTAGCACCGATGAAGCTACTCCCAGCGCAAACAAACGGACGTAGGATAAAACATCACCCAGTGTTCCCGTTAGGATAAAGAACAAGGGCAAGATCCCACTGGCCACCCGAGTCAGGGGGGATTGCTTCATATCATGAAAACCAAGTACTAAGAGTACTCCCACTACCAATAGTAGCTTTCTCACTAGCACCCCCGGCTGAAGTACAACTACACCTTGAGAATCAGCCAAAAACATCCATATCAGACCAACTACAATTAACAGTTTACCAACTTGAGGCAATCCGGCTAGCAAATCTTGATAATATATTTTGTTGTAAATGGAAATCAGGATACCTGTGAGTATTTGTACTACTCCAATCAGTAGGGCTACATTAAAGGCGTTGAACACAACCCCCTGATCATCGGGAATGACTACGTACTGAGATAAGTAAATAAAGATTGGGTGACTGGAATTGTCCACAATCGGCAGCCCAAAGATACTACCTGATTTAACTACTCCCATGAGTGTGGTAAAAATACCGAGAACAATACCTAGAATTGCCATCCCTCGAGCATCTTTCAGAAAGGTAAACCAGCCGACCGTGGCAGCAGAAAGGAGTATCAGTCCGTAGCCAGTATCGCCTAAGCAATAAGCAAATAGTATGGGGTAAAATACTGCGATGAATGGGGTAAGATCCATTTCGTAGTAACTGGGCAACTGAAAGATCTTAGTGATAGCCTCAAACAGCTTAGGATATTTAGGGTTTTTGAGCAATACCGGAACAGTATCTCCCGAAACTGGCTCAGAAATAGAATACGATAACTTCTCACTTTTAAGGTAATGAAGCAAACGTCCTTCCATATTGGCTGGAAACCAACCGGTTAAGTGCAAAATACTGCCCTCAGCGTATTCTTGATAACTACCATTGGCAAGATTCAGCATCCATTCATTTTCCAATTTAACTAATGCAGTATTCAGCGTTGGTAGATAAGGCAGGTACGATCGAGCAGATTCAGCAGCGTCTGCTCTCTGGCTTGTCAAAGCCTGCTCTTTAGCCTGGATTTCCGGGATGCGACCTGCCGGAAGTTCAACCTGGGGAAAGGGTAGCTCGGGATCACTGCCTGTCGAAAGCACTACCAGATACACTTGATCCAAGCTCTGATGAATAACCTGATAAGTAAGTTGATCGAAATTAAACTTCTTAAACTCTTTTTGGGGGGCAATATAAAATGATATTTGAACCCCCGCCTGGGCTAACTGAGCAAGTCGGTTAGGATCAACACTACCCCAGGGAGTGAGTTTTTGCCTTTGCTTACGAAGTGATTCAGCCTGCTGAGCGTCTTTTTCTTGTTTAAGCCTTAACTCGGTAACTCGGTTTACCACTTCATCTACCGTCAGATTTTCGGATGATTCTAATGGAGGAGCATCAGCTAGTACATCTTCTTGTTCCTGAATGAATGTAATGGTTTTGGTTAAGCGGTTTTTCTGGAGTTCTAAGTCATCAATTCGATCATTTCGGAAAGTGTAGTCAAGTTCGAGGTGAATGACCCCCAACTCCTGTAGTACCGAAATAATTTCTTCCCGCTCGTCGCGGTGAGCCAGTAAGTCCAATTTTTTAAAAGCAGCTTTCATCCGAATACCTCCTCTTCTTTACGCTTTTTTACAATTTTCTGGGCAGCTTTAGAAATATTCTCCTTGTCTTCCAAAAAGCGCTTTATCTTCAGTATTGCGTCTTCATACGCAGGTATTTGCACTTTTTCGTATAGGTTGACTTTTTGAGTAGTTTTCTTCCGAGCGATATTTACCAACTCGATTTGCTGACTTTTGACTTTGATTTTAATATCTAGAGCGATCACTTGCTGTAAGATATTGATACCCAGAGGTACCCAAGCCGGGTAGTTCCACCAACTTACGTCTGCTAAGTGAAAAGAGATTTCACTTACGTCAGGCACTTTAACCCCTACGATTTTTTTATAATAGATGTCTAGATTTTCTAGCGTAAGAATGGATGGAAATTCACCCCACAGTGACTGAAAGGCTTGTAGTTTTTTCTTCACTTCCACCTGCTCTTCCAGCAGACTTTCTAGCTCTTTGGTGATACGCTTTTCTTCCTGCCGCAGCACCGTTTCTTTATTTTTCAGAATAGGCAATGCTCTTTCGCGAATGGCCAGTTGGCGACGAAACTGCTGAATAGTGGTTTTATTGTAGTGAAACTTCATGATTGTAAAATCGATTTAGTGGTCACCTTCAGCGATTTCCAGTACTTCTCAACCAGTTGGTCCTTAATACCTACTTCGTATTTTTCAAAATACTTGGCGAACAGTGACCAACCTGTATCCAACATTTCATCAATCGGGATATTGATGTCGATCGCTAATAGCCGTAAAGCATACTCCCGGGCAAAGGCCAGACATTTTTTATCGTATTCGTTTAGGTCAAACCCATTCTCCCGTTTAGTTTTGGCTTCCATCGCATCAGCGTACAATCTGACCAGTGCATTCATTACCTGCGGATGGTCTTCTCGGGTTTTCTTACCAATTACATTTTGCTTCAGTCGGGACAGACTCCGGAAGGGGTCAACAATGACTTTCCCGATATCGGTATCATGCTTTAAAAATAGCTGCCCCTCAGTGATATAGCCCGTGTTATCCGGAATAGCGTGGGTAATGTCCCCTTCGTTAAGAGTAGTAACGGCTATGATGGTGATAGAACCACCGTGGACAAACTGTACCGATTTTTCGTAGATACTCGCCAGATCGCTGTAGAGCGAACCCGGCATAGAGTCTTTGGAAGGAATCTGATCCATTTTGTTCGCTACAATTGCCAGAGCGTCAGCGTACAGAGTCATGTCGGTGAGCAGTACCAGCACATTCTGGTGTCGATCGTTAGCAAAATACTCCGCCGCCGTGCAGGCCATATCCGGGATTAGCAACCGTTCTAAGGGTGGGTTTTCAGACGTATTGATAAAGGAAACGATCTTATCCATCACCCCAGCCTCATCAAAAGTATTTTTGAAGAACAGATAGTCGTCGTTGGACAACCCCATGCCACCCAGAATAATTTTATCCGCTTCAGCCCGCATCGCAACTTCAGCTAAAACTTGGTTGTAAGGCTGATCTGGATCAGCGAAGAAGGGAATTTTCTGACCAGTGACTAAAGTATTGTTAAGATCGATACCGGCAATACCCGTGGCTAATAAGGTGGAAGGTTTAGCTCTTTTAACTGGGTTAACCGCACTGCCATTGATTAAGCGTTTCTCTCCGACTAGCGCAGGGCCACCGTCTAAAGGATTGCCGTAGGCGTTGAGAAAACGACCCGCTAAAAGATCACTCACCATTAAAGTGGGGGGCATTCCTGAAAATAGCACTTCGGAAGTGGACGATAACCCTTCGGTGCCCGCGAATACTTGTAGGGTTACTCGTTCACCTACCACACTGATGACCTGCGCTGGGCGGTCGGCTACTGAAGCCAGTTCACCGTAGCGTACTCCTTCCGCATGTATCTCACAAGTAGCTTTGGTGATTTTGGAAATCTTAGTGTATATCCGTTGAAATGCTTTAGGCTTCATGGCTATCGGTGGTTAGTTCCCAGGGTCAGTTCTACGGTAGTTGCTGAGCCTGACTTTTGCTGAGCCGTTTCATCTAGCTCAGCTTCGTACTTTTTGAAATCAGAAGATTCAAAGGGGGAGTAATTCATTTGTTTTAGTAGGTTGATCAATTTCTTAAAGTAGATTCCAACTTCTTCAAAGTCAGAAAAGGTGAAGTCGATCTCACAAATTTCCATCACCTTATTGAGCATGTACTTTTGGCGATCGATAGGAGTATTCATATCTACTTCGTCAAATGAATCCTGTTGTATCAGCGCAAAATCAATGACTTCGCTTTTCCAAAAGCTAACGTGGTAGGCAATAGGAACAGCATCATCTCCCAGGATATTGATTTGATCCCGAGCTTCTATCCCATTTCTTACCAAGTCTTTGGCCTGCTTTACTAGCTCAGTCCACCCTGGCTGAATAGTAGCATCGGCATTAGCAATAAATTCAGGATAATCCAGATACTTTGAGTAAGAAGCCAGAGAATCAATGGCAGGGTATCGCTTAGCATCCGCTCGTTTTTGAGATAAGGCATAAAAACAACGAGCTACTTTACTGGTAGACTCAGTTACTGGCTCTTTAAAGTTACCGCCAGCGGGGGACACTGTTCCAATGAAGGTAACTGACCCTAACTCACCATTATTCAATTCTACGATTCCGGCTCGGCTGTAAAAGTTCGCGATAGTAGCAGGGAGCTCCACCGGAAAAGCATCAGGGCCAGGTAGCTCTTCCATCCGGTTAGACATTTCGCGCAGAGCCTGAGCCCAACGAGACGTAGAGTCGGCTAGCATTAGTACCTTCAATCCCATATTACGGTAGTACTCAGCCAGAGTCATTCCTACGTATACGGAAGCTTCTCGGGCCGCTACCGGCATATTAGAAGTATTACAAATGATGGTGATCTTTTCATCTAGCTTTCGTCCGGTTCGGGCATCAGTCAGCTGCGGAAATTCCGTGAAAATCTCTACTACTTCGTTGGCCCGTTCACCACAGGCAACAATGATGACAATATCGGCCTCGCTATTTTTGGCAATTGCCTGCTGTAATACTGTCTTACCCGTACCAAAGGGACCAGGAATGTAGCCAGTGCCCCCTTCGGCAATGGGATTAAGCGTATCAATTACCCGTAGCCCTGTTTGTAAAATATTGCGGGGGCGAAATTTTTTGGCAAATCGATCAACGGCTAGTTTCACTGGCCAAGTTTGGCGCATCGTAACTTTTAGCTCTTCACCTTGATCGGAAACGAGAGTAGCCATAGTATCAGAAATCTTGTAATCTCCTGCCGAGGCAATATCAGTCACTTTAAAATGCCCCTCGGCAGTAAAGGGCACCATAATTTTATGATTTACCCAATTTTCCTGTACGCTACCGAGCCAGTCTCCAGCTTTTACCGGATCGTTCTTTTTAGCTAAGGGGGTAAATGAATAAAACACATCTTCATCTAGTGGGGAGGTGACCTCACCCATTTCAATAAACATCCCCCCCATTTTAGTTAAGTCGCTCTGTAGTCCGTCGTAGCGTTTAGACAAGATTCCCGGGCCTAGCTCTACTTCTAGCATACGTCCGGTAAACTCTACTTCACTATTCAGCTTTATGGTACGGCTAGATTCAAACAATTGCGCCGCCGCTTGGCTACCCACCACTCGGATAACCTCCGCTTTTAACCTTTTGCCTTCGCTCAGGATAAAGCAAATCTCGTTTTGGGTTACTGGCCCTTCAGCTTCTATATAAATGAGGTTAACAACTACCCCTACAACTTTACCTTGGGTCATGAGATGGAAATTAAAGGTGAAGAAACTGAACGCTGAATAGTCTGCTGAAGCTCGGTAAAACGAACCTGCCCTGAATCGGTACTACGTAACTGATTGCGGTATACCAAAAGTAACTTTGAGCCGTAGGCAAATACTTGCTCTCGACTAAAAGGTTCCCGAAACTCATCCAGATAGTCCCACTTAATTTGATCGATGAAGTTCTCAAGATCAGCCGGATTTCCGGCAACGATTTGCTCTCCCAGTGCGTCAATGTACGGATACTCCTTTTGAAGACTAGGGGAAAAAGCTTTACCTACGCCTACCTGGCTCTGAATAGAATCATCTTCCAATGATGGGGAAGATAAAAAGCTGAATAAAGAGTTATGATAAGCCGCTATCACTTCTTTTAATTTTCGCTCAAACTGAAAATACTGGGTAATGAATGGGCTTTGCTCGGTGGTTTCCTCGTAAAACAGATGCCATAGTTGGTTTTCCATTTCTCGGGGAGACATATTCGTGAACTGCTCTTCTGTACTTAGAAACTCGACCATATAAGATGGAAAAGCCGCTTGTTGTCGGCGGTAATTCTTTAGTTCTGACTCACTGATGGAATTCGGATAGGCTAATGCTGTTGGGGGAAAATCATGGTATTTATGAAACAAAGTATCCAGTAGGTTCCGGTTATCGTTTGGATATAGTAGATACTGAAACTGCTGCTCATCAGTCGGAGTGAGATTTCTGCGTATGGTTTCCAACACTTCGGAAAAATCAGTCTTCCGAGTGTCCATTGTTAAAGTCAGGTCAGGCAATCCGGCTAGGAGATAGTAGTAGTTCATGATGCATTCGTCATTGGTCACTAGTCATTTGTATATGTGTAGATTGCTGAGTTCAGGGTTCTGAGTTACTAATCCGTTCTCCATTTTCCGTCCTCCGTACTTCGTTTTCCCGCCTCTAGGTGCATATAAGGTTCTATGTATGGGTGTTAAATAGTAGTTGGTTGGTTTTTTCGCTGAGGTACGACTTGAACAGATCATTAAATTCATTTTCGGAAAATGAAATTTGATAGAAGTCGTCTTTTTTGGCAATCCTAAACCCACCGGAGATTTTGTCATTAAACGTAATGGTTAAATTCTCGGCATGTTCTCGAATACTGTGGTGAAAAGCCTTCTCCAACTTCTGTTCCAATTCGGAGGGCAGCATCAGCTCCAAATTATCTACTGAGTTCCAGCTGCGGATAGCTTCCAAAATAGCTGATTGTAGAAAGGAAACGTCGGCAAAAGCATCACTCATCCCATTTTCCAGAATCTTGGCAGATAAAAGCTGATGAATTTCTACTTTCAAGTCGCTGATCAGTTGCTTCCCCTTGAGGGTTAGTTCATTTTCAGTGCTTCGGGCGGCTCGGGTAGCCTGCTGCTGAGCCTCCGTAATAATCCGTTTGGCTTCCGCTTCAGCCTCAGACAATATCCGACTTCGCTCTTCTTCAGCCGATTTTACAATGGCCTCCGATTTCTCTTCAGCTTTCCTAACCCCTTCTTGGTAGATTTTATCGGTTAGCTTTTCCAGATTATTGATTTCAGGCATAGGATTCTAATTTCATTTGAGTACTAGCAATGGAATTGAACTGCGAAAAGTCATTTGCTCGGTCAGGCTTTCGCGAAACAACTGAACAATAAAGTTGTATTTCTTCGGTAGAATGGCAATCAATCCAATCTCATGGGCTTGGCAATACGTCATCACTCCTTGATGTACATCGTCTGAGAAAGAAAAGTGGAAGGTAGCCGGAACATTCTCCAGTTTTTTTCGCACCAACTCTCGGTACGCTTTTTCCTGAGCGGTCATAGTCTTTTCGTCCCGGTTTAGCGTTATTACATCTGTTTCTAGTTTTAACTCCTCTACTATTTCTAGCAGAAAGTCTAGGGTATGATAATTGGTCTCCTCACTGTAATCGCAGATCAAACCCACCTTTTCAATTGTGTCTAAACGGGTGTTATCCGGAATTACTAACACGGGCACGTTTAACTTTTTTACAATATCGGCCGTTTTAGTGCCCCACAACTCGCCAAAAGTTTTCGCGCCTTTGGTTGCCATACAGACCAGATTAATCGCATCTTTTTCAGAAGTATCGACAATGAAGTCAGCCAGAATTCCTCGCTCCTTCCGAAATTCATAGTCTAGGTCGGTGAGCCCAGGGGTTTCCGATAACAACTCCCTAAAATTCATGTCAATATCTCGCTCCAGATTTTCCAAGAGTCGGTCAGAGTGTTCGCTTGAAATTTTTTCAGTCGCAGGACGATGGTAAACATGGTAGATAATTATTTTCGCGCTTAGCTTTTCAGCTAAGTTTACTGTTTCTTTCAGGGCGCGATTCGCCCTTTTAGAAAAATCAGTGGGAAATAGTATAGTCTTCATGGTTGCTATTGGTTTAAAAGGTTATGCTATTTCTTGATTGAACAGATAACTGCTAACGATTCGCGTGATCCATAATCCAACCGTACAACTCCTCTACATCCTCTTTCTCACAGAGTTGAGTATCTTCGGTCATGACAGCCGCAGTTCCACAGGCCACTCCGTAGCGAACCGCATCAACCAGTGACCAGTCCTGAGATAAGCGCATGACCATACCCGCTACCATACTATCGCCTGCCCCTACCGTACTCTTTTTATGCACGGTAGGAGCTGTAATGTATTCTATAATACCATCGGTCACTAGCATCGCTCCCTTTGGCCCGAGGGAAACTACCACCACTTCCGCCATTTTCCGATCGATCATTTGTTGAGCCAACTGTTCCTGATCTGGCCCAGTTACTGCTTCCTGGGAGGTTAGCGAGCTTAGCTCCCCCAAGTTTGGTTTGAGCAGATAAACTCCGGCATTAGCCGCATACTTGAGTGCCTCACCAGAGGTATCTACAATAATTTTTCCTCCTTTAGCGCGTACTGCTTCCGCTACCTTAGCGTAGTAATCTACCGGAACACCTACGGGCAGACTCCCGCTGGCTACCACAAAATCCCCTTCATCAATTAAAGAGGTTACTTGGGTAATACTTTGCTGCCATTCTTCACTGCTAATGTTTGGCCCCTCCATAATCAGGCGATATTGCTGATCAGTGACATCATCTACTACCATGATATTTTCCCGAGTAGGTTCCTCAATCGGCACTCGATGGGAAGGGATCTGCTCGCTTTCTAGCAAATTTTGTAATAATTCGCCCGTTGAGCCTCCGGCTAAATACACGCAAGTAGACTGCCCACCCAGTTTGTAAATAGCCCGCGATACATTAATGCCTCCCCCACCCGGCTCCGCTATACTGTGGCTGCAACGTAGTTTACTATCTGGTCGTAATCCGCTAATACGGGTGTTCTTATCTACCGAGGGGTTTATGGTTAGTGTGATGATCTTAGGCATAGTCGGTAACTTTAGAAGGTTAGGTAAAACCATTGTATCATCAGTATAAGAGTATACGTAATTCAGGGTGCTTAAGATGCTATTTTACCCCTATTTTGCTAGGCAAAAAATCAAGGGTGAAGCTTACGACCTTAGCGAAGTTCTGAGAGAATATGGTTAATCATTTGCACCTATTTCGTGGCCTTTTGGACTAAACCTGTTCTGCCCAAGTTTCTCCTGTAAATCAAAGGATACCTGATGGCAAACCGTAGATTTACCCTGAATACAGGTTGGTTAAAACCTATTACCTCGACCACAAGCATAAGAAATAACTGAAAGTAGTATATGGCTACCTTAAATATTGCGTTAAATTAGCATGAGGCGTTTATCAATAAAAAAAGACGAGACTAGTGACCGGATCATTAACTGACTTTCAAATTGAAACCTTACTGACCAGCCAAGTAGTAGGTCGCTTGGGTTGCGGGCAGGGCGAAGCGTTATACATTGTCCCTATTTTGTTTGCGTTTGACCGACCGTACATTTACAGTCATGCGCGGGAGGGTACCAAGGTAACATTGATGCGCCAACAGCCTCAGGTTTGTCTAGAAGTAGACCAGATCGATAACCTCGCCAACTGGCGTAGCGTAATTCTCTGGGGGAAATTTGAAGAATTGACCAATAGCGCAGCCGAAGAAGGATTACAGATTTTGAAAAATCGCCTATATCCCTTGCAAACTGGGGTCTACAGCCAATCAATACTGGATCTTCGGGCGCAAGATGTATCCCGCGTAGAGCGACGGGCCGAGGTCATTTATCGAGTCAAGATTGAGCGGCAGTCGGGGCGTTTCGAGAAAAACTGATCATCTCCAAGTCAGCAAATCTACCGCATGCTATTTATCAGGGGCTAAATTAGCCAGTAACTACCTTCGGCTAAGACAACGTTCATGCCCATCTCTTATACTTGCTTTCGCAAATGGGCATAGTTCGCAGCCAATATCCTCTCGAAGATCATGCTTGAATAGCCCTGACTTTTTGACAAAAAGTCAGGGGGACACCTGATTTGTATCATTGTTTCTGGCTGTTTTTCGAGCGTAATTCAGAGAGTAACCGATAAACCCATGAAAATTCTGGTTCCCATAGACTTTATTAAAAATAAGTTCCCCGCCGAGGGAATACAACAGCATTTGATGTGGTCTTCCGCAGATTTATTAGTAGTGGTGCCCCGCCACCATGCCATACTGGAAGGACTCTTTCACAAGAGCGTCACCAAACAGCTAGCGAGGCATACTCCGCTACCCATTTTATCCATCCATGAACAATAACTAATTATGTTTCCTACAACAGATATTCCCGGAAAATACCAGCAGATCTTTACGATAGACACAAGTAATATATTTGATTTTGAACAAGTGCGATCAGCCCTATTAGACTTAGAGGGAGTAGAGGAAGTACTGTACGATGATCGGCTTTCGCCTGCTGAAGTGATTTTACTAACCGATGGCACTATTTCCAACGCCACGGTGCAACAAGTAGCCTGGCAAGAGGGTCATCAGATACGACCTAAATATTTACAAATTTTTTAAATAGACTTATGAAGAAGATACTAGTTCCTACCGATTTTTCGCCTTTGGCCAATGAAGCCTTACGAACTGCTTACCAGCTAGCTCAGCAACACAAGGCAGCTATTCATTTGGTGCATGTTCTCATGTTTCCAATGACAGAAGAAGAGGCACCTCCAGGCGTAGTAGAGGTACTGCCGGTTGAATACCTGAAGCAATTAAAGCAAGATACCACCCAGCAGCTAATAGAATTAATCGAGAAAGAGGCTATTGGTGGGGTGCCAATCACTTCTGAGATAGTAGTGGGGAATCCTTATCAGAGTATTGCACGCATACTGAAAAAGGAAAAGATGGACTTAGTAGTGATGGGTTCCCGAGGGGTGAGTGGCGTTAGGGAAATCTTAGTAGGCTCCAACGCCGAGCGTATGGTTCGCTTTTCCCCGAGTCCAGTGTTGATTATTAAGAGCGCAACTGATTTTTCCCATCTAAAAAATATCGTATACGCCACCGCACTTCACGAAAAAGAGCACGCTGTTCTCAGGACACTTAGTGAACTTCAACTAGCTTTTGATGCCCAACTGCACGTAGTACGGATCAATACCATCAGCAATTTCAGAGAAGACCCTACTGTACGGGAGCAACTAAAGAAACTGGCTAAGAGCTGTCAGTTGAAAAACTATACGCTGAATACCTTTAGCGACATTGGGGAAGAAGAGGGGATCATTCACTTTGCCGATGAGATTGGGGCAGATTTGATTGCCATCTCTACTCACGCTTACCGGGGATTATTACGCTTACTGGGAGGTAGCATTGCCGAAAATGTAGCCAACCACAGTAAGTACCCCGTTTGGACAATGAGCCTTCATCCTTCTCAGGAATAGCAGTGGATGCTACTGGGGGAACAATGTAGTTAACTATGATGAACTCAATCCATTTGTACTCATACTGCCCCAGTTCCTTTACGGAATCTCATTGAAATCATGTTTTTCTATGATCTATGTCATAACTCAATTACTACAAAATGACGTACTTAAGATTCAGATATCCCAGAGGTCGTAAGCTAGTATCGAGAAGAGTGCTACTATTTCAACGGAATACTGTTACCAAACAATAATTTCACTATTATGAAAAATCAAGCTTTCAGTATCAGGAGCATGTGCTTGAGTGGCCTTATTGCACTTGCCATGCTAGTTAGTATTTCTGCATTTGCCCAAGATGGTTTTGACCGCAGCAGTTTGGTAGTTGTCAAGGTTCAAGACCTAACCAATAGCCAATACGGTGAGCTTTCCTCGGCTTTGGCACCGGTTAACCAATATAGCCTCGAGTACACCTGTTTACAATCAGGTATCATTGTTTTGCGCTACTACCACAATTTTACCACAAAGGGCTATGTTAATCAGGCCGTAAAATCGGATTTGAGACGCTACGGCAAGCTCAACCGCATTGAGGTAGTCTTTGTAGATATTTCAGCGGAGGCATCAACTCAGTGTTGACGTTTATCTCAATTTATTCGGTGCGATCAGATTGACAGTTTGAGTAGTAATTCTAGATACATGAATACTAAGTGTCTCGATCATGAAGGAACCGCCTCGATACCAACCGCATTTTATTTACTTACGCGAAATTATTGCGTCTATCGCGAGTTGGCTGGGCTACCCTAACGATTACGATAAGCCCCTGGCATTAGTGAAATCGCTTTTTAGTACTATTTGCCAAAGCTTTCCGTTTTCAAAAGTAGTGCAGCTCTTCGCTGCTTTGCCCCAGCCCCTGCAAGCACTGACGGTAGAGCAATGGAAAATCGATCAGTTCCTTCCCGACCCTATCCACACATTATCTGATTTTCTAGATGAAATTGTAGCTTCTGACCCAAATTTGTTTCCTGCCAATGCAACTGGAAAAGAATTAGCCCAAAGTACTTTGTTTGCTACCATGAAGGTTATTTCTAACCATGTTTCTCCAGACGATATGCAACAGATCATCCGTATTTTTCCCGATGATGCCCAAGAGCGTATTCACACATTTATTCTATTAAATACCTAGACCGACTAGAGATTTATATCACCAATCAAAAAATCATCAATATGAAAACGATAAAGAAAATTCTTGCCCCCACTGATTTCTCTGACCGGGCTACCCGAGCCTTAAAGTACGCCATCTCACTAGCGCAAAATACTGGTGCTAAATTGTTTATTCTGAACGCTTACCCCATGACGGGAATGTACCTCGACATCAAGGCCAGCCAAGAACAGATAGTTAACGAGGTTCAAGAGAAATTTGAGGAAATAGAACGCACTCACTTGAACGGTAAAAAGATGGCCTACGAGTTTATAGGTAGCGGCTCTTTCCCCGAAGAGGCCATTGAGGAAGCTATTGAAGAGCATGGTATCGATCTGGTAGTGATGGGAAACCGAGGCGATAGCGATCTAGAGAAGCTACTCGGTAGTACCACCACCAACCTCATGCGACGAACCACCTGCCCCATCTTAACCGTTCCTGAAAATGCCGTATTCGCTAAAATTGATTCGATCTTACTAGCGACCGATTATCAGAAGGTAGACCGCCCCGACACCTTTCAGGGGCTAATGTCCTTGGCTGACGCTTTTCATACGAGAATAGATGTATTACATGTCTCTGAATCTGACGGAAAGCTTGGTAACGATAAACTTACGGTAGGCGATTCTCTGGAACGTATTCTTCGCCCGTTTCGCCATACGTACCATTTCCAGAGGGGTGAGGATGTACTCGAGGGGTTAAGGGCGTATCTAGACAGGCATCATGAAGTAGGTATTCTAGCCATGATGCCTCGGGATCATACCGTCTGGGAGCGACTTACCCGGAGAAGCATTACTAAGCAGGTAGTCTTTGAGGCCGACCGTCCGGTACTCGTTTTTCACGGTCATCGCTCCTAAATACTGTTACAACTTACTATCCTGTGGGCGCGGAGCATAGCTATATCTACGGACCGGGACAATAGCGATTTGAACCGCCGAGCGTTTGCAGGAATAAGAGTTCCATTTTTAATTTTGGTTTCCCATCTTCCGTTCCGGTCGACTGCGGGAACCGCAGCAGCACCCTGCACTCGTATTCCGCGGCCTTTACTGAGATTTGGAGTGAATCATACAGTACTGAGGCAGATGTAATTGACCATATTTCTGGAGTAGGTTCTGCCCTGCACTTCTTCGTGAGCACTAATGGAAATTATGTCTACTTTAACAGTCTCTACAATTACTCTTTTTCTCTAGTATTTGCTACTCAAAGCAACGAGGAACTTGCCGGGACCCTACACGGCTACCGCGATGAGTCGGTCATTAGCGCATTGCATCCCATTGCTGCCGAGCAGTACTCCTTAGCCCAAAATAAATTCGGACAAGGGGCTTTACTAACCAATGCCCAAGTTTCTGAACGTACTATTGCGATAGGCAGCGATCTACCTGTGGTAGACTTCAATGAGATTGACGAAAATGACCGAGTAATCATCAAGGAAATTACTCAAGCTGGGCAAGATATTATTTTGTACGGAACCCAAACCAAACGCCGTCAACTGATTTTCTACGCTTATGCCAAAGAATCGGGCGAATTAATGAGCATCAACTATTTAGGACAGACTAACCCGTATTTACTGGGCGATTTTACCGTAACCGGAGACAGAGGATTCGTGGTGGCGGCTGAAACCTATTTAGCCGGAAGATTTTCCCGTTTACAACTTTTCAAACTGTCCAAGCAGGAGTTTTCAGGGTGGTTTTAGTTTTCTTAAGAACTTGAGTTTAATAACTTTACTTAGAGAATATCTATTTGTCTAAGGGTAATTGCTTGCTTAAAAAATCTAAGATTACTCCGTAATTTTTAGTAAATGCGGCATGACCACCTTCTAATTCAACGTGTTGATAGTGGTACTGAAAGCGGTTCTCTTCGAGCCTCTCTATCATCCTATTAACCATTAGCGTAGAAGGCCATACTTCATCTTCTGAAGCAGAAACAAATAGTATTGGTGCATTGATCTTTTCTACTACTATCGCAGCTTCTGTAACGGATTCAGATTGAGGGTTCTCAATTATCTTGCTAAAGCCTCCGTAAAAATCCCCGTCATCTATCAGCGCTCTGGCTTCATCCGATGCAACCACCCAAGGAACTTCTTTTCCTTTAAATGTCCAAGAGGAAGATTCGTTCCATCCAAACCGAGCAGGTAACGTTACATGAGAAGGGACAATAGCCATGACCGCCGCAATATCTGGATACCTTGAAGCTATGTTAAGGACGAGTTCTCCTCCTCTTGAACCGCCAAAAAGAGCAATCTGGTTTTGATCAATAAATGGTTGTTGGCTAACCAGGCTGATTGTATCGTAGATAGCATCTAAGGAAATTCGGTCTAATACGTCAGGGGTATTTGAAGTACCGAAATAACCAATCGCTAGAAAGTGATACCCACGGGATAAAATACTATCTCTCAAATCCTGCGTTTCTTTCCCAGCGTATACCATTCCACCCTCGCTACCTCCAAAGGCTACAACCATTGGCCTTTTTTCATCCACTGCCAAAAATAATTCGTAGTCAACAATTCCGCTCTTATCTGAGAGGCTATTACAAGAGCATACAAGTAGTAAACTAAGTACCCCTAAGCTATACAAGATTATACTTTTCATGTGATACATTATATCAATCGGTATTTCGGTCTCCAGTCCCGGAGAGAGTTACTTCGAGCTTTCTGCTTCTGGGTCTTTCTTTCCTTCTTTGGCTTTCTTCTTTCTTCCTGCTTTTTGCAGTGCCTGATCGATAATCCACTCAATTTGCCCATTGGTGCTTCGGAATTCATCGGCCGCCCATTTCTCAACAGCGGCCATCATCTCGGGGCTTACTCGTAAGGCAAATGCTTTCTTTTTCGGCATAATACTGCGCTAAAGGACATCTGGTAAACGATTTATACTGATAAAAGCAGGTTACTGATGTAATGTTCCCGTATTCACTACCGGGGTGGCATCTTTATCGGAGCAAAGTACCACCATCAGATTACTAACCATTGTTGCTTTCTTCTCTTCATCCATCTCGATGATTTCTTTTTTGGATAAATCTTCTAAAGCCATTTCTACCATACTCACCGCTCCTTCCACGATTTTCTCCCGAGCCGCTACAATAGCGGTAGCCTGCTGCCGACGCAACATGGCACTAGCAATCTCCGATGAATACGCCAGATAGCCAATTCGGGCTTCAATCACTTTAATGCCGGCCATCTTTAGCCGATCGCCCAACCGACCCTCCAATGCTTCGTTAACTTCATCCACCCCAGAAACGAGCGTAATTTCGTGTTCGTGATCAAAATTGTCGTAGGGATACGAATTAGCTAGTTTACGAACGGCAGCATCCGACTGTACCTTGACAAAATTTTCGTAATCGTTCACCTCAAAAGCTGCTTTATAGGTATCTTCTACTTTCCAGACCAGAATGACGCTAATCATAATGGGGTTACCCAGCTTATCGTTTACCTTCACCCGCTCACTGTCAAAGTTTCGAGCCCGTAGCGAAATCTTTTGCCGACTGTAAAAGGGATTTACCCAAAAAAAGCCATTTTTCTTCACCGTTCCTTTGTAATCACCAAACAATGTCATCACCATAGAACCATTAGGCTGAATCATAATAAACCCCCGTAGAAGCAACAATAGTACTGGGACCACGATTATTGCGATCCAGGCTATACTACCAACCATTAGTGAAATAAAACCAACAAAAGCGACTATTAGAGCTGACCCGGCCATTGAGTATCCGGAGGTAGGACTGATTTCGTGCTCGTTTTTCATAGTTTGGTATATTAAAGTGATATTATTTTAATATCATTACGATTGATATACTAAAAAGGTTTGGTAAACTCAATTGTATCTCATCTTGAAGGTGGGAGTAACTTTCGCAAATCCCCCTAGTAAGGATTAATTACTCTTTACTTTTTTTTAGAAAAAAGCTACTATCAGGTTTTTAAATACTCTACTGGGATTTAAAATAAATCTAAGTCTGTATTCTAATCTTTATATCCTTCGTGACCTTTTATCGTTTTCTTCACTTCCGTTCACTTTTCTTACGCGCTATTAATCTTAAAAAAGCTGCTTTCAGTTTTCAGGAACAAACTATCTAGCTTTGGCGAAATAGATTCTAGTACCCTAAATCGTCGCTGAAGCTGTGGAAAAACGATGTCATTTCATCTCTGGCTTACCTCGCTCAGGTTCTACCTTACTCTCAGCGATCTTGTCGCAAAACCCTCAGTTGCACGCCGGGATGAGCAGTCCAGTAGCTGCATTAATCAATGGCTGTCTGGAACAAATGGGTGCCGGAAGCGAATTCTACGCTTTTTTTGATGAAGAGAAACGAAAGACCATTTGCCGATCCATCATCAACGCCTACTACCAAGACAATCCCAAAGAAATTATTCTGGATACCAACCGCATGTGGACGGCTCGCTTGCACCAGTTGGTAGAACTCTACGATGACTTCAAGGTAATCTGTCTGGTGAGAAACCCTGCCTGGATTATGGATAGCTTTGAAAAAATCTACCGAAAAAACCCCTTTGACTACAGCCGGATGTTTTCGCCGGGCACTCGGGCTACCGTGTACTCTCGTTGCGAAAGTTTACTCAATGGTACGGTTGGCGGGGCACTTACCGCCCTGAAAGAAGCCTTCTACGGAGAGTATTCCGAAAAACTACTGCTGGTAGACTACGATCTGCTCACCAAGTTTCCTTATAAATCAATCAATCTGATTTATCGGTTTCTGGATTTAGAGTATTACCCCCACAACTACGAAAATGTAGAGTTCTCCCACGATGAGTTTGACTACTCGTTGGGAGTGAAAGGGTTGCATACCGTCAGCAAAAAAGTAGAATACAAAGCCCGCCGATCCATTTTACCTCCTGACCTTTTTGAAAAATACAGCGAACTCGCCTTCTGGAAAGATACGGCGGGTACCGCAGCCAGTGTCATTACCCCCAAATCGAACGAGTAAAGAACGTTAGGATATTACTATGGTAGCTTTTAGCAATTTCAGAAAACAGATCGCCAAAACGGCTGGCTCTACGCTGATGCAAATGGCGTTGGTAGCCGGTTCTCTTTCCGCCAGTGGAGCTGCTAGTGCGTATTACGCCGGAAGAAGAGGCAGTTACAGTAACCGAAATAACAGTTACCTAATTGATGATAAGCTCGCCAATCTGGCGCGAGGAAAATCTCTGCGAAGAAACCCCAAGGCTATTGCCACGACAGCTAAAAAAGCTGATTGGGTAGAAAATACTACTGAAATTACCCTAACTAAGCATTCGGCGGTTCGCGAACTAGTGATTGTGGATCGAAATATTAAGGATTACGCTCTATTTTCCCAATTAGCAAAACCCGGCGTAGAGGTAGTAGAAATACCGAAGGATGCTGACGGACTTGCCTATTTGACGACTGCTCTGCAAAACTACCGAGGACTAACCGCCGTCCACCTATTTTCTCACGCCAGTGCCGGACAGTTGCAGTTGGGTAACCAACGAGTAGCCCAAACCGAGCTTCGCGAGACTCCTCAATTCTTTGACGCGCTGAACCAAGCGACGGTAGAAAAGGGAGATTTGCTTCTCTACGGCTGTGAATTGGCAAAAGATGAAGTAGGTGATGACTTCTTAGAGATTATCACCCACAAAACCCATCTAGATGTTGCAGGCTCGGATGATAAAACCGGAAATGAAATAGCCCAGGGCGACTGGGAGTTAGAAATCCAACTGGGTGATATTGAAGTTAAGCCGCTGGCAAATTCTATTGCTATGAAGGATTTAACCGGGGTTTTGCAAACACAAGCTTTTGACTGGAGTAGTTACTCAGGGTATGGCACCAACACAATGATGCAAACTGCGGGGGGCTATACTGTGAAAGTAGAATCAACATTGAGAACTTTAATTTCATATGGTGCTGGCTATATTGGCTCATATAATCTATTAGAAGAAACTGAATGGAAGGTTTCATTGAATGGTGGGTATACCTTTGATCTAAACTCCATAAACCTCCATGAATATCAAGGAGACAATGCAACGACTATTTATTTTGTAACGAATAAAGGAACGTCAAGTGATTATGTTGTCGGAATTATTGAAGATAAAACCTTTACCAATGCATCTGAACTTACGAGTGCTGTTTTTGATGATATTAATTACTTCACTATAAAAAGTAAGACCACGAATAACGGAACACCAAACTCTTTTGTTTTTGCCTTTAAAAACGTTGAACTCTCAAGTATTACCCCTCCTTCTTCCAACACCCCACCCGCCTTTGAATCAGACCTTTCTGATGGTACTCATGCTGTGAGCATAGAAGAAAACAGTCCGCTAGGTTCGCTAGTATACAATGTAGACGCTAATGACGGTGATAGTGGAGGAACTGATACCGGGGTAACTTACCGTATTACTGCGGGCAATACTGATCAAGATACTGATAATAGCTCCGGTGTTGTAAGCACCAATCTCCCTCCCTTTACCATCAATGCAACTACCGGAGCGGTTTATGTGAATGACCCGGGTGATCTGGATTTTGAAGGTACCAATTCCTTTGCTTTAACGATTCAAGCCGATGATGGAACTGATCAAAGCACCGCTACTCTTACTGTAAACCTTAGCAATCAGGCTGAGACTGGTCCAATTGACGGGGAATACGCATTTACCACCGCCGATGGGTGGCCCGCTACTTATGCCAATGCAACTTCTCACACAGGAACATACTTTTCACTTACCTCTCAGTCATCAGGAGACATCACTGCCATCGGTACTGATGAAGGCTTTTGGCTAAATAATAATACAGACTTAGCATCTGGTACCATTCGGGTAGAAGCTGACGGAACAAATATGACTGAGTTTGATCTGGCAGATGTGATGGTATATAAGTATAATAGTACTTTTATTACTACTGGTTCTTTTACAGTCACCTTTACCGGACATAAAAGTGCCGGAGGGACGGTAACTACTACTGGAACTAACGTAAGCGGGGATACTGGCTGGAGTACCTTACCCGATTTTAGCACGTTTACCGACCTTGACTATTTCGACATAGCCATTACTGATACCGATGCTGGTGGTGGGAGCGAAAACTTGGTAAACTACGGCTTTCATCGACTGTATTTTGCTAATACTGAGACAGTACTGGCTGCAACATCACCCACCGTTTCCACCACCACTATTTCTACTTTTGATGCCTCTTCAGCCACAGTAGGCGGCAATGTCACCGCTGATGGTGGGGCCAGTGTTACTGAGCGGGGTGTAGTTTACTCATCAACCGATGCTACTCCCCAGATAGGTGAAGCTGGGGTAACCCAAGATGATAATGGTACGGGAACGGGTACTTTCTCCGAGTCAATTACGGGTCTTTCCGCCAGCACTCAGTACTACGTAAGTGCCTACGCTATCAACTCCGAGGGAACCAGCTATGGTAGTGTAGAGACGTTTACGACGAGTGCTGGTGGACAAACAATAATCACTTTTGATGATCAGGGTTTTGCAAACAGTGAAGATGTAGTTTCTGCAATAGCTGCTGGAATCTCCGGTTATGAGTTTGTTTACGAGAGAGGTGGCTCTGTCCAAACTAGCGGTATATTTTTCGACGAAGACAATGGTTTTGACGAAGGTTCAGGAAAAACGGGTGGAATTTTTCCTGAGTTTCAGTCGGGTCAGAAAATAATTATATCAAGGACAGATAACGGCTCTTTTGCCTTCAATTCCTTTTCAGTAGAGGGTGGGTTCGGTTCCAATAACGGAATATTCATTCAAGGATTTGATGGTGCCTCCTCTACAGGGACACAGACAGAAGCGGTCTTCGGCGCGGGAGCATCCAGAGTGGTCACATTGAATAGTAATTTCGAGGATGTTACATCTGTAGAGGTATCTGATAATAGTGGGTCTTTTGGGTTTGATGCAATTTTAGATCAGTTTGTTTTTAGTCCAAGCACTCCGTCTAATACAGCTCCAGCCATAACTGGAACGTCCGCGGGGCAAACGGTAAACGATAATGCTACCATTTCACCGTTTTCAGCAGTAACTATCACTGATAGCGATGGGGATAATGTGACTGCTACAATTACGCTAGATGATAATGCCAAAGGGGTAATCACCGGTGCTGATGCTGGTACTGGTCCCTACACCATGACCAGCCGTTCACCAGCCGCTATGCAAACCGCTATACGGGCACTCAGCTTCAACCCTACCGATAACCGGGCTACCGTTTCGGAAACCATCACCTTCACCATAGAAGTAGATGATGGTACCGACACCGATACTGATGCTACTACTACGGTTATTTCCAGTGCAGTAGCCCCTACTGTCACTAGTGTTAGTGTGCCTGGCAATGCGACCTACAGTGCTGGGCAAAGCTTGGACTTCACCGTCAATTTTGATGAAAATGTTACGGTGAATACTGCCGGGGGCACTCCCCAGATCGCCATCACCATCGGCTCAACTACCCGTCAGGCAACTTACCAAAGTGGTTCAGGAACGTGGGCTTTATTATTCCGCTATACCGTCCAGACTGGAGATATTGACTCTGATGGAATCGCTGTGGGAACACTTGCTGCCAATGGCGGCACTTTACGAGACGCCGGAGGAGCAGATGCAAACCTCACGTTGAATAGCGTCGGCTCTACTGCTTCCGTGTTGGTTGATGCCTTAGCCCCCACCGTAAACTCTACCTCACCCACCGATAATGACACTGATGTAGCAGTTGGTAACGATATCACCATTACCTTTAGTAAAAACATCCAGTTTGGTACAGGCAACATTCAATTGATTGATCTGGATGATGCTTCCAGCACGGTAACCATTAATGCCAGCTCACCCGGATCAGAAGCCTCCATCAGCGGAGCTACCCTGACCCTTAACCCCAGTAGCGATCTGGAAGGAAGCACCAACTATGCCGTTCAGATTGCGGCAACGGCTATTGATGATTTAGCGGGCAACAGTTTCGCCGGAATCTCGAATAATACTACGTTTAATTTTACCACTATTGCCCTACCCGGCTTTACCATTGCTGAATCCGGAGGCTCAACCCAAACTGCGGAATCAGGAACTACTGATACTTACACCGTTGTGTTAGATGTTCAACCTGCTAGCAATGTTGTAATCAATGTCTCTTCCGATGACACGGGCGAAAGTATGGTGAGTGTTGCTTCCTTAACTTTCACCACCGCCAACTGGGATACTCCCCAGACCGTTACCGTCACTGGAGTAGATGATGACCTCATCGATGGCACTCAAACAGTTAACATTACCCTGTCTATCGATGCAGCTTCCTCCGACGACGATTTTGATGCCCTGGCTGACCAAATCGTCAATGTAGATAATACCGATGATGATGTGGCTGGATTCACCATTGTAGAAAGTGGCGGTTCTACGGCTACGGCTGAGTCCGGTACCACTGATGATTTTACCGTGGAGTTAAATGCTGAGCCTTCCAGTAATGTAGTCATTGATATTACTTCCGGCGACACCGGAGAAGGTACGGCGGACGTTTCTTCTTTAACCTTTACCACTGCCAACTGGGATACCCCCCAAACCATTACCGTTACCGGAATAGATGATAATTTGGTGGACGGTACGCAAAATTTCAATATTACTCTCTCTATTGATGCCGCTTCCTCCGATGATGACTTCGACGCAGTATCTGACCAGACCGTTAGCGTGGATAATACCGATGATGATGTAGCTGGATTTACCATCGTAGAGAGTGGCGGAACTACCGAAACCTCGGAAAATGGCACAACTGATGATTTCACCGTCGTGCTGGATGCAGAACCGAATTCTAATGTTGTCATTGATATTTCTTCCGGCGATACGGGCGAAGGTACAGTAGACGTTGCTTCCTTGACCTTCACCTCTGCCAACTGGGATACGCCGCAAACCGTGACGGTTACTGGAGTTGATGACGCGCTATTGGATGATACGCAGACCTTTGATATTACTCTCTCTATCAATACGGCTTCTTCCGACGATAACTTTGATGCGCTAGGCGACCAGACTGTCAGCGTAGATAATACCGATGATGACCAACGCCTGGTATCGGTGGCTGACGGCAGTATAGCCGAAGGAAATACGACGGCCACCCTTCAGTTTACGGTCACCCTCAATTTTGCCAGTTCGGGTACCGTAACGGTAAATTACGCTACCTCTGATGGTACTGCCACGGCCGGAGACGATTACTCCGCTACATCAGGCACACTGACCTTTAACGCGGGTGAAACCAGCAAAACAGTAGATGTGACCGTATCTGGAGACGAAACGGTAGAAGTTGATGAAACCCTCACCCTAACCCTATCGGGAGTGAGTGGCGATGCTATCCTGGGAGATGATCAAGCCACCGGAACCATCACCAACGACGATCAGGCGACAGTCACCGTAGAGGACATTAGCCCGGATGAAGATGGTACATTTACGTTGACTTTTAGTCTGGACAATGCCGTAGATGGCGACTTTGAGGTAGATTTCAGCACCGCCGACAATACCGCAACCGCAGGCGCTGATTATACGGCCATCACTAACCAGACCTTGACCTTTGCGGGAACTGCGAATGAAACCGAGACCGTGACTATCACCGTAACCGATGACAATGTAGTGGAAGCGGATGAGGTGATTGATATCAGCCTGAGTAATGTAATGGCAGCCACTGTATCCAATGGCGATATAGATATCACCGACGTAGCCACTGTAACTATTGGTAACAACGATCAGGCTACGGTGAGTATAGACGATATAAGTGGCAATGAGGACGATGGTGCCATCACAGTTACTGCTACATTAGATAACGCCGTGGATGGTGGCTTTACGGTAGATGTCAGCACGGCCGATGGAACAGCAACTGTTGCCGATAGTGATTATACTTCTGTTACTGGCGAAAGACTCAACTTTAGTGGTAGTGCTGGGGAGACTCAGACCTTTATAGTAACCCCAACCGCAGATGTTACCTCAGAGAATAATGAAACGATCAATATTTCCATGAGCAACCTTATCGCCGGAACCGTGGCTACTAGCGATATAGATATTACGGATGGTGCTACCGTAACCATCAATGATGATGATGCAGTGCAAATCTCAGTTGATGACCCTACCGTAGCAGAAGGGGACGCTGGCACTACCACCCTTCAGTATACCGTAAGCCTGAGTGCGCCAGCAGCAAGCACCATAGAAGTCGATGTAGCCACCTCGGATGGTACTGCTACCGCTGGCTCGGATTATACCGCCGTAGGCATCATCACGCTGACTTTCAATACAGGAGAGAGCAGTAAGACCGTCGATGTTACAGTTTCGGGAGATACCATGCTGGAGGAAGATGAAACCCTAACCCTCACACTCAGCGACAACACCGGGCTTTCTGTCATCACTGATGCAACAGGCAGCGGAACCATCACCAATGATGATAATGCAGCGGTCACCGTAGAAGATGTGAGTGAAAATGAAGACGATGGATCGATTACTTTCACTGCGACCCTCGATAATGCCGTGCAGGGTGGTTTTACCGTAGACGTAAGTACTGCTGATGGCACCGCCACTACCGCCGACAGTGACTACACTGTTGTTACTGGTCAAACACTGACCTTTAGTGGTACGACCGGGGAGACTCAAACTTTCACGGTAAGCCCAGTTGCTGATAACCGATTAGAAGTAGATGAAACCTTTACGGTATCGCAGAGTAATTTGGCGGGCACCAGTTTACCTGTGTCCATCACCGATGGGGCAACCGGAACCATTACCAACGATGATAACGCCGCAGTTACCATGGCCGACATCAGTGGTGGTGAAGACGATGGGCCAATAACGATTACCGCCACACTAGATAATGCGGTGAACGTCAGCTTCACCGTAGACGTAAGTACTACCGATGGCACCGCCACTACTGCCGACGGTGATTATACAGCCATCACTAGCCAGACACTGAGCTTTGCCGGGAATGCGGAGGAAACCCAAACTTTTACCCTAACTCCGACAGCGGATACAAAAATAGAAGGTGACGAAACCCTGACGATCAGTTTGGATAATCTGTCCAGTAGCCTCGACATTGATATCAGCAATCAAGCTGTAGTAACCATTAACGATGACGATAGTCCTCCGACAATCGCTGCTTCTCAAACCTTTGATATACTGGAAGAATCAACTACTGGTACTTCTGTGGGCAATGTACAGGCTAGTGACCCTGATCAGGGTAGTACCCTGCAAAACTGGCTTATCAAAAGTGGTAACACTGATATAGATGCCGATAGTAATGCGCCCTTTACCCTGGATAATAGTAGCGGGGAAATTACCGTGAACGACAGCGACGACCTGACGGGTGGTACTAGTTTTACGTTGGTTTTAACTGTGAGCGATGGCGACAATACCAGTGCGGAAGAGAACGTCGTAATTAACGTAACCACAGTCAATGATGCCCCTTCCTTCACTGCCGGGGCTAATCAAATCGTTAACGAAGATGCTGGGGCGCAAACGATAGAAAACTGGGCAACTGCGATCAGTGCTGGCCCGGCCGACGAAAGTAATCAGTCAGTAACCTTTAACGTCAGTAATGATAATGCGAGTCTATTTTCCGTTCAGCCTGCTATCTCGGCTACTGGTACACTGAGTTTTACCCCGACTGATGACGCTTTCGGTATCGTCACTGTAACCGTTTCACTATCCGACGACGGAGGAACAGCCAACGGTGGCGATGATACTTCCGACCAAGTAACTTTCACCATTGCAGTAAACTCAGTCAACGATGCCCCTACTTTCACCAAAGGGGCAGATCAGACCGTAACGGCGGGAGCAGCCAACTATGAAGTGACCGGATGGGCTACTAACATATCTCCCGGTGCTGCCAACGAAAGCAGTCAACAACTATTGTTTACTGTGACCAATGATAACAACGCCCTGTTCTCTTCCCAGCCAGTCCTCACTAATTCGGGTGACCTAAGTTTTGCGATTGCGGCTGACGTCAGTGGTAGTGCTACGGTTACCATTACACTATCAGATGACGGTGGCAAGGCGAATGGCGGGATTGACACTAGCGAAGAGCAAACGTTCACCATTGGCGTAGGCAAACTATCGCAGGCAATTACCTTCACCTCCATTGATGATAGAAAAATCGGGCAAGACCCGATTGAACTCAGTGCTACTGGCGGCGACTCCGGTAATCCTATTACGTATACTTTAAGCACCGAGCCAGCGACCGGGGTGGCATCATTAGACGGCAATATCCTGGTTATGGAAGGGGTGGGTACTATTACGGTCACCGCTAGCCAAGCTGGAAACGATACCTATCAGGCCGCCGAGGATGTATCGGTTACATTCTCCGTATCGCAAAACGAGCTGTTCTTGCCAACCCTCTTCTCACCCAACGGTGACGGCACTAACGACTTCTTTATCCTACGTGGGGCGGGTGGGGTCGCTACCATCGAGATGCTCATCTTTAACCGCGAAGGCGACATCGTATTTGAATCCACCGACTTTGACCGTATTGCCCAAGCCGGATGGGATGGCACCTACCAAGGTCAAGCATTAATCCCCGGTAACTACGTGTGGGTACTGCGAGGTACTTATACCAACGGCGACCCATTGCTGGTCAACGGAAAAACTACCGGAGCTATCCGACTGATACGATAATCAACAGCTCATGAACCCAACATATTCAGATACCATCATGAAAAGAATTCTACTCATTACATTTGGGATAACGCTATTGACCGGATGTTTTACCACTGCCTGGGCGCAGGAACCCAATATGTCCCAGTATCATCTCACGCCTTTTCTGACTAATCCCGGGATGATCGGAACGATAGACCGGGCGACCATTACGGCCAACTACCGTAATCAGGCCCTGGATGCTGGGCGTACCTACGCCACTTCTAGCCTTTCGGCCTACTACCCCATCGCCATCGGTAACCACCGCCTGGGAATTGGGGCTTCGTTCCTCAACGATCAGGTATCGGACTTTATGGGAACCAACGGGGGCTTGTTAGGCACTGCCTACAGTGTCCGCATTGCAACCCGGCACCAACTTAGTTTGGGGGCTCAAGCGGGCTTCTTTAATCGGAGGCTTAATTCTTCCTTTAGTTTTACCACCGACAGTCAATTCTTGGACGGTAGTTTCAACGGAGATGCTCCTACAGGCGAGGTATTTATAAATCAAAACCGTAATTTTCTGACCCTGACGACTGGCTTGTTTTGGCTGATGGAAGATGCCCAGGGACGTTCCCAAGCCTTCTTTGGCGGATCAATATTCAATGTCAACCGTCCTGACGTAGGTTTTGACGAAGAAAGTAACATGCCGATTAGCCTAAAAGCTACGGGGGGTTGGCGGGTGTATCAGGGCACTCGCTGGGCGATAATGCCCAATGCCCGCTGGATATACCAAGAAGATGTTCAGTCGCTCAACGTAGGAACCTGGTTTCACTACGATTTGAGCCAAAGCGTCGAGTATCCTCAACGACTCAGCATTGGCGGATGGTATAATAATAACCAGGCCGGAATCGTCTCCTTACAGTACGAACAGTCCCGTTACTTGGTAGGCGCTAGTTACGATATCCCCTTGCTATCTGACCTGAGCACTTTACAACAAGGCGGTATCTTTGAGATTGCCCTCTCTTTAAGAATCGGTGGGCGAGTGCCACCCAGAAAAATATCGACTTCCCAGGAAAGTACCCTGGCGCCAAGGGCTGAAGAACCAGAGCCAACCGTTAAGTCTCCTGAACCAGTGGAGCCTGAACCAGAGCCTACCCAACCCACTCAACCTCAAAAAGTTGAGAAGGCAACATCAGTAGATCGCCTCGCGGGCAATCAGCCCACCCCTACTCAGCCCCCAGCAGCAATAGAAAAGACCGTACAACCTCTATCCCAACAAGATAAGTTTGTACTACAAAAAACCGTGCGTTTTGACCTGAGCGACTACGATCTTACTGCTGACTCCAAAGAATTTCTAGATCAGGTAGCCAATATTTTTCAGCGCAACGAATCCGTAAAAGTAACATTGGTGGGACATACCTGTAATATCGGTACCGCCCAAGATAATCAGCAGCTTGCGATAAAACGCGCTGAAATCGTAAAAGAGTACTTGGTGAAGAATGGCATCAAGCCCGAACGGATTGACGTACAAGGTGCCGGAGAAGCAAAGCCCCTCACCAGTAATGCTACTGAAGAGGGGCGTGTCCAGAACCGACGGGTAGAGTTTCAAATCACCCAAGAATAGGTTTCCACCTACTTCTTACTGGGGAACTGATACCCCCTTACTCTACTTGGTCACCATTAGTTTGGAAGTTTCCTGCCAACCTGTGGTTTTGATTTTAACGATGTAGGTACCCACTTTCCAGTCGGAGACATCTAACGTTTGGGTATGTTCGCCCGGTGATTGCTCCTGATTTACTAGCTGCTTTACCAAATTACCGGTGACATCCAGCACCTCAAGCTGTACCCACTCCCGGGCATTAATCCGGTATTGTATCTGGGTTAACCCGGCGGCAGGATTAGGCGCACATGGTTTGAGATAATACCGAGCTTGCTGGAATTGAATCGCATCTACCGAGGTAATTGGATCACCCACTAGATCAATTTTTTTATCCGGTTGCACGTATTCACTGAAATCTGTTCGCTCCATGGTGGCGGCATCCGCCTGCATCCAGTCCTGAACCAAACTTCCGAATACCTGACGGTAATCGTACTGATGCTTGATGTTATTGCGACTTAGGTCGTTCAGATCAGGATTGGTACCGATAATGCCCGGCTTTACGTTTCGTCCGAAAACAAACATAGGGGCCGCCGTACCGTGATCCGTTCCGTAGCTACCGTTGGACTTCGCCCGACGACCGAACTCCGACATAGTAACCGTCATCACCCGATTCTCCAAGCCCAAAAATTTTAAATCTTCCTGAAAGGCTTTCATGGCTTCGGAAATATGGTAGAGCTTGGCCGCGTGCAGTCCCATTGAGGCGTCGTATTCCTCTACCTGGGAGGCGTGGGTATCAAAGCCCCCGATTCGGGCTAGGAAAACTTTAGTCTGGATACCACCACTTAGCAAGCGGGCAATCATTTGTAACTGAGGAGCCAGCCCATTTCGAACAACGTTAACGGGAGCACTCAAAGGGTACCGTTCGGGGTACTGTACTCCCGGACTATTACTTCCTTTTTCGTACAATTCTCGTAATCGGCCAGCATACTCATTGGACTTTTCCTCAATATCCAAGATCCACTGTAACTCGTGGCCGTAGAATGTATCTGCCACCGATTCGGGTGGATCTACCCCGACGCTATTAATCAAATTATAAAACTGATCGGGATTACTAATAGCAATGGAAGTAGGGATTCCGTTATCGCGATGGAAACCTAAGGAAACGGAGTTTCCGACCTCGATTCCCAGTGGGTCAGGCATTGCTTCGTTCGGATAACTATCGGGATACCCCGGGAATAGTTGATCTAAGTAACGGCCAATCCACCCCGAGTCTTTGTATTCATCGTAATCGCCACCCATAAACCAAATATCCCGGCTACGAAAATGAGAGAGGTTCATATTATCATAGGCCACCGACTGCACTATTGCCATTTTTCCCTGGTCGTACAGTTCTTTCATTCCGTACATATCCGGATGCAGAGCTATTTGCTGCTCATCACTCAGCGTGCTGTCCAACAAAACTGCTCCCCTTCTACCTTTATCAGCAATAGCGATATTAGGACGTAAATCGTAGTATCGGGCGTACTGATTGATTGGAATAAGGGTGTTTAGCCCGTCATTACCACCGTGTAATTGAATGATTACGAGTACACGGTCGTTAGCACTGCTGGCGGCCAAAGATTGTAATGGGCTATGCTGAGCCATGGCCCGCACCGCAAGCCCGTTTAACATCATGGCCCCTCCGGTTGCTGCTACTGGGGCCTTTTTAAGAAATGATCGTCGGTTCATACGCTATGAGAGTTGGAATTCTGGTGATTGCAGAATCGTGTTAAACAATTTTTCTAACTGAATCCGAACGGCAGAATCGTCACCACTACTTTCGTAGTTCTGCCACTCGAATTGCCAGTTAATTTCAGAAAGGTCATCGAGTAGAATGGCTTTCACGAAGAAATCGAATCGCTCCTCGCTGATTTCTTCGGGAAGCAAATAGTCTACGAGTTCGCGTACCAGTTGAGCCGCATTAGTCGGGTCGCTGATATTCGCTGGATTGGTTACGTATTCCATCACATCCAGCTTCACTAATTCGTTTCCGTCCCGGTCGCGAATGCCCTCAATGAGTCTTTTAGCGTACTCATACCGCCGGGCTAAATAGTTGGAGCTGATCCAGTTACGATGAAAAGTTGGGGTTTGGTGATAAGCGGCATACCCCGCTACCTCGAAGGGTTGATAGAAGTACATACCTTGATCTGACAGTGGCTCCAGTACCCCGTGGTGCAGTGTACTGTAAAAAGTAGTCAAATCCCCCTGGTAATCGGGCAAAGGCACCTCAAAAAATCGGTGAATGCCTACGATCAAATCCAGAGGGGATTTAATAATGGCCCCTAGATGATCATCTTCTTGTTGAGCATTGTCTTCATCGTAGAAGTGTAGGCTAGTGAATAGCACCTCGAGTACGGGCCTGAGTTCGTAATCGTTATCCTTGAAAATAGTGGCCAACGGCTTAATGACATTTTGCTCTACTTCCTCACTAATTTCGTAGTAGACAAAAAAGCGGTATAACTTACGGCAAATGTGCTCAGCGGTGGCTATCTGCTCAAATACTATCTCTACCAACTGATGAATTTCATCAATCGCTGCCTCGACTGTTGCCGAATTTCCTACTACTTCCACCGGGGTAACCGTTGCACCTTGAAAAGCTGCGCTGAGTGTTTTAGTCGAGCTGTCGTGCTGGCCAGCTAGTCCTTGATTATTAGTTCGTACAACTGCCTGAGAAACATTCAGTTCCGGATTGATGTTGGTAAATTCTTTATCGATATCGAAGCCAGAAAATACTTTAGCTGCTTCTACCACATCTTGCTCGGTAAATGTGGTATAGTCGTCCGGGCCAACCTGAGGTCCCTTGCCAATGGAATACAGTTCAAAAAACTCCCGGGCATAGTTTTCGTTGGGGCTTCCCTTGCGATTGAGTTGCCCATCCAAGTGGCGTAACATGGCGTTATCTATACAAATGTGCTTAGTAATCTCTTTAAAGTTTCCTAAGGCAAACTGGTCAAACAGTCGTATCTGATAATAGATAGAGGGGGCATTGCGGAGCCGATCTGAGATGGTGGTGAAGTGCGTATGCAGGAAGAAGCTACTCTTAGGGGCAATGCAGGAATCAGATTTTATAAAAGAATCGATCCACCAAGCTTTGGTCTGATCTATCAGTTCATCCCGACCACTGTTAGCATCGGTAGGTTTGGGGTTTACCCAGGCATTCCCGGTAGCCGGGTCGCGGGGAGCCTCCCTCAGGGCTGGCGCAGCAAAAAGCTGGTTGACTGCTTGCTGGGGAGTCAGTTGGGCAAACTGATCAATCTGGGGCTTAGTTGCCCCGAAAGTAGCCCGACGTAGTAAATGAGCGGCTCGTTTAACGCCTAATGGTTGATTAAATGGTGAAAGTGAAGCCATAGCACATCATTTTCCCCATCTCACTCAAATTTGATACTTGGCTTAGTACAAAAAAATATTCTTTTTATTAAAAAAGTACATTTTTATCTAAAAATACCTTAATCAGCTATGATCAGACTCTCTTTTCTTAAAAACCCTAATAAATATATAGCGAAAACAAAGGCAAATTTCTCTATTTGAAAAATTCAATACTCATAATGATCGCCCCAGAGCTTTTTTAGCCGCTTTCGCAATTCATTTTCCCGGGGGTTTTGCCCCGGTTGATAAAAAGTAGTCCTCGAAATCGGTTCAGGAAGAAACTCCTGCGCTACAAAATTCTGATCGTAATCGTGGGCGTATTGATAGTTTTTACCATAATCCAATGACTTCATTAATTTGGTAGGAGCATTACGCAAGTGGAGGGGAACCGGGAGGTCACCCGTTTTTCTCGCTAGGGCTTGTGCCTCCCGAAGGCCCGCGTAGCTCGCGTTACTTTTGGGGGAACTGGCCAGATACGTGGTGCATTGCGCTAACACGATCTCAGCCTCAGGCATCCCGATCATCGTCACCGCCTGAAAACAATTCGTCGCCAGCACTAATCCGGTTGGATTGGCATTGCCTACATCTTCGGAAGCTAGAATAATTAGACGGCGGGCAACGAATTTAGGGTCTTCCCCACCCGCCAGCATCCGTACCATATAATAAAGGGCTGCATTGGGGTCACTCCCCCGCACCGATTTGATGAAAGCTGAAATAAGGTCGTAGTGCAACTCCCCACCTTTTTCGTAGCGAGGCAGTTTAGTTTGAGATAGTTTGGTGACCAAGGCATTGGTGATTTCTACTGAAGCAGCGTTGCTTTCGGAAGAAGCTACCAGATCGAGCAGATTGAGCAACCGCCGGGCATCACCGCCTGAGAGGTTAAAAAGGGCATCAGTCTCCTTTATAGTTATATTCATCTTACTCAACAACTCATCTTGCTGAACCGCCCGGTTGATCAAAAGCAAAAGATCGTTTTCAGACAAAGCATTAAGGGTATACACCTGACAGCGGGATAACAGCGCCGGATTCACCTCAAAGGAAGGGTTTTCGGTAGTGGCCCCAATTAAAATAATCGTGCCATCTTCAACCGCATGTAATAAAGCATCCTGTTGCGACTTATTAAAGCGGTGAATTTCATCGATGAAAAGAATGGCCCCGCCGTACATTCTGGATCGCTGGATAGCTTCCCGTACCTCTTTTACACCCGACTGGATGGCGCTCAGTTGGAAGAACTCCCGCTTAGACTCCTGGGATACAATCCGCGCCAATGTTGTCTTTCCAGTACCCGGTGGCCCCCAGAAGATCATGGAAGCCAGATTATCTTGCTGAACCATCCGGCGCAGTACCCCCTCTTTTCCAGTTAGGTGAGGCTGCCCCAGAACGTCGTCGAGGGTGCGGGGGCGAAGGCGTTCGGCCAGGGGTGTCGAGGGGTTTACCATAAAATTATCGGACGTTACGCAAGTTAGTTATTCACTCAAAAGCGAAAAATAATTTGCCAATCTATTCTTAGTTTAGGGGTGAGAAAAACCTCCATGAAGAAGTACACAGTAAGGGAAAAATTTGGGCAGTTCGTACAGCAATTAATTCAGCCCGAAAGTAGCCGACAGTCCATTGCTCTCAGTTTTTCGCTAGGTACCCTCATTGCCATTCTGCCGACCCCTGGCTTTGGCATCCTTTTGGGCTTATTGCTCATCCTCATTTTTCGGTCACTCAACCGGATTGCAATGATACTGGCCATCACCCTCTGGAACCCACTGTTGCAACTCCCGGTCTACTACGTCAGTTACTGGCTCGGTAGTATTTTATTAGGTAATTCAGTTGCCCTAACTACCGACGAGTCGTGGATGACTTTGCTTACCCATCATACTAAGGCCTTTGTGATGGGCAACACCATTCTAGCCGCCCTGATTTCAGTAGTGAGCTATATCCTCGTCATGCAGCTTGTTGGTTATCACCGAAGGAGAAAAGCCATTGCTGAGATATTAAATGCTTATCGATTACCCCCCGAACGAGCGCAGTCAGTTTAGGGTACGTTGACCGAGTTGAGCCAAGCACAATCACATCATTCCCGAATCAGTTGCCAGCTTTGTTCGCCCTGCGATGGACTGATAATCTGGAGGGTGAGCGGGTTTTCTTCGGGGCTGACCGAGGGCATCTCCAACTGCCACTCGTTTACGCCTTCGTGAGCTTCGTTGCCGTCCTCTAGCAATAGCTCCCCGAAGCGGTTGTACAGTAGCAGATGCACGGTCTCGGATTCCGCTTGACCGTAGTAGTGGATGTTAAGTACCTCGCTCACTGGGTTAGGGAAGACTTCGGTGGTGGCCCCACCCACGGTAAAGCCGACGGGTTCCGTCCACTCGGTGGTACTACCGTCTTCCAGCAGGGCGCGGATTTGGAATTGGTAGCTACCCGGTTCAAATCCTTCTTCGTGGAGCCGGACCATCAGGGTTTCTTCGTCTTCCCAGAAGACTTCGTCGTAGTGTCTTCCTTCAAAAGCCCAGCGGTAGGTAGCTGCTTCTACCCCGAGGCGTTCGTTCCAAAAACGATATTCATAATCCTGCCAGATGGTCCACGACCAGCAGGGAAAGCAGACTGCTACAAAATCCCGGAAGATAATATCTACTTTCTTACTCGTATTCAGCTTTACTAGCCAGTAATCAGGACCTCCCCGGTTAAAGTCCGCCTTGTCAAACCCTGAGGGTGATCTAGAGTTGCCTAAAATCATTAGATCGCCCTGAGAGTTTAACACCGCATCCCGTGCATCGTCATATTCACTGCCGCCAATCGTTTTATCCCAAATGATATTTCCTAGTAAGTCGGTTTTCAGAATCCAATAATCATCCTCCCCCCGTCTTGCTTCACTTTTTTCAAACCCAACTTCAGACCGTGAGGAACCGGTCAATATTAGATGTTGATCGGGGGTCACCAACAGATCACTAAACGTTTCACTTCCCCCACCACCGTAGATTTTGTCCCACTGTACGTTACCCTGGGCATCGGTTTTTACCAGCCAATAATCATTCCCACCCCGGCTATTCTCACTTTTATCGAAGCCAGCATTACTAGAAGAACGTCCTCCTAATAAAAATCCGCCGTCGGCAGTAAGAATTACACCTGCCAATCGATCATCACCATTTCCCCCAATCGTTTTATCCCAGAGCGGATTACCATCCGGGTCAATTTTGACCAGCCAATAGTCCCGATCACCTCTCGATCCTTCACTCTTCTCAAAACCTGTAGAAGAGTTAGAATATCCCGCTAATAGATAATTGCCATCTTGGGTCTTTACAATTTTTGATAAAAAATCTTCTCCTTCTCCCCCGTAAATTTTATCCCAAAGCTTGTTGCCGTTAGCATCAATCTTTACCACCCAGTAGTCAGGACCCAAGCCACGATTGAACTCAGTCTGCTCACCGCCAATTCCAAAATCTAGTCCAACCGAGAACCCCCCCAGCAAAAAGCCACCATCGTCAGTCTCAATAACATCTTCCAAAGTATCATTAGTAGGACCGCCAATTGTTTTATCCCAGAGCTTGTTGCCTTGAGCATCTATTTTAATAAGCCAATAATCCTCATGTCCCCTACTAGCTTCACTCTTATCAAACGCCATTCCGCTCCAGCCATACCCACATAATAGGTAGTTTCCGTCACTGGTGGGCAGTATGGTCGTAAACCAATCACGTCCTCCACCACTGTACGATTTATCCCATTGCACATTACCTTGGGCATCCACTTTTATAAGCCAATAATCTTCAGCTGTTACGACGTTATGCGATTTCTCAAAGCCTGCATCTGACTTAGAAGTGCCCCCCAGCAGGTATCCCCCGTCGGGAGTGGCAACTATTGAGGTAGCGCGATCATCATAAGTCCCCCCGTAGGTTTTATCCCAGAGGATGGTTTGGGCGGATAAGGTACTGATTGAGGAAATGAGAAGGGCAAAGAGTGTGTAAAAGGTGTTCATAAGAAGTAGGTTTTTTGGTAAAATCTCACCTATTAGTCAACCCTACTGCCTGGTGCGTAACTTTACTTATTCAATGATTTTTTAGATTATTAGAAGAATATTGCACTAAGGCAATAGCTAGTTCCTATTGCCCCAGTGATGTATGCCCGAAAGTCGCTACTCCCGAATCAACTGCCAGCTTTGTTCCCCTTGCGTTTCACTGATGATTTGCAACGTGAGGGGGTTTTCTTCGGGGCTGACCCAGGGCATCTCCAACTGCCACTCGTTTACGCCTTCGTAGGCTTCGTTACCGTCCTCTAGCAGCACTTCCCCAAAGCGGTTGTACAGTAGCAGATACACGGTCTCGGATTCCGCTTGGCCGTAGTAGTGGATATTAAGTACCTCGCTTACTGGGTTGGGGAAGACTTCGGTGGTAGCCCCACCCACGGAAAAGCCTACGGGTTCGGTCCACTCGGTGGTGCTGCCATCTTCCAGCAGAGCACGGATTTGGAATTGGTAGCTTCCCGGTTCAAATCCTTCTTCGTTGAGCCGGACCATCAGGGTTTCTTCGTCCTCCCAGAAGACTTCGTCGTAATGTCTTCCTTCAAAAGCCTGGCGGTAGGTAGCTGCTTCTACCCCGAGGCGTTCATCCCAGAAGCGGTACTCGTAGTCCCACCAGATTTCCCAGATCCAGCAGAATTTGCAGATCGCCACAAAATCCCGGAAGATAATATCTACTTTCTTACTCGTATTCAGCTTTACTAGCCAGTAATCAGGACCTCCCCGGTTAAAGTCCGTCTTATCAAACCCTGAGGGTGATCTAGATTGCCCTAAAATCATTAGATCACCCTGAGAGTTTAATACCGCATCTTGTGCATCGTCATATTCACTGCCGCCAATCGTTTTATCCCAAATAACGTTTCCTAGTAAGTCGGTTTTCAGAATCCAGTAATCTAACCCACCCCGGCTTGCTTCACTTTTCTCATACCCAACTTCAGACCGTGAGGAACCGGTCAATATTAGGTGTTGATCGGGGGTCACCAACAGATCACTAAACATTTCATTTCCCTCACCACCGTAGATTTTGTCCCACTGTACGTTGCCCTGGGCATCGGTTTTTACCAGCCAATAATCACCACCCCGGCTATTCTCACTTTTATCGAAACCAGCATCACTAGAAGAATATCCTCCTAATAAAAATCCGCCGTCGGCAGTAGGTATCGCATCCCCTAACAGATCAGATTTATTTCCCCCAATTGTTTTATCCCAGAGCTGATTACCATCCGGGTCAATTTTGACCAGCCAATAGTCCTGACCACCTCTCGATCCTTCACTCTTCTCAAAACCAGCGGGGGATTTAGAATTTCCTGCTAATAGATAATTACCATCTTGGGTCTTTACAATTTTTGATAAAAAATCTCCTCCTTCTCCACCACCATAAATGTTATCCCAAAGTTTGTTGCCGTTAGCATCAATCTTTACCACCCAGATGTCAGAACCGTAACCGTGATTAAACTCAGTCTGCTCACCTCCGATTCCTAAATCAAATCCCCAAGAGGAACCTCCTACTAAGAAGCCGCCATCGCTAGTTTCAACGACAATACTATAAAGATCGTCACCAGGTCCACCGAGCGTTTTATCCCATAGTTTGTTACCCTGGGCATTTACTTTAATAAGCCAGTAGTCGCTTCCTCCCCTACTAGCTTCGCTCTTGTCAAATCCTATTCCAGACCCGTATCCACTCAATAAGTAGTTTCCGTCACTGGTGGGCAATATAGCCCTTAAAGCTGCGCCACCATTACCGCTGTACGGTTTATCCCATTGCTTATTGCCCTGGGCATCTACCTTGACTAACCAAATATTTTCAGAGACCGATGAAGAAGAGTAACCACCCAGCAAGTATCCACCATCAGGAGTAGTAACTATTGAGTTTCCAAAATCAAAATCAGTCCCCCCGTAGGTTTTATCCCAGAGGATGGTTTGGGCAGATAAGGTACTAGCGGTGAAAAAGAGAAGGGCAAAGAGTGCGTAAAAGGTGTTCATAAGAAGTAGGTTTTTTGGTAAAATCTCACCCATTAGTCAACCCTACTGCTTGGTGCGTAACTTTACTTATTTAATGATTTTTTAGATTATTAGAAGAATATTGCACTATGGTGAGTAAAAATCAATCGGTAATCTTCCCAATCCGGCGGTGGGAGGTCATAATGCCTTTGATAACGGCGGAGCTTAAGCCGTTATGTTCCATCTCATTCAGGCCGGCAATGGTGCAGCCCTGAGGGGTGGTTACTTTGTCGATTTCGGTTTCGGGATGCTGGTCATTTTGGAGAATGAGCGAGGCGGCACCCCGGCAGACCTGCACCGCTATTTTCTGGGCTTCTTCGGCATGAAAGCCCATTTGGATACCACCCTGAGCGGCGGCTCGGATGTAGCGTAGACAGAAAGCAATACCACTGGCACCGAGCACGGTAGCGGCTGCCATCATTTCTTCGTCAATCACTAGGGTTTCGCCCATCACGTCAAAAATCGCCTGTACCTGCTGGAGCAAATCATCCGAGGTATTCTGGGCCGCCAGGCAGGTCATCGATTCCCGAATGGCAATAGCCGTGTTGGGCATCGCCCGAATGATGGGGAAGTCTTCCAGCGTCAGCCGAGCAATATCGCTAATACTTACTCCGGTGATGGTCGATACCAACACGTGCTGCTGGGGGTCGAGCACATCGCGGATTTCAATCAGCAGATACTCCAGTTGCTTGGGCTGTACACAGAGTAAGATTAACTCGGAAGATTTTACGGCTTCCCGATTGTCGCTGGTGGTTTGTATACCAAGCTTTTGTAGGTCATCCACTCCGTGCAGCTTGCGCTTGGTTACCAGAATATGGTTGGCTTCGTACTGATCGGTACTGGCCAGGCCGATGGCGATGGCTTTTCCTAGATTTCCTCCTCCGAGTATTGCGATTCTACCCTTCATATTGAATTAATTGAAAATTGACAGTGGATAATTGAAAATGATTAAATGCAGGAACGTAAAAGCAAAAAGACTCACCTCGCACCCCACCCCGTGCTCCTAGCAGTTAGGCAAGTATAACATCTTTGGGGTACAATAAATAGCCGGATTGAAAACAATCATATTGTTGAGTGCTCCCACTCAAGCTATTTTCAGTAAGAATACGTATATTGAGGTAAACGATCTAACCTATGAAAAAGCCTAAACCACCATCTTCCTCTCTATCCCGTCGTGATTTTTTATCGGTTACATCCGCTACAACTGTCGGGCTTTCAGGATTGTCACTTAACTCAGCCAATGCCTCACCAGCTAAACCCACCCGGGAAACAGCCGTGAAAGAATGGCGTAACCGCCAGTCTGACATGGCGTATCGGCAGCTAGGCCGAACAGGAATGATGATTTCCGAAGTGGTTTGTGGGGGCGACCCCATCCGGTTTGGCAACACCCGCCCAGTAGAGCTGGCGATGGACAAAGGTCTGAATTACCTGGATATGGCTCCCGCCTACGGCAATGGGGAATGTGAAGAAGCGTACAGTCAGGTGATTGATAGTTCGTCTAAACGGGAAAAGGTTTTTATCACTACCAAAGTCAGCGGCTTCGCTGCCGTGCGCGATCAGCTTTATCGGGATATTTTCAAGGGGTTGCCATCGGGTAAGCAGAACGCAATCCTGAAACGAGCGCAAGAAATTCGTACTGAACGGGCGGTAGATAAACCGGGCTATTTTTTGAAGTACTGGCCGGGGCAGGCTGAATCTATGGATGGTGCCTTTTTAGCCAATGCAATGGTGAAGGATTACGCCCACCGGGT
>JBCCTI010000036.1:0-63395 GCA_039198955.1 Bacteroidota bacterium | reverse complement strand
TGACTATTACTAAGCTATCTGTTAAACTAAGAAATTGACTATACCCCCTAAGACAATAAGAACATCCATGCCCCTATCACCTTATCCAGCGTATAGCCTTACCTCTTGGCCTGTACGTTAACCATCCTATCAAAGAACTTTTCATTCTCAAACCCTACTAGTTTGAGAAATTGGTGATCAAGAAGATGAATCCGATCCTAATCTGTCAGCCCTACTCCTAAGACTGTTTCTAATGTCCAATTAACTTCGCCACTTGACTACTTTTCTTTCCTCTATTTTGCAAAATAGGATTGCAAAGGTAAAAGATTAGCCTCTATTTGCAAAGCATTGAGCTATAACTTATATAAAATATTTTCCGACCTCTTGTTTCCTATCAGATAGGGAAGTAGAAAACTACATCTTACTGATTTTGGTTCTGTATCCTCAAAAAAAATTAAAAAAGGGTTACGAATTGTAACCCTTCTGATTTGGATAAGTATCCAGATATTATTTGATACTGGCTAACCTTTCGGCTTCGTCAAATAATTTTAAGGCCTCTTGTAAGATTTGGTTTTGCGTATTAAATATAGGAAATGCTCCATCATTTCCCCATACACTACGGGCAATCAGACCTTTCACCCGGTTTTTGACTAAAATTTCTACCTCCGCCATTTCTTCCTCATTTATTTCTTCCCCAGCTTTCCGGGCAATTGTGTAGAGGTCGTTCATCATCTTGTCATTCACATCAAAATCACTAATGTAATCTTGCAGTGACATGGCTTCTAGCTCATCTTTGTGATTCTCATAGTAAAGCAGTGTATACTCACGAACCGCATTAGTGTTATACAACTTACCCAAAGACTTGTTTCCGATGTTTGATGTATCTAGCGCGACGAAGAAGTCAGGCATAATCCCCCCGCCACCGTATACTAACCGTCCTTTATTGATAGTCTCATATTTGAGCGAATCATCAAAGTGGATACTATCGGCAGTGAATAACTCCCCGTGCTCAAATCGGTGACGTACATCCTGGCTATACTCTTCGGATCCTTCCTCGTACGGCTTTTGGATAGAGCGACCACTAGGAGTGTAATAGCGGGAGATGGTTAGGCGTAGCTCTGAGCCATCATCCAACGGAATAGGCATTTGAACTAACCCCTTTCCGAATGAGCGTCGCCCGACAATGAGTGCCCGATCGTTATCCTGTAACGCTCCAGCCACAATCTCGGAAGCAGAAGCGCTACCCTCGTTGATCAGTACAATAATGGGTTGGCGCTCGAATAGCCCATCGCGATAGGCGCGGGCTTCGGAATTATATCGAGGTTGCTTACCTTCGGTGTACACGATCATCGCGTTATCTCGCAGAAACTCATCGGCCATATTGATTGCCCGATCCATGTATCCTCCTGGGTTATCCTGCAAATCTAATATGAGTTTCTTCATTCCTTCTGATTTCAATTCGGAGAGTGCCTCGTGAAATTCGTCGTAGGTACTAGCTGCAAATCGACTTACTTTGATGTAGCCTATTTCACTGTCTACCATATAGCTAGCGTCCACTGACTCTTGCGGGATCTTATCCCGGATAATGGTAAAATCCATCAGATTGTTCACCCCTTTGCGTTTGATCCCTACTTTTACTTCGGTACCTTTCTTACCACGCAACAGATCAAAAACATCCCGGTTGTCGATACCGGTACCAGCTACCACTTCGCCGTCTACTTGTACAATTTTATCTCCACTCTGAAGACCCACCTCTTCGGAAGGGCCACCACTGAGCGGGGCTACTACGTAAATAGTGTCTTTTATGATATTAAATTCAATACCGATTCCTTCAAATTCTCCTTCTAGCTGTGACTTGGCTAACTCTAATTCTTTCGCAGGAATGTAAACCGAGTGAGGGTCTAGTTTCTCTAGCATTCGGCTAATAGCAGTTTCTACCAGATCATCAGTATCTACTTTATCTACATAGTCACGCTGAACGTAGGTAAGAATCTCCTTAAACTTAAGATATCCACTGATAATATCATTTTTGGTTCCGTCGCCATCGGCCATCGTTGCGCCAATAAGAATACCTGCCGCCACAGCGATGGTTAGTAAAATAGGAAGACGAATTTGAAAGCTTGAATTTTTGGTTTTACTCACGGCTCTTCATTTAGTAATAACAGATAATAGTTTAGGGTGATAAGTACTTGAGGCTGTATCTGGAAAAGTAGTGGGGTTGAATATAGTAATTTGCCCTCTAAAATAACACAAATAGATATCTTTCGTTCTTCAAAGTTGAATATAATGTTACAATCCGTTAATTTTATATATTTAGAACGCTTTATTATTCCTGATATTGGAACCAACAAATATTCATACGCATCGCCGTATTGCTGAGTTAGTAGATGAGAACTATGCGTATGCCGCTGTGCTCTACTATTTTGGAATAGAGTTTTATGATTACGACGAAAAGACCCTCGAGCAGGTATGCAGTGAGCAAGGGCTGAACGTACAGGAGGTAATTCAGGAACTAGAAGCTATATACGGGCAGCCTGAGCACGAGATTGTGGGGTTGTCGGCCTTGCCCACGGATATTATCATTGCCTACTTAAAGCATACCCATTTTCAGTTTGTAAAAACCAGGTTACCCTACCTGAGCAAGCTCATCAATAGCCTACCCAAACTTCATTACACCAATATTGTAGAGGACCTACAATTTGTTTTTCCCTTGTTTGTGGAAGATCTTATTCATCATATTTACGAAGAAGAAGACGATTTTTTCTCCTACGTGCTAGCCTTACAGGAGGCCACTCAAAACGGGCAGCCAACCCCTAACCTCTACCTCAGCATGGAAAAGCGTTCTATTCAGGAGTTTGCTATCCATCACGATATGGACGACGATGAAATGGAAGGGATCCGGCAGATTACCAATGGGTACGCTACTGAAAACATTGACAGTCTTCACCTGCGGGTGGTATATGCCGAACTACAAAAATTTGAGCGGGAGCTTTGCGTTCATGCCAGCGTAGAAAACGAAATCTTATTTCCTAAAGCCCTAATGCTGGAAAAACAGGTACAGAAAATTATGCGGGCAAAAATCCGTCTCAACTAAGCTATTTTCATGGGGCGACTGCTGGGGATTGACTATGGCTTGAAACGGGTAGGTCTGGCCGTGACTGATCCGCTGCAAATTATCGCTACTCCACTAGAGACTGTGGCGACCCATGAAGTCATATCTTTTCTCAAGAAATACTGCGAAACTGAAGATGTAGACGCCTTTGTGGTAGGGTTACCTAAAAAGCTGGATAATACCGATACTCACGCCACCCAGCCGACTAAGAAATTTGTGCAACAGCTTCAGAAACAGTTTACCCAACCAATCTATTGGGAAGATGAACGCTTCACCTCTAAGATAGCGTTAGATGCTATGATTGCAGCAGGTACTACTAAGAAGCAACGCCGCCAAAAAGGAGCTATTGACAAGGTAAGTGCTACCATTATTTTACAATCGTATTTAGCCAAAACATGATATATCCTATCGTACTGTACGGTGACCCTGTGTTGAAAAAACCTGCGGAAACGGTCGATTTTGACGAAATTGATGTGAAGCAGTTGAGTGAAGATATGTTTGAAACTATGTATCAGGCAAGTGGGGTAGGGTTGGCTGCCCCCCAGATTGGCAAAAGTCTCCGCATATTTGTTATCGACAGTCATCCGCTCGACGAAGATGAGGGCAGGGAAGGCATACGGCGGGTGTTTGTCAACCCTGAAATTCTGGAAACTGAAGGCGATGATTTCGCTTTTGAAGAAGGCTGCCTAAGTATTCCTGGCATCCGGGCCGAGGTACAACGTCCGCCCAGCATAACGATTCAATATCAGGACGAAACCGGGGAAGAACGTACTGAAACATTAGAAGGTATGCCCGCCCGCATCGTACTACACGAATACGATCATATTGAAGGAGTACTGTTTGTTGACCATGTAAAAGGGCTGAAAAAGCGACTGATGAAGGGCAAACTATCCAATATTGGCAAAGGGCAGGTAGAAGCTAGTTACCGTGTAAAACTACCCGCCAAAGCTACCCGTCGTGCCTAGCGAGATACTCACTATTTCTTGTATTCAAACCTCACTATACTGGCAAGAAATTGAGGCCAATCTGGCGATGCTGGAAGAAAAAATCTGGCAAATAGGCGAACTAACTGATTTGATTATCCTGCCCGAAATGTTCTCTACCGGATTTACACAGGAAGCCGTTCGGCTAGCTGAACCTATGAATAGTCGGACGTTTCGGTGGATGAAGCAGATGGCTGCCCAAACTCAGGCGGTAGTCACAGGAAGCTACATTGTTCGCGAGCAGCAGCAGTACTACAATCGGCTACTTTGGATGAAGCCCGACGGAACGTTTTCTTACTACGATAAACGACACCTCTTTCGTATGGCGGGTGAAGACGAGATATTTTCTCCGGGCAACCTTCATTTAATTGAAGAATTGAAGGGCTGGAAAATCTGCCCACTAGTTTGCTACGACCTGCGCTTTCCGGTCTGGAGCCGAAACCAGGCACAGTCCAACGAAACCCTGATGTACGATGTACTGATTTACGTGGCCAACTGGCCCTCAGTCCGTAACAATGCCTGGATGACATTACTCAAGGCACGGGCTATTGAAAACATGGCCTACACTATCGGGGTAAACCGGGTTGGGAAAGATGAAAACCAAGTGCAATATTCGGGTTGTTCATTAGTGAGCGACTTCAAGGGAAACGTACTAGCTGACCTGGCTAGTGAAGAGAAAATCCTCACCACTCAGTTGTCTTACCAAGATATGGCAACCTATCGCCAAAAATTTCCGGTACACCGGGATGCCGACCATTTTCAGTTAGTCCCTTCTCATAAAAAGTAAAATAGATATCAAGTCGCTAGTAGATACTACGTGGGCAATGGACAGTTAAGAATAATTTATCCACTGATTACTGACACTTTACTACTTGAGCAATGTATATCTAGTCTCACTTCACCAAAGACTTATCCCTTTTTCCGCGCTTTCTCCAGTTGATCCCACATTTCGGAAGGGATCGCATCCAGGTGGCTAAACTCACCTGCTCCCTGTAGCCATTCACCACCGTCGATAGTAATGACCTCTCCGTTAATGAAACTACTGTAATCCGACATTAGATAAGCCGCCAGGTTAGCGAGTTCCTGATGATTGCCAACGCGCTTGAGTGGATTGTTTTTTGCAGGGTCGAACTTCTTAACCAGCTCACCGGGTAACAAACGGCTCCAGGCACCTTCAGTGGGGAACGGACCGGGGGCAATGGCATTAGAACGAATGTTATACTTGCCCCACTCTACCGCCAGTGATCGTGTCAAAGCTAGAACCCCAGCTTTGCCACAGGCTGAGGGAACTACGTAGCCTGAGCCGGTCCAGGCGTAGGTCGTTACAATATTGAGCATAGTACCGGGCTGCTCTTGCTCAATCCAGTGCTTACCAAAAGCCAATGTGTAGTTGTAAGTACCTTTTAAAACAATATCTACTACGATATCAAACGCCCGGTGCGATAGTCGCTCGGTAGGGCTGATGAAGTTCCCAGCAGCGTTATTGATAAGACCGTCTACCCGTCCAAACTGCTCAACGGTCTTCTGCAGCACATTTTCCACTTCTTCATATTTTCGTACATCACAGGCAATAGGTAGCACCCTGCCTCCGGTTTCGGTCTCCAGTTCTTTCGCGGTCTTATCTAGCACCTCTTGTTTACGGCTGGCGATGACTACTTTCGCTCCGAGTTTGAGAAAATACGTGGTCATAGATTTTCCCAAACCAGTGCCACCACCAGTTACAACCATGACTTTATCAGCTAGTGCATCGTCGCGCAACATTCCTTCAGTATCAATCATATCATTTAGTTTAATATTCAACTAATCTTTAGACGTAGAAGATAACTAATAGCTAGTTTCTCAGCTAAACCTTACTAAGGTAAGATTTTCGTCTAAGCCGAAAAAACTATTTTATCAGATCATACTAACTAGCACTTGTATCTAAAATAATTATCAACCCTCTAAACTGAAGTAAAATGAGGAATTTTATCAAAATGTCCGTGCTAGTACTGACTTTGACTAGCATTTTATTTTCTTGTTATACCTACGAAGCAACTGTCGGAGAAGGTCCCCAAGGTAATACTACCGTGAAAAAGAAGAATCACTATCTTATTTATGGTTTAGCCCCCTTATCTACTGCTGACCCCAATCAAATGGCAGGTGGTGCTGAGGACTACGGCCTAAAGGTTACTCACACCTTTGTAGATGGGCTAATCAACAGCATTACATTTGGAATTTATAGTCCGACTACAACTATTGTAACTAAATAACAACCAAAGCGGGTGTTAAAACCCGCTTTTTACTTTACAAAGTATGAGATTAATTATTTTCGTAGTGACCCTACTTGTAATTATAACATTAGTGGTCGAAATAGCCTCCCTCCATTTTACGGAGCTATCGAGCTATGGTATGGGATATCTGTCAGGTAAAGCCATTATAATTGCTTTGTTGACCGTTTTAGAATTCTTTTTAGCCCGTAGTATCTTTGGAAATCAGGCTGCCCGAGACTAGCCTATTTACTTTAAAGTGAAACTACTCTAAGCAGCATACTTTCCAGAGTAAGCCCAGGGCCAAAGGCAAGCCCAAGTACGGATTTATCGTTATCAGCTACGGTCAAATCTTGCCAGAGGGCTTTTAGTACAAACAAAATGGTAGCTGAGGACATATTGCCATACTGCTGGAGGATATGATTGGCGTAGCGGTTATCATCTTTTTCCATAGAAAGCGTTTGCTCGATGACGCGCAAAATTCGCTTACCGCCAGGGTGAATGGCATATAAATCCGGCTTTTCTTGAACCCCAACTTCTGCCTCATTAACACTCCAGCTAAACTGATGCATCAGCCGTTGGGTGAGCTGATGAACACCTTGCCGGATGGCCTCAGGTACATAAGAAGATAACTTCATCTCGAAGCCATGGTTGCCGATTTGCCAAGCCATCTCCTGACTCGCTTCTGGTATCAGATCGCAGTGAAATTGCTCTAACGATAGCGGTATAGTTTCTTCAAACTTCTTTTCGGTGATTAGTGCCGCTGCTGAGCCATCGGCAAAGAGAGCATTCGCCAGCAGGTTATCTTCGTCAGTTCCTTTTTGAAAATGCAGGGTACAAAGCTCCGTACAGACAATCAGCACGTTAGCTTCAGCATTAGCTCGTACAATGTGGTCGGCGACCTTAAAAGCGTTGAAAGCCGCGTAGCAACCCATAAAATTGATCGCTGTACGCTGCACCTGACGCGATAACCCTAGCTTATGAATAAGCTCAATATCAATTCCCGGGGCGTACATGCCCGTGCAACTCACAAAAATCAGATGGGTAATTTGGCGGGGGTTGAAGCTAGGAAGCCGACGCAAACAGTCTTTTACTGCCTGATAACTCAGTGCTAGGGCTTCCCGTTCGTACACGTCTATGCGCTGCTTAATAGAAGGAAAGGGCTCCAAGTCAGGAGCATCGGGATAAAACACTCTTTTTTTGCTACCATAGTCGCCCAGCACTGAGTGCCGATAATGAATGCCCGATGCCCGGTACAATGCATACAACCGCTGCTTTTCAGCATCATTAAGCTGAAGTACATTCGCCATAAAATTGGCAATAGTGGTCTGTGAGGTGCGGTGCTTAGGTACTGCGGTACCAATGGCAGCGAGGTAGCTTTTCATCAGGTATAAAAGCTGAAAATACACAACTTGTTTTAAAAATTAAGTGCCTTGGGTGAGTATTCCTGAAAAAAGAATATCTAAATTACGTGGCATTCCATACAATACATGAACGGGCTAATCCCTACTACCTAATTTCTAGCAATGGCTAAATCCAAAACAAAAACTGTGTACGTCTGTCAGGAATGTGGGGCTACTGCTCCCAAATGGCAAGGACGTTGCCCCTCTTGTGCCGCCTGGAATAGCTACGTAGAAGAAGTTATTCAGAAAGAAACCCAAACGCCCACTTGGCGCAGTAATCAACCTAAGGAGAAAGTAGCTACCCGTCCAGTTCCCTTGCAGGAAATTGAGTACCAACAAGAATACCGTACCAAAACCCAAGATGCTGAACTCAACCGGGTGCTGGGCGGGGGCATTATGCCTGGTTCGTTGGTACTGATTGGGGGTGAACCAGGTATTGGTAAGTCAACACTGATGTTGCAGGTTGCGGTATCACTATCTCAAAAAGTGTTATATATTTCGGGTGAGGAGAGTAACCAGCAAATTAAAATGCGAGCCGAGCGGTTAACCGGTTCTAGCTCTGAGCTATCGTGTTACATTCTAGGTGAAACATCCCTTGGGGCGATATTTAAGCAAATTGAGCAGCTTCAGCCCAATATCGTGATCATCGACTCTATTCAGACATTACGGTCGAGCCATATCGAGTCGGTAGCGGGTAGTGTTTCTCAGGTGCGGGAATGTACGGGAGAACTAATGAAGTTTGCCAAAGAGAGCAATACTCCGGTTTTTCTCATCGGACATATTACGAAGGAAGGAAGCATAGCTGGACCAAAGGTGCTAGAGCACATGGTAGATACAGTACTACAATTTGAGGGCGACCGCCACTTATCGTACCGAATTTTGCGAACGATTAAAAACCGCTTTGGCTCTACCTCCGAACTAGGTATTTACGAAATGCTGGACACCGGCTTACGACAGGTCAGCAACCCCTCGGAAATTCTTATTTCCCAGCGGGAAGGCGAACTAAGCGGAATTACGATTGGTGCTACAATGGAAGGAAACCGCCCTCTGCTGATTGAAATTCAGTCGCTGGTAAGTTCAGCAGCTTACGGCACTCCCCAACGTAGTGCTACGGGTTACGATGCCCGACGGCTGAACATGTTGCTGGCGGTCCTAGAAAAACGAGTAGGTTATCGGTTAGGAACCCAAGATGTATTCTTGAACATGGCTGGGGGATTGAAGGTAGAAGACCCTGCTATTGACCTGGCAATTTGTGCTTCGCTGGTTTCTTCCTTTCTGGACGTACCCATCCCCAACCGAATCTGCTTTGCTGCCGAAGTAGGATTAGGTGGGGAAATCCGGGCGGTGAACCGCATTGAAAGCCGCATTAGTGAAGCTGAGAAACTAGGGTTTAGCGAAATATTTATCTCTAAATTTAATACGAAAGGGCTGGATCAAAAGAAATACAAAATTCAGGTTCACAGCATGAGTAAATTGGCAAGTATGATGGATCGATTGATGCAGTAAGACCTATAACTACTTTTAGTTGAAGGGGTAGTGTAAACTATCTTTACCTTAAAGGATCATTTCACTACCGTACACTTTTTTTATACTACTGTTTGGCGAGTTTGTCAAAGCGGCTACCGTTTTAAAACACTTTTTGTATAGCTACGTGACCAATGGGGCGTAGTCCAATTTACTCAACAAGCAGTGTTAGCTTTGACGGTGAAACTGTATCCTGGAGCGGAACGAGAGCAGGAGCTAGGCTATCGGGTGGTTCAGATTTGATCATATTCTCACTCCTAACGATACGTAGAAGCTACGAATGGTAGCTGGAATGATGCCTGGACCCGGATAGCTTTCTGCCCTGCGGGTAAAGTACTTTTGGTTGGTAAAGTTATTCACTCCAGTAGTGATTCTAAATCGCCCAGGAGTGTATTCAACGGAAAAATCCATCACGTGGTAGGAAGGGACTAAACCCGTCAGTGCACTGGGGTTAGATACAGAGTTAGTTGCATCGGAAAATTGATCTCCCAAGTAAGAAAACTGATAGGTTGTTTTGATATCCCGCCAGGAGTAATTAATCCCTGAGCGCAGCATAACGTTGGGTACATATTCCACACGCTTACCCTTAATTGCTGTATCCCTTGACTCAATATAGGTGGCATTGATAAGGGATAGATTGGTAAAGAGCGACAGACTGGTTTGGTTGTTTGACTTTCCCAGCAATTTGAACACATCTAGCTCGGCGTATGATTCCAGTCCGTAGTGCCTCGAGTCTCCCACATTCGTCCTGAACAATAATGTAGTGGCGGGCGGTAGCAATACTCCAATCCGATTATTATACCTCAGATAAAAGAGACTCATGTCGATATCCAACCAGGGCAATACTGCCCCTCGCACTCCTAGGTCGAGGTTAAAACCGCGTTCGTCGGTAATCAAACTATCCAATACGAAATTGGGGTTATTCAATCGTAAATCACTGAAAGTGACCGAGCGAAAATTTTCGGAGAAGTTAGCGTAAACGTTGAGATCATTTTGGAGATAATAACTGGCCCCAATACCAAACAATACGAAGGACCGCAGCACCGATCGATTGTCTGAAAACACGTTTTCAGCTACTATATCACCCGCAAAATTTCTAACGATCTGTTTCCAGACGCCCTCGGAGTCAGTACGGATATGCTCAAACCGAACCCCGGGCGTAATGCTAAAATAATCAGTGACATTGAATATATTTTCGGCGAAGAGAGAATAATTTCTGCTAGGGAAATCGTAGTCAAAGTCCTCCAGATCGCCTGGATTTAGAAAGGTAAAGTCGGGATCATCCGAAGGGTTAACATCCCCTTGCTGGCGGTCAGTCAACCCGTTGTAGTAACGTCCTCCCACGAGCAAAGCCGACTTCTTTCCTAATACATTGAGGTAATGGAGCAGCCTGGCTTCTGCCCCAACGTTTTGAAAGTTGTCCCTAATCAGAGTTCGGTTCTGAGTGGGATCATCCACTCGATCAATCTGGTTAAGGTTCCCCAGTGCATCCCGTCCAGAAATGAGGCCAAAGCTCCGAATATTCATTTTGGTTTGGTCAGAAAATCTATAATCCAGTGTTGCCGCCAGCAGGTTCCACGACACCCGAAACCAGTTGCGTTCTCGGCGAGATTTCTCGATCTCGCCCCGTTGAAAATCCTCGTCGGTCAATCCCCCGGGTTGCTGGGCTTGGTAATTTAGTAGGGAGTACTCCAGGCCTAGTTTCAATTGTTCGTTGGCCTGATACCCGATGCGAGCAAAACCGAGGTGGGCGTACAAACCGGAATTTTCTCGCCAGCCATCCCCTCTGCGGTATTGATAGTACCCGAAGTAGTCCAGCTTGTTTGACCTCCCTCCGACGCTCAAATACGAGTTCAGATAGCCAAATGAACCCACCGCCTGCTCTAAGTTCAGCTCTAAGGGTTGCTCCGGGGCTTCTTTGATTCGGAAATTTAGCATTCCACCAAACTGAGTGCCGTACTGTAAAGAAGCGGCTCCGCGTACAATCTCGATGCGATCCACCGCTTGCATAGCGGGTAGGTAGTAGCTTTCGGGATACCCTAGTGCATCGGCGCTCATGTCGTATCCGTTTTGCCGGGTGTTAAAATTAGCCGAGCGACTCGGCCCCAACCCTCGGGCAGCAATATCGAGCTGTAGCCCGGCAAAGTCACTTTCCCAAATGTTCAGTCCGGGTACTTTGGCAAAAACCTGCCGAGCATTATTGGTCACCTTATTGGCCGCAAAGTCCGCTAGCAGGATGACTTCATTCTTTTTAGCTTCATAGATACCAAACCCTTCTACTGCCCGAAGCCGGGAAACTCCACTGGTCTGTTCCCGAGTATCAAAAACCTCCACTTCCTCTAGATTCTGCGATAATTCCGCTAAGCGAAAGTTGACCTCCGTATCTTCCTGAACATCGATCTGTTTACTAGCGATTTCCATTCCGGTGCTAAACGCCTGCAACGTATAAGTACCCGAAGATAATTGAAACTGGTAGTACCCCGTAGAGTCGGTATTGGTTTGAACGTTAAGCGATCGTACAAAAACGGTAGCTGCCTCCAGGGGCTCTTCTGACTCACTGGAAAGCACCGTACCGGATACAGTATACGATTGAGCATTGAGATGAGCGATCGCCCATACTACTCCTACCAAAGTCAGTACTCCTCTCTTCATCGTTTGCTAACCTGGTCAAATGGTAGTATCCAATTCTTGTGCTGCCAGGTATCCCTTAGTGCGGTTAAATCGGCATCAGGGTCTACCAGTAACTGACTGGGGCGAGCGTTTAGGGTAACCCATACTTCGGCCCTTACTTTTGGGTCGTTCATTCCTTGGGTCCGGTAGTGTGATTTTAAGTAATGGGCGAACTGCAAGATAAGGTCGGGCTGCATAGCCATTTGCTTCTCCTGATGAGCGTTTAAAAACTGGTGGTTGATGACCGAGCCTTCCCGTCCATCGGGTCCATCTTTTACATAAAATGTAGCTGAGCCCGCCTTTTCCATCAACATCACTCGCCAGGCAAACCGATAGCCTTCCTCGGTCCAGAAAATATTCCCATCGTAAAGCAAATACCGCCAGGGAAAGAGCAGTTGAATTAGGAAGAAAATCCCTAAGAAGGGCAGTAGTATCCTGGGGTTGCTCGTATGGCTTATCTGCTGGGTTTCAATTTTGGGAACTGGTACTACTATCCTTGTCAATTTTCCCAGCCTGGCGGAAATGCTATTTAAAAGACGCTCGTGGAAAGCGGCCGAAAAGAAAATAGTCACTGCAAAGATCATCACGATCGGAAAAACCCCAATCTGAAAAAGAATACCCGTGAGTGTATGGAAAATAACCACGGCGATATAGGCCAGCCAGCGCGTTTTTTTCCAAAGCAAACCACCAATAATGAAGGTGTCAAATAACATTCCCATCCAACTAAACAGGTAGGCGGTTACCTTATACTCGAACATGAACCCTATTACCGGAATACTGGTTTTAGCCGGGAGCCAGATAGACAGGGGAAGAGCCTTTATCAGCCAATCGTAGTTGATTTTAGCCAAGCCAGCATAGCAGTAGACAATGGCGATTTGTAATTTAAAAATACCGATGCACCATCGGCTTACCTCTTTTTGGAGCAGTCCTGGCTTTCTAATCACATCCAGCGAGAGGTAGCGGTTGGCCGGCACCAGAATCATGAGGAAGGATACGATACTCACAAAGTAGTAGTGGTTCAGGTAGTAGGTGATATCAATCAGTTCTACGTAAGTGAAGCACAAGAAATACAAAGTGGCAAAAAAGCGGTAGTACCAGCCCACCGTAATGGCCAAGCAGGCTACGGTCATCATCAGAAAGACGAGGTACATCCAGGAGCCCGGCAGGGGTTGTACCCAGGAAAAGCCATAGTAACTGAAGTGAAGTACCGGCTCAATTAATTGCGTATCCACCCACCCCATTACCACGTAGCGGATAGTGCTGAACAGCATAACGAGCCCAAAAGCGATCCTAAACGTGACTAATGGAGCAATCGAGATCGGTTGCCCCAAATAGTCTATGATGTTTCGGTATGAGAGGAACTTCGTCAATCAACCAACCATTACTTTAATCGCCGTCGCCCGAGCTAAAGGTAATGCTGATACCCAGCAAGGAGCTCATAGAACTCTTAAAGTTGGCAGTATTGTCCTGAAGTTCATCCCGTAGTGTTTTCACCTCAGCCGCATCAATATTATCAGAAAGTCTACCCGAAGGAATACTGGCAATAGCATTATTAATACGTACAATTGCCTCTTGAGTGGTCGCGATGAGTTCATCCCCGCCAACTACGGTACTGAGGTATTCCTCGAAACCAGTGATTTCAGTTCCGCTTCGGGAACGGCCCGACCAGATATTCTTAGAGTTCTCGAAGTTCTCTACGATCAAGTCGCGGGAAATACCACTGTAATACGCCTCTACTAGGGTAGGATCCACTACTGCTTGACCAGCCGTTAGGCCCGCCGGTAACTCAATCTTAAAATTCTTCATAATTTCATAGTCTTTTACAAACTCGTTGTACAACAGTGAAATTGGGCTTCCGGCCGAGGTACCATCATTACTAGTAAATTCTGATAAATACGTGGTGTTCCATTCGTTTACAATGTTATCAAAGGTGGTTTTCAGTTCACCGACGATCAACTCCAAGTACGCTTTTCGGTCCTCATCAAAGCTAGCTACAATCTCAGCGCTGGATATGTTCTGCCCGTATATGAGATACTCCACCGTGTAGAACCCTCGTACATCCCGATCAAAACTAGCGGCAAGATTGAAATCTGAATCTAAAATATTCGCTTCTACCTGCGTTTCATCTACCGGAAACACTCCCAGCACCGTTGCAAATGGCCCCAGGGGTAAACTACCTGGCCCAAACCCAAACGCTGAACAGTGCTGGTAGTCAGTTACGGCCTGTACCCAAGCGGTACGCATCGCGTCCAGATTAGCCTCGGTGGTATTCTGCGTGAAATTGGTGGTGGCGGTTGCCAGATCATTAACGCTACTCTGCAATGACTGAAAATTGGGAATGATCAGGTCGGTGGCCATACTTTCTAGCAGTACGCTTCGGTCAAAGCCTGGATCTTCAGACGATTCATTATCATCACAAGCTACCAATACCAGGTTTAGGATCAACACAAGTGAGGATAAACTGTGATTTCTGTTAAATCTGTTTATTTTGATCTTATTCATTTGTCTCGAGCCTTATCAGTTTAAACAGTAAGGAAACCCTGCCATAAATGCTAATAACAAGGTTTCGCTGGATATTTCTAAAAAGAACGATTTTAGGTAGGATCGTTCACAAAGAAGCTGGTGACTTCCGCATCGGTAAATCCATAAATACCCTGAAGATCTTCAATGATCTGATCCAGGTTGGTCAGCAAGGTGGCATCATTCAGGAACTTATAGCTCTCGGGCACCTCTCCCTCTGGTGCTAGCAGCAACTCTAATACACTATCAATCTGAGCGTCGGTGATCTGCTTGTTAGCCAATCCTTTGAAACCGTGGGCAAACGCAACCCCTTCCGCGTAGGCGTGCAGGGCATTTCCAAGAGCTGCCTCATCATCGCCCGCTGCTTGCAATTGCTCTTTAGTGGCGTTGCAGTAATAAATCACGGTAGCAAAGTTTGATTTCTCCCACGCCAAAAGGTAATCTGCTAAAGCCTGATCTCGCTCGGTATCAAAGCTACTACCTCCCTCAATGGCGGCTTTGGCGGTAATCAGACTGGCTTGGATGTCGTAAAAGAAGCCAGTCTCCGTAGTCTGATTCGATCGACGGCGGGAGTAAGTGGCCGCAGCACCAGTCGTAGAAGGATCAAAGTCAGGGCCTGTGCCGTGAATCTCTACTAATTTATCAATAGCTGCCGCGTCAGAAAGGTCGCCACCGATAACCGTTAGTGCGTGGTTGTATAGGGCTGCTCCAAACGACCCTTTCTGCACCATTTGTTCTAGCTCCAGGCCGTTTTCATCCAACAGTCTGCTTCCTAATAGACCACCCTCTTCGCCATCAGCTGGTGTTCCATCACCGGGATTTTGAAACCCATCATCGTCATTAGCTGAGTTGACTAGTTCAACCAACCACTCCTGTACCAGTGCCCGGTAGCCCGGTAAAGTTACCGATGACAAAGTAGAGGGGTACTCGATTGGCGCAACGGTAGTACTCTGAGCGTTTGACTCGGCATCGTTAGCACCGGAAGTCATAGCCGAGAGTTCATTGATCACGGTATTCTCCGCAGCGACGTTGGCATCAAAAGAAGCAGATACGTAAGTGTCTGGAATAACTAATTCGGCATCTGGCTCATCATCATCCCCACAGGATGAGAGAGCAACCAAGAATAATCCGACCAAAAGGAAATTAAGCAACTTCATTACTTTCATTTGTTTAAGATAATTTTTGATAAAAAATAGTTTAGAATGATTCTAATCTGATGTATTAATCCCTCTAACAAATGACATTTAGAATTGTTTTAGAATACGTGGAATAATAGTTAAAAACATTCGGCGATTGAATATTTCTAGGTAACAGATTGACTTTTGTGTCTAGTAATTTCCCGAAAATTTACGCGCGGGCTCTGGCTAGGAGGGTAGGGTCACAAAAATGGAAAAAGACCTGCTAGGTCATTATAATCTAACAGGTCTTTCTTTTTAACCCCAGCCCTCGTTGGGGCCGCACATCCGGACGATTCGGGGCTGGAAAGTGCCGACAATATCCACCAGGTCTTGCTGCTGTCGCATTACTTCCCGAATGTCCTTGTAGGCCATCGGGGCTTCGTCTAGGCCAGAGCCAATCAGGGTTACCTTCGCCTGTTTCAGGGCATTGGTCACCTCCTGCTGGGTAATCGACTGCTTGGCTTTTCGCCGTGACATCACCCGCCCGGCTCCGTGAGAAGCCGAGTTGATAGATGCCACTTCGCCTCGTCCTCGCACAATAAAGCCGGGGGCAGTCATAGAACCCGGAATAATTCCGAGGACTCCTTTGCCCGCCGGAGTGGCTCCTTTCCGGTGAACGATGATCTCGTTGCCGTCGGCATCTTGCTCCTTCCAGGCAAAGTTGTGGTGGTTTTCCACCATTGCTAACGGAGCCTCGCCCAAGGCTTGTCCCAATCGTTCGTGAATCTGGTGATGACAAGCCGAAGCGTAGTCACCCGCTAGGTTCATCGCCCGCCAATACTCCTGTCCGGCTTCTGAGTCCAGATCGAGCCAAGCTAGATGCTTCGCCTCGTCGGGCAGTTTGCACACTGACTTAGCGATCTTGGTGTAGTGAGCCGCGACATTCGCGCCTAACCCTCGTGAACCCGAGTGTGATAGCACTGCCAGGTATTTACCGACGGGTACGCCAAACTCGTTATTGGCATCCACGATGTCTACTATTCCAAATTCTACAAAGTGATTACCACCGCCGGAAGAACCGATTTGCTTGTACGCTCGATCCTTTAGATCCCGCACTACTTTGATCTCCTGAAACTCGGGTCGCTCTAGTACTGCGTCATCTTTGGGTCGCTGAAACGTAGCCTGTCCGAAGCGGGTGTTATCAATCAACATCTTTCGAAGTTGATCGTTCCGCTCAGTCAGGTGAGCCGTTGGTAAGTCGTAGAAAGTCATGCACATCCGACAGCCAATATCCACTCCTACACCGTAAGGAATCACCGCGTTTTCGGTAGCCAGCACTCCGCCAATGGGCAAGCCGTAGCCCTGGTGGGCATCCGGCATCAGTGCTCCGCCTACCGTGATCGGTAGCTTCATTGCTACATTCATCTGGTGCTTGGCACCTTCTTCAATGCCCGCTTCGCCGTAGATTGGGTAATCTTTCCGCTGTTTATTCAGCGCAATACGACCAGAGTCTTCAGTAGGAGCCAGCAATGCCTGAGCCACTGCACCTACCACTTGGTCTTTCACGTAGTTATGCGGGTACTGAAATACTTTCTTCAGCAAGTCCAGCTTCATTTTTTTATTCTTGCCCTTGTATCCATCTTCAATCGCTTGCAGTGCTAACCCGATGATTTTACCTTCAGGGTAGCCTATATGTCGCAAGTCTTTGCCAGTTAATTTATTTGTTGCCATGATTATTATGCTTTAATAGTTCTTTAATATCTGGTGTCATCAGATCTCGATCAAATTTTTCACTGTAGTACACCGAAACGACTTCAATCTTCCCGGCAATCATACGATTGAAATTATCTAGCTCTTCCGCTGGAACCCATAGCTCTTGATGGCTTGGTCCACCTACAGTTTGTACCTCAAATTGACTAAGATACTCCGCATTAACTGCAAACCGAGTAACAAAACCTACCCCCTCATCGCTCTTGGCATTCCAATCCCTCGCTATTTGCTCCGCATACTCAAAATTAAGTACTGGGTAGAAAATTGGTTGCCAAGATAGTCGAGGTGGAAAACCTTGAAGATCTAGATCAATGATCTTGGTCAACTCGTTGATGCCTACTGGTCGGTATAAAACTTTTGTGTTACGCATAATTTTCAAGATTGAGATAAAACCAAGTTAAGTTTTTGTGTTTCCTAAACGTTTTCTTCAAATACTTATCCTGCTGCAGAAACTTCGGAGCTTCATCAGTTTTTTGGAACCCAAACCTCCGGGGAAGCTTGGTGTACAGCGAACGAGGCGGTTGACTATACGTTAGCTGCTTCATAATATTACCGGTCTCAAACGTGTGGAAATAAATCCGGGAAATACCTAGCTCTCGTTTAATAAACCATACCGCAGCCGACAGTATTGCTTCATCCCACACCCGCTCATGCCACCGAATTTCTTCATGATAGTAGCGAAGGAACTTCTCTTTATCGGTGTTCATACGGTGAAGTCTCCAGTGTTCCTCTCCTTGTTTTATAGAGGTCAGCACTTCTCTAACCGTACGCAGCCAATCGTTCTGAACCTCCTCAATAAGCACCTCTCCCGTATCTAAATCTATATCCATTCGTGTCCAAGCCAACGTATGTCCTTTTTCAGCAATAGGATGACCCACATACCTGAAAGGATGGTTGTACTTCTTTGGCTGAACTAGCTGGTAGTAGCAATCATTATGCTCTTGCCCAAAATTGAGTTGAAGCACAAGGTCTACTCCAGGGCGCGAAGTCTGGTACCAGTCATCGTTGCGGTGTTTACTGTGCTTACCCCACTGACCAACACTCAACGTGTAATGCCGACTGTCAGCTGCCCAGAAGTAGCGTAACTGCTCCCGGCTCAGCCGCTGATTGGGCAGACGACTGGTGACTTGTTGCAGAACGTCTTTCTGCAATAGGAATCCCCAATGACTCTTTTTCAACTGATGAATAGATACGTCGCCTGCTTCTAGCGTATACGATAGCAAATCAATAGCGTATTTATCTTTGAAATAGTAATAAGAGGTAGTATCTACATCTACCGTTTCCTTAATAAAATTTAGTAGTGATGTATTCATGATTAGGTTCACTTGATGATAATTACCTTGTTCTTGGCGGATTACCATCACTACTACCCATCGTGAATACTGGTGCTATTTCGCGTTCATAGGCAATTTCCGCCGATCCGTTGACAGTAATTTTTCTCTCTCATATTTGTCTTCAGTTAAAGTGTTAAACATAGCTTGAGCAATCTTACTCTGAGCCCCCGACGGGATTTGAACCCGTACTCATCTAAATTCCTTTAGATTTAGCCTGGAATCAGGAGACACGCTTCCCTACTAAGCTTCCCCGAGAGGCTGTTCGGTGCTGGAGCTTACTGGGCTATTAACCACAATTCAGCCGTCCAGAAACCTTGATCCCTGCGACCGGTTATCTACAGTGTTTTACCGCGCTCTGCCTCTTAGAGCTACAGGGGCATAGTGCACCTGGCACGATTCGAACGTGCACTGAACAGTTTCTGAAACTGCTTCCTCTGCCAATTGGGATACAGATGCGAAATTATAGGGCAACAAGCGGGCAGTGACTATATAAATTGCGTGTCTACCAATTCCACCATTCATCCGAAGACGAAGCGGGACTCGAATCGCGCCACGACGGCCTGCACAACTCTACAGTTACAAATCCGAAGTAACCGTTCTACGGTGGCACTCACTACGGCACCTATTGTACTCCCGAAGGGGATTGAACCCTTATTTTCCGGTAGAAAGCCGGATGTCTTGAGCCATTGGACGACGGGAGCATAAACCGAAAGAGTAATGGGCGATGAGCGACTCAATTCGCTTCTGATACTACCAGAAGCTTTCCCCAGCATAGTTTTGTTTTTAGAGCCGGGGATAGGAATCGAATCACACCACGATGGCCTATTCTCCTATGAGGAAAACCACGAAGTAACCGGGCCGCGTAGGTGCTTATCTACAACATCTTTCGGAAATCTTTATAAAGTGGGCGACAAACGAAGAGAGCTTTTCAATTTAGGTTACCAGTCTAACGAAGTATCTCTCCTCTACGGCACCACTATTTTATTAAAAGGGTAACAAGCGAACAGCGAAGACATAAGCGCTCTGACCGACTGAGCTACAGGCCCATTTTCTATTTTTGTGGGCCTGGGAGGATTCGAACCTCCGACCACTCGAACCTGAATCGAAGTAACGCTGTTCTACGACACCTTTTTTCTTTAGAGTTCTGATTTACTTTATCATATCTATGAAGATTTTATCTATACCTTATTTGAAAGAAGGAGTAACACTCGAAGCGAATTCGGGGCACGCAAGCTAGGAGTCGAACCTAGTTAGCCTCTACGGGCTAATCCTCCCCATCTGGCTGCGAAGTAATCCGCTGCTACGACATCCTTCTAAACTTTTTAATATTTCCACATCATATGTGTGCCCAGCAGGACTCAAACCTGCGACCTCCTGATTAAAAGTCAGGCGCTCTAATCAAACTGAGCTACGAGCACGCTTTTTAAAGGACTGTCCGTTTTTTACGACTGACAGTCCTTTTTTCACCTACAGGGCGATGCGTTTAATTTCGGCCACGGCCTGGCTTCCGTTTTCTATCGCCTGTAGTACTGCAAACACCTTATCGGACCAGCCCGCTACGAAGAACACATCATTCCCCCGGATATCCAACGGAGTGTTACCATAACCTGCCAGGTCAAATAGATACAACTTGGCTTCGGGAGCAATTTGCTTGTACTTTCCCCATAGCTGAGCAATGGTTTCAGTACTTTTTACTCCACCCCATTGGTATCCATTAGAATTCCACAACTGGCAGTCGGTGAAGACCATCACTTTATCCACTACCTTTCGGTGTTGAATCAGATCTTTCACCACCAGATAGCCGTTGGTGGAGTAACCTACCTCGCCTTCACGCCGATGCAGTTCGTCAACGTTAGCCAGGATATTTCCCTGTGGCAGGTTAATCACCTTCCAGCGGTCTCCGAAGATACCAGTGATAACCCGCTGGCACTGGTCTTGCAGCAACATACCCAACATCAAACCGATGTCGTAGTTCTGGATTTTGCTCTTTGGCGAAATTGCTCGCTGCATTGACCCAGACACATCGCAGGCAATTAGTACCCGCACGTTCTCATCAAAGCCAGGAATGTTAGCTGCGCTCACCCGAACTGCTGCTTCCAAGGTGTTGAGCACCATAGTGCTTTCAGCCAGTTTCAGCGCTTTAATCTCCCGATAAGCCGCCAGGAAGCGGAATGGCAACTGCTTGGATCGAGCTACAGCTCGTTCATTGCTTAGCAAAGCACAAACCTTTTGCAGCCGACCATCGGAAACTTCTGCTTCCAGAATATTCCGTAGATTACGTAGCATCGCCATGTAGCCTAGCTTACCGCTATCAATCAGCTCTTCCCACTTACTTCGGAAAGCCAATTGCTTGTCGACCTCGTTGGCAAAGGTTTGCTGACCTTGGGTTGACAACTCGGTTTCCCAGGTGTAAGGCACGGGTAGCGTATCATTCACCAGTTGGTTGAAGATTGCTTGCTGCGCTTCATCCTTAGCTTTAGGGTGAACCAGAAACAGCGCATCTTTCAGCTTGATGCTAGTAGCTCGGTTGTACTTCGCTAACTGGTACGCATCAAAACGGTTGAACGCCTGCGCTAATCCCTTCTGGATTTGCTTCGACAGTAAGTTCAATTGCCTAGTACCCTTGCGTTGGTTGGCCACTGCGTAGTACGCCAACAGTTCGGTAATCTCGTCGGCCCGTTGTACCACGCGAGCTACCGTCTGGCTTACCAGGTTATCTCCCCGGTGTACTTTGGCTAACTCTACTGCCAACACCAGAGGTACTGAACGTAGATGCATTTGCTCTCGAGCGTATACCGCTAGCTTGGCTACGAACCGAGGATCGTTTTTAGCGATCAACTTTCGTAAGCGTATGATGCGTTTTTGATCCTTCTCGTAGAACTTATCAGCCAAAGTAGTAGTCACTACACTAGCGTACAGTTCCATAGCAGGGGACATGGTGTAAGCTTCGTCTGCTTCGTAGTTTTTAACTTTATTAGTTCGTTTGGTTTTGATATTGAATCGCATGACTTCTGTTAGTTTTTCATTTATTATTCCCCGCATAAGTCGGCTGTAAACTTCCGCTTGTGAGCGCTGGACTCCACATTATTTGAGCCCAGCGCACCTAACTTTCCCTACCACTGGCTTTGATCAAAATTATTTGCTCCAGCCGTTGGTATTTTCTCCAATGAAGAATGTATGCTTACCATTCTCAGCAATTTTACCGAGGGTCTCCATCCACTGGATGAATTTGATATGCTCGTGATTCTTCATTAGCTCCGAAGCGTTTTTCAACGCCCGGGCAGTAGCTACGGCGGTTCGGGCATTTTCCAAATCGGCTTTAGCCCGTACTTTAGCTTCTAGTTGTTTAGCAAACAGGTTCTGAACATTCTTAGGAAAGGTAATATCCCGAAGCATCAGTTTATCTATGCTAATACCGTACTCCTCTACTGCTTCCCGCAAGGAGGTTGGTACCTCTCGCATCAGTTCAGTACGTTGCTCGTTGAGCTGCTCACTATCAATTTGAGCAATCTCTTCCCGCCAGGCAACCTGAGTATACTGATGGATCATCTGATCTACTTCATATAAACTATGATAGCGGTTATGCTCATTCAGCAAATCAAAACGATCCAGAATTTTCTGTCCGTCGTTGATGTAGTACTCCACGAAGTACGAAAAGCGCAACGCTACCTGATCACGAGTAAGCACCTCCTGGTTGGTGACAATGAATAAACGCCGATTAGTGGGTAGCATGACTACCGCCAGTTCGTTTTGCCAATCCCAGAACTTGTAGATACCAGGTTGCAGCACTCTAATCAGTTGGTTTTTTTGTACAAAAACCCTTGATGGCTGGGAGTTACTGAGATAATCTTTCTCATGATTCATATAATTTACTGGTTTACGTTTCTTTTTTAAAAGAAGAAAGAACCCAACACTTTGGGGAGTCTTAATTAAGTAGCACTACTGCACTACGGTATCCTTAAGACTACAGACCGCAGTGTCGGTGAGATTGCTCTTACGAACAGCCTCCGCCTTTCTTCCTTTTAGATTCTGCCAGGTTAACAGTCTGGTGGTTTTCAACCATAAGCACCCATTGCTTGGCGGGGAATCGAACCCCTAGGTTGGCTCATCCGCAATACTCTATACTTGAGCCGACCCAGATATTTGTACAGATGGCGGTTATTTTCCTTGTGGATGGGATAGGACTCGAACCTATGCTACCAGTACTTCACCCTGGCACTCTACCAACTGAGTTACCCATCCATTTGAGGTTACATCCCCGAGCCATTCAGCGAACTGCCTCACGGCTCAGAAGACATCACCTGCTGACCATACCAAAGCTTTCTCAGAACATTAGGGACAAACGAAATCCCATATAGGGCCTTCAACCCCTCTTCGGTTTAAGTTGGAGACACTCGTTTTGCCTCTCCTTCAGCGTTGCCAGAATAGGAATCGAACCTATGTCTTCAGCTCCAAAAACTGATGTCTTCCCATTAGACGATCCGGCAAAATTGACCCACTTGGACTCGAACCAAGGACCTTCTGCGTATAAGGCAGGTGCTCTAACCGGTTGAGCTATGGGTCACTATAATTTCGTGGGAGCGGAAGGATTCGAACCTACTCAGTGCTTAGCACAACAGTTTTACAGACTGCCCTGACTCTCCAACTTCAGCGCACTCCCAGAAAGGACACAAAAAAACCCGGTCTGGTGTAGACCGGGTTCGGATAGCTTGGGTGATATAGTTTCACCTATACATCTTTTCCGATCTGTAACACTGAATTAGATAATTATCATCAAACCATACCTTTCCCTGACGTTCATCAAACATCGGTATACTATTCAGATGTATGTATAAATTTGTCGTTTTCATACGCATTATTTTATACTGAACATTTAATGCTGAATAAAAAAACCCGAACTTTTCAGCTCGGGTTTCAATCGTAATAGCTAAAAATATTACCATTTATGCCCGAGCATACAGTCGCTTCCCTTATCACTTTCCTGCCGAAAGCTGTTGGGGTTTGTAATCATGTGTATGCTTGGATATAACATTTATCTTCTTTTTCTTGTACGCTACAAAGGTAGGTTTTTACCGAAATATAAAGCAAGCATTTATCCAAGTTTTTTATGAATATTTTGTAATTTACTTTTAATTAATTGAATATCAAATACTTGTAAGAGAGATATAGTTATTGGCCGCTACAAATTATCCCTCGAGATAAACTCAACCCGGAGTAACTTCGTATGACAGAAAGGCTAGCGAGTTTATACTGATCTTCCCGACTACTTACTGAGTAAAACAAGATAACACGTAGCTCCTAAAAATTTATATAAATCAATCGCAACCAAAAAATACAATTTGTCACTATCAACCTCATCACTATGAAGTACAATATTTTAGGAAACACCGGACTGCTGGTTTCGGAATTATGCCTGGGTACCATGACCTTCGGCGGGCGCGGTCACTGGACCGCCATCGGCACCCTGGAACAGGAGCCGGTGGATCAACTCGTAAAGCGTTCGGTAGACGCCGGAATCAATTTTATTGACACCGCTAACGTATACTCTGAGGGCCTTTCGGAAGAGATGACCGGGCGGGCTATTCGCAACCTGGGTCTGGATCGCCATAGCTTGATATTAGCAACCAAGGTTCGGGGTGCCATGGGTAGTGGACCCAACCAAACTGGTTTAAGTCGGGGCCATATCATGCAGCAGGTGGAAGAAAGCCTGCGCCGACTCGATACCGACTATATCGATCTGTACCAGATCCACGGCTTTGATACGTTTGTGCCACTGGAAGAAACCATGCGGGCGCTAGATGATATAGTGCGTAGCGGCAAGGTGCGCTACATTGGCTGTAGTAATCTGGCAGCCTGGCATATCATGAAGGCGCAGGGTTACGCCGAACTGCGTAACCTGACCAAGTTCGTTTCCTTGCAGGCTTACTATACTATTGCTGGCCGCGACCTGGAGCGAGAACTGGTGCCGATGATGCTGGATCAGAAAATTGGACTAATGGTCTGGAGTCCATTAGCTGGGGGATTGTTAAGCGGAAAGTATAAGCGAGGAGAAGACGGACCGGAAGGTTCGCGCCGGGTAGATTTTGACTTTCCGCCCATAAACAAGGAACGCGCGTTTGATATTCTGGATGTGATGCACCCGATGGCTGAAGCAAAAGGTATTTCGGTAGCCCGATTAGCCCTGGCCTGGCTGCTGCATCAGGAATCGGTCACCACTGTGATTATCGGAGCGAAAAAGATGGAGCAGTTGGAGGATAATCTTAAATCCGTAGACGTAAAGTTGTCTGACGATGATCTACAAAAACTGGATGAGGTTAGCCAACTAGCCCCCGAATATCCCGGCTGGATGTTTGAACGGCAGGGCCGGGACCGGATAAAGCAAATGGAAGAGTTGAAGGTGAGAAATTGATGAGATGATGCCTAATGACTCAGTATTATTCATTCAGGGATTGTGGTAGTTTACCCTCTCCGCAAATGATACGCTTTAGGTTTGGTGAATGTACGAATGCCTTGGTAGGAAAGTGTGCTGCCAAAGCCAGATTTCTTTCGGCCTGACCAGGGAAGAGGGGCACTCACGCGGTCGCAGCAGTTCCAGTAGGCGGTGCCGCTGTCAATTTTCGCTAGAATTTCTTCGGCTTTCGCCTGAGTGTCGCAGTAGACCGCGGCGGTGAGTCCGTAGTCGGTATCCTGCATCAAAGCTAAGGCTTCTTCATCGTTGGCTACGCGTTGAATGCCGATGATGGGTCCGAAGGATTCTTCCCGCATCACCAGCATTTGGTGGTTGACATTGGTAAGTACGGTGGGTTCAAAGTAGTAGCCCGAACGATCGGCTTTTTTACCTCCACTCAGTAGCTGGGCACCTTTATCCAGCGCATCCTGCACCTGTTGCTCCAACACCGCAATCTGTTCCTGTCGCGCCAGTGGGCCAATGAACACGCCATCCTCTTCCGGATTACCCAGTTTAAACTGCTGCACTTCCTGAGTGAAGGCTTCCATAAACTCATCGTAGATAGCCTGGTGAACGTAGACACGTTCTACGGCACAACAACTCTGTCCATTATTGTAAAATGCCCCTTCGGCGGCAGCCTGAGCCGTTTTGGCAACATTCGCATTATCGTTGGGAACGTAGAGTGGATCTTTTCCGCCTAACTCCATCTGACAGAGTACCATTTTAGGGGCTACCGTTTCGTAGATATAATGACCAGTGCGGTTTGAGCCGGTAAAAAAATAACCATCTAGCGGCAACTCTAGCAAGGCCTGTCCAACCTTGCCACCGCCCACCACTACTTGAAATGCATTTTCGGGAACACCCGCCTGACGTAATAATTCACCGATTTTCAGACCGGTAAGGGTACTGTATTCCGACGGTTTGTATAGCACTCCGTTACCGGCGATTAGCGCCGGAATGAAAACGTTGACGCCTATCAGGTAGGGATAATTCCAGGCGGAGATATTGGTGATAACCCCCAGCGGCTCGTAGGCAATCTTCTCTACCAGTCTTTCTTCTTCAGTAATAACTTCTTCCGCCAGCCACTTTTCTGAATTTTCTACGAAGTACTGAATGCGTCCGCGCGCTCCCTTCAGTTCATTATGTGACTGGTTCAATGGCTTGCCCATCTCCTGCGTAAGCGTCTTAGCCAATTCATCCGACTTACTTTTCAGTAGCTCGGAAAACCGGGCAATAGTGGCAATGCGCTTCGCAATAGGCGTTTGGTTCCAGGCTGATTGGTCCTGCCGAACCCGTTCGTATTTTTCCTGGGCTGAAGCGGCTGTATCCTCTCCTATCGCAGTAATCAGGGCTTCGGTAGCCGGGTTGATAATGTCCATATTCGTAAGCTTTCGTCTTTCGGTATAGTTATACATTGCCGAAGGCAAAACAAAGAAAATCGATGGGATTTTGTTTTTAATCAGATGAAGAGAAGGTATGCTACAGCGTGAAAATTCGGATAATATATCCCAAACAGCTAGATTTGAAGAGTCTGATTACTTTGCAAAAATCAATGCTATGGAAGTGTAGGTTAATCATACCCCGCCGATTGAAAGCTGCGCCTCGTCTGGCAGCACTGAGAGCATCTACCAAGCTGGGGTTATCGGGTAGATTACTGTATGGCCGTCGGGTTCGGACACCGAGAGCGGCTGGTCGGGATAGTGAACATGAAACTCTCCTTTAATTAGTCGGTAAAGCATGATAACACAGGTTAATTTGTCAGCTGGTCAACTGATACTTTTGAATATAATCGAATGATGTTAAACGGAGAACTACGTTGTGTAATTGTTAAAAAAGTCGGTCTTTCGCTCTTTAAAGAAAGAATTGAATCCGCTAACAGTTTTTCGTAATTTGCTGGTAAACATTCTTGTTTTATGGAAACTACCCTGCTAACTGATAAAATTGTCAACTTCAAATTAGTACAACCTGGCAAAGTAGATGATTTAGTACATCTACCAATGAGAGTTTCTTTTCTTCTAAGTTTTTGGTTGATTTTGGGACTAATTTACCCCTCGCTAGCCCAAAATAATAATTTGCCCGATGACTTTCTTTCTTCTGACTTTCACCGAGGAAGGCGGGATGCTCTTCGTGCTAAGATGCCCAATAATTCAGTAGCGGTGGTTTTTGCCAATCCGGTACGAAACCGGGCTAATGATGTAAATTATGTCTATCATCAAGACCCTAATTTTTATTACTTAACGGGACACCGCGAACCGCACTCGGCGCTGTTAGTCTTTACGGAAGAGCAACGCATTAATGGGAAGCGTACCGACGAACTGATTGTGGTACGAGGACGCGCCAATGCGTTAACCGAACTCTACGACGGACAGCATTTAGGCAAGGAGCGAGCACAGAGTGAACTAGGCTTTGCGGTCGCCATTGATGGAGATGCTTTTGCCAATTTACCCATCGATTTTGCCCAATTCGATCAGGTACTTTTCTACGATTTTCAGAACGACGTCCGCGATACTAAAGAAAAGGATGACCTGTACGATCTGATTACTCAATTTAAAGAAAAGGTAGGTTACCCTGACGAACCTTCTCAAACTTTGATGCTCGAACCTGAGCAGAATAATTTGAATACTAAAACGCTGGATAGTTTGATGCAAGTGATGCGTGCGGTTAAAACGGACGAAGAACTAGATGTGCTACGCAGAGCAGCCGTAATCTCGGCTCTTGGTCACCGAGAAGTGATGAAGGCGCTTCGTCCGGGTATGTCGGAGCGGGAGGTGCAGGGTATGCATGAGTTTATTTACAAGAAGTACCAAGCCGAATACGAGGGCTACCCTAGCATTGTGGGGGCGGGACAGAATGGCTCGGTACTGCATTATTCTGAAAACTATATGCCGGAAATTAAGGATGGTGAACTAGTCTTGATGGACGTAGGAGCAGAGTACCGGGGCTATACCGCCGACATAACCCGTACTCTTCCGGTAAACGGAAAATTTACTCAAGAACAAAAGATCATCTATGACTTAGTGTACGAAGCGCAGAAAGCCGGTATGGAGGCCTGTCGGGCAGGGGCTACTTTTCAGGACATCTACCATGCGACAGCTTTAGTTATTAACCAGGGTCTAGTAGACCTCGGTATCTATCAGAGCCTAAAGAGAGAAGATATAGTAGATCCGACAACCGGACGCAACCGCTACTACCCCCACGGCTGCTGCCATCATATTGGCTTGGATGTACACGATATGGGTGGTTATGATACACTACGCACCAACATGGTGATTACCGTTGAGCCGGGTATCTATATTCCCGAAGGTAGCCCCTGCGACCCCAAGTGGTGGAATATTCCAGTGCGGATTGAAGATAATCTCATAGTAACTGAAGATGGCTACGAAGTCATTTCTGATATGGTTCCTAGTAAGAGTGATGAGGTAGAAGCTCTTATGGAGGAGGATAGTTTCTTCAACAGTGCTGATTTACCTTCTTTAAGTGGGGAGGAGTAATTTTTAGAAAGCTACGCCGATGGAGAAATTTAGATCTAGCGTAATAGATTTTCTACGATTGCGCCGATAGTTTGGATCAAAAGTAGGTCCTAGATTGGCATCTAGATAGCCATACCTGCCTAAGCGTAGTTGTATTCCTTGGAGCAAAGAGTAAGCAGAACTACGCTGTATTTGCCATTCTGATGACATAAAGCCATTATTAGACACGAACGTACTTCGGTGGCTAGACCAACCATGCTCTGCTTGCAGCGATAAATAAAGAGACGATAAGTTATTAGCACTTTTCCCCTTTTTCACTAAGCTAGGCATAAGGTAGTAATAGCGCGCTGCTGCGCCAAAGCCTAGAGAATTATTTCCCCATCCATTCATAAGGTGTTCATACTGGGCTAAAAGCGAAAATGGAACACTTATCTTACGCTCGTAAGCAAAATGGTAACCCATTATCGGCCCTACATTACCACCCCAATCTATACCAGAGAGACTAATCTTGAACATGGATTTTTCTTCTACATTAGCCCTTGTCCAGTACTTATATTTTTCTTTCAGTGAAAAGTCCGACGAGTCGGCTGGCTCTTCGCTATAAGTAATCATAATGGTATCTTGTTGAGCCAACACTGGGGTAATCAGGAAGAAGAAACTAAGGGCGATAAGCAGAGCGAGTAGTTTTTGTTGCATTGTTTTGTTGTTTTTTGATATTGATAGCACTGTAAGAAGTCTTGATAAACACAGTAGGCTGATTGGCTAGGTACTGGTAAGACTCAAAAGTCTCTTTGCCTAAAAAGAGATTATCCTTCAATCGTTTTCCGGGTACGCTCGTCTGAATATGGCCTGACGATGCTTCTAATACATAATAGTAATACATTGGATCAGTAGTTGCAAAGGAAACCTTCGTTCGTGAAGCATCAATGGTTACTTTCGTAAGACGGTCTTGGGTACTGATCTCCACTTCTCCGTAAGCACAGCTAATCGCTAGTGTACCCGCCAGACGGTAGCCAATAATGTTCGTTTTCTTGGTATCAGCCGTTATGTCGGCATCTGCTTGAGTAAGAAATATATCGCCGTAGTTAACGTTGAGGTTTGCTTCACCCCGGACATTATCTAATTGAACCTCACCAAAGCTTGCTGTAATATCAGCATCACCTCGCCAGTCGGCTAATGAAATGTTTCCGTAGCGATTGTTAACAACAAGCCGACTAGATTGCGGAATAGTTAGTTCGTAAACTGCTTGGAGGTTACTACGGATTTTCGGGCGGCTCTCCGGTATACGAAAGAAATTAGTAAGCTCCACTTGGTCGACCTCGAGGTTGATGGCGTACTGGTGCACACTTAAATCTTGTTCAGCAACTGATCGTTTAGGGTGCTTAGCCACCAGCTTTAGTGTAAGCTGTATTGCGTCTTGATTCCAGCCCTTTATCAAAATAGTAGCTTTTTCGGCATTGATCGTTAACTGCTGGGATTTTTGCCAGGAAATTTGCTTCTGAATAGTTTTGGTGACCACCTGTATTTTCTCTTGAGCTTGTGCTGCAAGCCCAATGAGTAGTAGTATTTCTAACAGAAGTATGATCCGTAGTGGTATCATAATACTAGTTGAATAAGTTCTTTGGTGGCATCCGCTTTCATATTCTGTATTCGCACTTGATACTTAATCAAAGAAGGATCATGACCGAGCTGATCTAGCGTTTTTTGTAATTTGGTTTCTTCAGAATCTAGCTCTTCCCAGTGGGCCAGCAGGGTTTGAAATTCTTTCGTTTGGCAGATCGGCTGGTCTTGGCAATGCTGCCGGATAAACTTCCAGGCTTCTTGTTCCAGAGCGATCTCTTCCAGAGCAGCTTCTTCTGATTTAATTGCCATCCTCGATGCTTGCGCTACTGCGTTCTCATCAACTACCCACTCTTCGCTGTAGGTAGTGGTTATTTCTTCTCCAGTATTACTACTCAATATTACTCCCGCTATAATCAGCAGAGAAACGGCGGCTACCGCAGCGTAAGGCCACCATAGTTTTCGTGTTTTAGGTTCATTGACTGAGGCTTCAATAGTATCCCAAATATTAGCTCGTGGCTCGTGATTAGGTAATTGATTTATACTACGCTGAATAGCTTCTTCGGATACTAACCATCGTTCTAACTGCTGCCAGGTATCTGGTTTAGCACTACGTTTGGGTAGTTGCTGAATGGCTTTTCGTAAGGGTTGTTCCGGATTCATGAGTACCACGATTTTAACTTTGTTCGTAATAGCTGTTTGGCGTAGTGTAGCTGTGATTTTGAGGTTCCTTCCGAAATACTGAGCATATCGGCTACTTCGCGGTGAGCGTAACCTTCTACCTCAATTAGCAGAAAAACCGCCCGGCACCTGGCAGGAATTTCGCGAATAGCCTGATCAAGCACCTCGCCACTTAAGTCAGTGGGCCAAACGACTGGAGTAATGTCGGAGTCTGGTAGTAAAGGTTCGTAACGTTTTTCGTGCTGGATTTTCCGTAGTGCCTTTCGTACCATAATAGTTTTAATCCATCCGCCCAACGCCCCTATTCCTCGAAACTGTTTAATGTCTTTAAACACCTGGATGAATCCTTCCTGCAACACATCGTGGGCGTCGTCTTCATCATTTGTGATGCGATAAATGGTAGAGTACATCGGTCGTTGGTACTGCTCAAACAGTTGGCGTTGCGCGCATCGGTCACCTTGTCGGCACCCTTCCACCAACTGCTGGTCAGTCATACGGTCGCTAATTAGCAAAGTATCTTTTGGTTACATCTACAAGGGACAGGTCAAAGCCGGAAGGTTGGAAAGAGAGAGAAAATTAATGAATGATTGATGAGTAATGCCACTGTGCAACGGTCGCCGTGGCGCGGACGAGTGATTAATGTCTTTTGCAGTTCATCATTCACTAATCATTACCCATTAGTCATTACAAAAGCGTGGGGGAAGCTGAAAGTGTTGGCGGAAGTGATCTTCCAAATTTGCCAAGTATTCAGCAGTGCCTTCTTCGCCTTCCTTCGGAGCCCAAGGGGCAAATTCTTTGTCGGTAGCAGCATCGTAAGGTCCCGGTTTTACTTCTAAAACTACTGTGTCAGGTTCCAGAGCGATAAATGTATGCCACACTCCCGCTCGGTAGTCTACCCCTAGCAAGCCTTCTTGCGGGTTCATGTACACGAAGTTTTCCGGTTGGTAACTACCATCATCCGCAAAGCGAACGAACCCTAAACCACCCTGGATGACCAGTACCATCTCTGCCTTGGGCACCGCCACGTGCCGATGCGGAGCTACATAAGTGCCCGGCTGAAAAGCATTCAGCATCCGTTGCAGTGTGTCTTCATCACCCGTATGTAGTACGTGAATATTCCGCTTCCGATCACTATCACGGGCATCCTGCGCTTTTTGGTTAACTAGCTCCTGGGTAATTGTTGCTACGTATTTGTGTTGCGAAATAGTAGCGGCGGGTGAAATGTAATGGAGTTTCATAGTTTATGGCTGGGGGATTGGGGCGTGGAGCAGGGAGGTTGGGGTCATAATCTTCTGCGCCCTGCCCCTCGCTATCGAGTAAGGATAGATGTAGAAATTTCCTAACTATCTTCTTTCAATACTTCTATGTATAGGTTAATCGCCTCGATAATGTTCTTCTCAATTTCTTCACGATCACTCCCTGCACTGGTACAGCCCGGCAAGTCTGGGCGACCCCATCTGGCACATAAGCAGAATATCCATCCTTAGACTTTTCATAAACCACTAAATACTTTCTCATAACCACTTGATTATTTTGTCAATAAAGATGTTCCAGTCATTTCTTCGGGTTGTTCCAATCCTATAATTTCCAGAATGGTGGGAGCAATGTCGCCAAGTTTACCGTCTTTCAGGTTTCCTTGGTAATCATCATCCACCATAAAGCAAGGAACGGGAACGGTGGTATGTTGGGTGTGGGGCGAACCATCGGGGTTTTTCATACAATCGGCGTTGCCGTGGTCGGCTAGCACAATAGTGGCGTAGCCATTTTCCAAAGCAGCCGTTAGCACATCCTTAGCGCATTCATCTACCGTTTCGCAGGCTTTCACCGCTGCATCAAAATCACCCGTATGCCCAACCATATCAGGATTAGCGAAATTGAGGCAGATAAAATCTACGTCGCCTTTCTTTATTTTTGGAATGATTGCATCCCGAATATCGTAAGCACTCATCTCGGGTTGTAAATCGTAGGTAGCCACCTTGGGCGAAGGACACATGATTCGCTCTTCACCATCAAACTCTTCTTCGCGACCGCAGTTGAAGAAAAAGGTTACGTGGGGATACTTCTCAGTCTCGGCAATTCGAATCTGCTTCTTCCCGTTTTCGGCTAGAATTTCACCTAAAACCTGGTCAATAGCTTTGTTTCCGAATAAAATATCCACCTTCTTGAAAGTATCGTCGTACTCAGTCATAGTCAGGTAGTGCAAGTCTAGCGGCTTCATACCTTGCTCCGGGAAGTTCTTCTGTGTTAGCGCTACGGTAATCTGCCGGGCTCGGTCGGTACGGAAGTTGAACGATAGCACTACATCGCCTGCTTCTATCTTAGCTACCGGCCCGCCATTCTCCGTAATAACAATCGGCTTAATAAACTCATCGGTGGTATTGTCGTCATAGGACTGCTGAATGGCTTCGGTAGCACTTTCGGCTTCGCGACCTTTTCCGTGAACTATAGCATCGTAGGCGAGTTTGGTACGCTCCCAGCGTTTGTCCCGGTCCATCGCGTAGTAACGGCCAATTACCGTAGCTACCTTACCAGTGGTTTCAGCCATATGCTGCTCTAAATTTTCCAAATAGCGTTTACCAGCTTTAGGGTCAGTATCCCGCCCATCGGTGAAGGCGTGAACAAATACTTTCTCTACCCCGGCTTCTGAGGCGGCGGCGAATAACCCTTTTACATGATTAATGTGCGAATGTACCCCTCCGTCAGAAACCAGACCAATGAAGTGGACTTGTTTATTGTTTTCTCTAGCGTATTGGAAAGCATTTTGTAGCGGCTGTTTTTCTTTCAACTCTCCTTCCTCAATAGCCGTATTGATTCGTTCTAGCATTTGGTAGACAATACGTCCGGCGCCTAGGTTCATGTGACCGACTTCCGAGTTACCCATTTGCCCCTCGGGTAGTCCGACGGCTTTTCCCGATGCCTGCAATTGACTATGAGCGTACTTGTCGTATAGCGAATCTACAAAAGGGGTATTGGCTTGGTCTACTGCCGAAACTTCGGGGTTTTCGGCAATGCCCCAGCCGTCGAGTATCATTAAAATCGCTTTCTTGTTCATTGGTTAAGCTTTGTGATTAAAAAATATGCTAAAAATAGGGCGGTGGGGTAGTGATTAAAAGTTATATCCGACAAATTTGCTTATAAAGCTAAATTAGTCATTTATCTCGTCTTTCATTTATGCCACTACAGCTATCAGAGATCTATATCTATCCAATAAAGTCGCTAGGCGGTATCCGCTTACCAGAAGCTCAACTTGCCCAGCGTGGATTAACCTACGACCGTCGTTGGATGCTCATTGATGAACATGGATTTCTTACTCAACGAGAAATTCCCCAAATGGCTCTACTAAAAGTGTCTCTTCAAGCCGACCATCTGGAAGTAAGTAGCTCGAGCGAAGCATTACCACTTACAATTCCGTTAGCTCTTCAACCAGATGCTTCCACTAAATCAGTACCCATTTGGGACGATATTACTACTGCTCAGCTGGTGAGTAAGGAAGCAGATGAATGGTTCAGTGAAATCTTAAATCATTCATGCTCTCTAGTGTACATGCCTGACTTCAGTGAACGAACTAAAGTAGGCAAAACTAGTGGGAAGGTACAACCCGTGAGTTTTGCCGATGGCTATCCTGCCTTACTTCTTGGTCAGGCTTCGCTGGATGATCTTAACACTCGTTTAACCGAGCCAGTGCCTATGAGTCGCTTCCGCCCAAACTTAGTATTTACCGGAGGAGATGCTTATGAGGAGGATCAGTGGCATGAATTCAATATAGGAGGTGCTACATGTTGGGCAGAAAAACCTTGTGCTCGCTGTACAATCATCACCGTTGACCAAAGTACTGCCGATAGAGGCAAAGAGCCACTCGCAACGTTAGCAACGTATCGTAAACAGGATAACAAAGTACTATTTGGTCAAAATATACTGTTTGAACCGGGAAAGATCATTCACGAAGGAGATGTAATTCAGATTAAAACGCATAAGCCGAATGTTCTGTAAACACAGTTTAACCTCAGTGACTGATGAAGATTTAATGATATGAACTTTGACTACCTACAATCCTCTGCGTCAAGTAAGTGTAGGTAGCTTTCCCCTTTTTGGTATACTATCCTTAGTCAGATGTTATGTTTTCTTAACCCAGAGTTAAAACTTTAGTAACATAACAATCCTTTCCTGATTCTATCTTTGCAAAAAAGCCGGAATAGCCAGAATCGCCCCGTCTGATTGGGGAATCCGCCGGGCAATTACGGGCTAATCCAGCTCACAGAAAACCAAAAAATGACTTCTGAAAAGTCATCATGGCTTTGCTTTGTCTAGTGAATTATCATCACCAAACATCCTAAACTTATGGAAAATTCTTTACTGAAGCCAATGCAACGTATCATCGTAGCCAACTGGCTTACCTTCTGGCTATTTGCCACCCCATTGTTTGCTCAGGAACGTACTGTAAGTGGTACGGTTACCGATGAGGATAGTAACGCGATTCCTGGCGTTAACATTCTAGTAAAAGGAACTACCCAAGGAACTATCTCTGATGTGGAAGGGGCGTTTCGTTTAAACATTTCCGAAAGTACCGAGACGCTAGTATTTTCTTTTGTAGGCTACGAAACGCAGGAGATTACCATCGGCACACGATCTACCATTGATGTACAGATGGTGACGGATGCCGCCCAGCTTTCAGAGGTCGTTGTCACGGGCTACACCACGCAGGACAAAAAAGATCTCACCGGAGCCGTATCCGTCGTGGAAATTGAAGATGTGCAGAGCTTTCCAGTAGCGGGGGTAGATGAAATGCTGGAAGGCCAAATAGCTGGAGTAACGGTGATTAGTGATAACTCTCCAGGAGCCAATACGGCAGTGCGGATCCGTGGCTTTGGTACCATTCGTAATAATGACCCGCTTTATATCATTGACGGGGTGCCCACCACAACGGGCATCAATCTAATCAATCCCAACGATATTGAGTCGATGCAGGTGTTGAAGGATGCTTCCTCAGCATCCATCTACGGCTCACGGGCGGCTAACGGAGTGGTGATCGTCACTACGAAAAGAGGAGTCAGTGAAGAACCAACCATCAAGTTACGTTCCTACACCGGGGTACAGCAAGCATTTAATCTGCCTAATCAACTAGGTGCTCAGGAGTACGGCGATTTGCTGTGGCAAGCGACCCGCAACGATGGTAATACTCCCGCCAGCGACATTTACGGTAACGGGGCTAATCCGGTAATTCCTGCTTTCCTGGACGATGCCCAAATCATTCCATCTGCCGATACTGATTGGATCGAGGAAATCTTCGAGCCGGCTTTTATCCAATCGCACTTCTTGGAATTCGGCAAAGGTACTGAGAACGCACACTCATTTTTATCGCTCGGTTTCTTCGATCAGGAAGGTATTTTACAGTACACCGATTTTCGGCGGATAACTGCCCGCCTCAATACCGATTTTAAACCAGTGGAATGGCTGACGGTTGGTGAGAATCTTTCGGTAGCTCATTCGTGGCAAACGGAAACTACTACCAACTCGGTGCTGGGTAGCGTGGTGTACGATGCCTTTCGTTTCCCGTCTATTGTGCCCGCCCGCGATGTAAATGGCGAGTTTGGCGGAAACCCGATTAACGACGTACAGAACCCGCTCGGTAAGCTGTACCGCAACCGCGACAATCAGGATTTGATGTTACGCATCTTCGGTAATGCTTATGCCGATGTACAATTAATGGATGCGCTGATGTTTCGTACTAATTTCGGGCTAAGTTATACCAATTTCAACGCTCGTAACTTTAACCCTCAGTACAACGATGTCCTGAGCCAACGGCTAGCCAGCGATCTTACTACAACCAACGAACTTCATACGGACTGGGTGTGGTCTAACACGTTGAACTATCTGAATGACTTCGGACAACATTCGGTGGATGTTTTAATCGGAATAGAGTCGGTGAACTCCTACCGAGAGGGCTTTAGCGCTTCCCGGGTAGGATTTCCCTTCGACGAACCCAACTTTCAATATCTGGATGGGGGTGATGGAGCCGATCAGCGTAACGCAGGTGATGCGCTGGAATGGTCGCTATTCTCTTACTTCGGAAAAGTCAACTACGAGTTTGACCAACGCTATTTGCTGTCATTCACACTGCGGCGCGACGGTTCGTCCCGTCTGGGCAATAATAAGTGGGGTAGTTTCCCAGCAGTTTCAGCCGGATGGCGCATTTCGGAGGAAAATTTCTTCAACGTTCCGGTAATTAATCAGCTAAAACTACGGGTAGGTTACGGCCAAAATGGTAACCAGGATATTCCACCTTTTTCCACTATCTCCAGCTTTGCTACCAATCCGTTTTACTCTAACTACGCTATCGGCGGAGGGCAAAATGGCGTGCGACAGGGCTTTACCGAAACCCGCAATGCCAACCCTGATTTGAAGTGGGAAACCACCACCCAAACCAATATTGGAGTAGACATTGCCCTCTGGGAAAACCGCTTGATTGCCGGAGCGGATTACTTCCACAAACGCACCGAAGATTTGCTGGTAGAACGTCCGTTGCCTCCGGTGGCGGGTGGTACCAACCAGACGATCTGGGATAACGTAGGGGCGATGGAAAATTCCGGTTTTGAATTCTACGCGAGCTATCAAGATGATCGTTCTCAAGACTTTTCTTGGCACGTAGATCTCAATTTTGCGGCTATCCAGAATGAACTGGTAGATTTACCAGAGGATATTGACTTTCTATCCGTTCCTCGTTCGGCGTTGCACACCACCAATTTCAATCAGGAAGTTTCCCGTTCGGATGTTGGCCAGCCTATTGCCTCCTTCTACGGTCATGATGCCATCGGCATCTTTCAATCTACCGAAGACATTAGCAATCATGCCCAACAGGAAGGCGCTCAACTGGGCGATCTTATCTTCCGCGATGTAAACGAAGACGGGGTGATTGATGATCAGGATCGTACATTTATCGGGTCGCCCCATCCTGATTTTACTTACGGAATTACGGTGGGCGCTAACTACAAAGCTTTTGATATTTCGCTGTTCTTCTTCGGCTCAGAAGGAAACCAGGTGTACGACCTAACTCGCTACTACGGCGATTTCTTTAATCTCTCAGCGTACAACCGACACGAGCGAACCTTAGGGGCCTGGACGCCGGAGAATGCGGGCGCAGAGGTGCCCCGTTTATCATTGGATGACCCCAACCGTAATGCTCGGCCTTCATCTTACTTCGTGCAGGATGCTTCCTTCCTCAAACTCAGGAACCTACAAATTGGCTATACGCTACCCAGTCAGATTAGCGAGCGAATTAATTTGCGGGTATACGCCCAAGCGCAGAACCTATTCGTAATCACTCCTTACGAAGGGATGGACCCCGAGGTGGGCTTGCAAAATCATCAGTCGGATAATCGAAACTTGGACATTGGAGTTGATCGGGGTATTTATCCACCGTCTCGTACTTTCACGCTAGGCGTTAATATCGGACTGTAATTATTCACCAAGATGGACGGGATACAACTGCTGGATAGGCAGGATACTAAACCGAGGTATGTAACCGAAACCGTATCCATTCCCCCTTTTTCAAAGGGGGTAAGGGGGATTTTTTCGAGTATCATAATCCATCGAGCCAGTTCCAACTTATCACTTATGTACTCATTTGATACTGACCAGTAAACTCATTCAACTATGAAAAAGATATTGATTTTATTCATTTGCTTAGCGCTAGGCGCGTGTTCCGAAGATAACTTTTTACAAGAAGAAACCGTCGGGGAACTGACCCCGGAACAAGCATTGTCTCCTGAGAATGTAGAGGGAGTTATCATCTCCGCCTACAGCATCTTAAATGGTCAGATTGATCAAGCGACTAATGCGTTTAACTCACCTGCTTCCAACTGGAGCTTTGGTGATGTGCTTTCGGACGATGCCTACAAAGGCGGGGGTGGTACCGGCGATCAGAATCAAATCCATCAGATGGAAATTTACAACACTGATCCGACCATTATTGATGTGCAACGCAAGTGGCTGGCATTGTACGAAGGGGTGAACCGAGCTAATCAGGCTATTCGTCTACTGAAGGCTTCCGAAGAATTTGATACTGAGTTAAAGTCGAAACGAATCGGTGAAATGCGTTTTTTGCGAGGACACTTCTACTTTGAGTTGAAGAAAATCTATAATCAAATTCCTTATATCGATGAAACGGCCGAGAGCTTGGAAGATTACAACGTTTCCAATACCGCTCTATCGTCCGAGCAACTTTGGCAGAAAGTAGAAGAAGATTTCCAGGCCGCCTTTACCGCTTTACCCGATGAGCAGGCTGATCCCGGTCGTGCTACTAAGTGGGCTGCCCAGTCCTATCTAACTAAAACTTATGTTTTTCAGGAGAAGTGGACAGAGGCTAGTGCTGCTGCCGATGAAGTAATCAACAGTGGACAGTACAGTCTGATGGACAACTTCCGGGATGTGTTCTTACCGGAAAATGATAATGGTTCGGAGATTATCTTCGCCATTCAGCACTCCATTAACGACGGTTCTCCGCGCAACTTCAACGGGGGTATCGGAGATCGACTAGCCCCTCCTGGTGGGCCGTTTTATCCGCAGTACGGCTTTCATCGCCCTACCCAAAACCTGATCAATGCCCACAAAACCGATGCTGACGGACTGCCCATTTTGGATAACGTAGACGTAACGGAAGACGACTTCGTTGACCCCCGACTTGATCATACCACCGCTCGCCCGGGTATTCCTTATCTGGATCTGGATAGCTTGTATCAAGAAAACTGGGCTAGGGATTTAGCGACCTACGGTCCGTACAGCCCTAAGAAGCGAGTAGTTTCGGCTAACTCTTCCAGCTACCTGCCCGTTTGGCCCTATGTTAATGCGCTAAATTACTACATCATCCGCTACGCTGACTTACTGTTATGGAAAGCCGAAGCAGCCATTGAACTAGGTGATTTGGAAACCGGACGGCAGTACATTAATCAGGTGCGGGAACGAGCCATGAATAGCGAGTACGTGATGATGCTAGACGGAAGTTCAACTGCCGCCAATTATCGGGTACAGCCCTACGCCTCGTTGGCTAGCTACGATGAAGCTATTACCGCCTTACGTACCGAACGTCGATTGGAACTCGCCCACGAAGGACACCGCTTCTTTGATTTGGTACGTTGGGGTATCGCCACTGAAGTGATTAATGACTATCTCGAGGTAGAACGCACCCGCCGTACCCATCTTGCTGGAGCACAGTTTGAGGCAGGGAAACATGAGTATATGCCTATCCCACAGGCTCAGATCGATTTAGTAGGAATTGATTTAATCGAGCAGAACCCCGGATATTGATTTATAACCCTCCTCAGAGTCCTCTACGAGAGACTCTGAGGGATTATCATGTGAACTGAAATAGAAGGAAAGGAGAGGGCAGATAGCTTTCTCCTTGTTACTTTTGAATGGCTGCTTCCTTTACTTGCTGCTGAAAGATGCGTTTGGCATAGTAGCCTGTTCCAATTAAGGTTACCAGAACCATGCCTGCCATAAATAACTGTACGCTAATATCGCCCTCGTGCTTAATTAAGAAGCGGATTTCCTGCGCCTGATTACCCAACCAGATGAGAAAAAAAGTACGGGGCAACATCCCAATCCATCCCCCCAGCAAGTAATTCCGTAGCGATACCCCCACTAAGGGCAGTAAAACATTCATAATAGTAAAAGGCATGATGGGCGACATCCGCACTAGGGCGGTCAAGCCCAGTTGATTGTGAGCTACCCCCGCTTGTAGTTGTCGGGCAAAGGTAACCTGTTTGGGAGGTAGTTGACTAAGCGTGTTGACTAGCGTTCCCCGGTCAAACCAACGGGTTATCTGAAATCCGATCAGCGAAGATATGGTGTACGCCACAATCATTCCGGGCAATGCCCCAAAACCGAGAAAGTAACCTGCCAGAAGTGCCATTAACGAAGTGGGCAATATTGCAAACCCCATTGCAAAGCAACTGATAAATCCGATGACTAACCACAGTTCCCAGGAAAGTGTGGCAAGCCAGTGCTCATGCTGAATGATTTCGTAAGAAACTACGGAGCTAGATAGTAATGGCAATAGCCCCATCCATCCAAAGAGTAAAAGAGTGGTGCGGTGGTCGCGCAGTGCGGTAGTTGAGTAATAGTTAGCGAATTTTTTCATCATTCTGTAGTAAGCAACTAGGTTAGGGCAACTGAGTTATTTCGGGTTTTACTTACGTAGGTTAGTCAATTCTATTAACCAAAATGTAATAATCCTCGTAAGATTGGCTAACTTTCTATCCAATCAGTACGACTTATGAAATTCGGAACGAAAACCATCCACGCAGGCATAGACCCTGACCCTACCACTGGAGCGATCATGACTCCTATTTATCAAACCTCTACCTACGTGCAAGCCTCGCCGGGCGATCATACAGGCTACGAGTACGCCCGTACCCAAAATCCTACCCGACACGTTTTGGAGCAAAACCTAGCTGCTTTGGAAAACGGTACCCACGCCCGCTGCTTTGCTTCGGGCATGGCGGCGGTCGATGCGGTCATCAAGCTGCTTAAACCTGGCGACGAGGTAATTTCCACCAACGATCTCTACGGTGGTTCTTACCGAATCTTTACCAAAATCTTTGCCAACTATGGCATCAAGTTTCATTTTGTTCCGATGAATAATTTGGAAGCGGCAAAGGAGAAAATTACCGATAAGACTCGGATGTTCTGGGTGGAAACCCCTACGAACCCCATGATGAATGTGGTGGATATTCAAGCTGTTGTTGACCTGGCTAAAGATAATAATATCTGGACGGTGGTAGATAATACCTTTGCTACCCCGTATTTACAAAATCCGCTGGACTTGGGAGCAGATATGGTGCTACACTCGATCACCAAGTACCTAGGTGGCCACTCCGATACGGTGATGGGCGCAGTGATTGTGAAAGATAGTAACTTGGACGAACAGCTAGGGTTCATTCAAAATAGCTGCGGGGCTGTGCCTGGCCCTCAAGATTGCTTTTTAGTATTGCGGGGAATAAAAACCCTGCACGTGCGAATGCAACGCCACTGCGAGAATGGTCGTAAAGTGGCTGAGTATCTAAACAGTCACCCTAAAGTTGACCGTATTTATTATCCAGGTCTAGAGACATCGGTAGGCTACGAAGTGGCCCGTAAGCAAATGCGCGATTTCGGTGGTATGCTCTCTTTCGTACTGAAAGGCGACCGTATGGAAGATGCCTTTAGAACGTTAGAGAATTTTAAAGTATTTGCCTTAGCCGAATCTTTAGGCGGTGTTGAATCATTAGCGGGACATCCAGCAAGTATGACCCACGCTAGTATTCCCAGAGAAGAGCGCGTAAAAACCGGATTGAGTGATTCTTTGATCCGCTTGAGTATAGGTATTGAAGATAGCAGTGACCTGATTACTGACCTTGAGCAGGCAATTGGCTAGAGGTCGTATTACTACCCGAAGTAATCGTATCTATGTAAGTATTTTTATTATTATCGTAGATTATTGTCTAATAAAATACATACCTTTCGCCATCGTGATTTTTCAGCTTTAGCTCACGTCCTCGGTCGCTCAGATGCTATTTTTAATGGGAGACGTTATCCTGAACCATGGGTGAAATACATTTTTGAAAGGAATGGGCCGAAAAATAAAGGTTCTAGGCTTGCCAACGCTGTTGCTGAAAATCAACAGTAATAGTTAACGATTGTACACTCATAATATAAATATTTTTATCAATAATAATATTTATATAATTTTTATTACATTTGTATATATTATTGTCACTGTAAGTTATTATCGATTGTTCTAAATATTCAGTTATGAGACAACTCTATCAAAAGTCTTTGGCGTGCCTTGGTCAACAGGAGGTACCGGCAAGACCACAAACCCAAAACGTACCATTTTTTCTGTTACGATTTTTACTTTGCATACTAATCGTACTATCAGTAAATGTGGGAATGGCTACGTCCCCTTCGTCTATAATGGCACCGCCAACCAGCCTTGACTTCGACGAACGCTCTAGCGTGAATGACGCCATCGACGATAACACCTTTCCCGGCCAGTTTGTGGGTGTGATTGAACCTTCTGGAGGGACTGGTCCTTTCACCTATAGTTTAGTAGCAGGCGATGGTGATACAGATAATGCTCGTTTTACAATTAGTAATGACTCATTGTTTGCAGCACAATTTATAGATTTCGAGACACATCCTGATCCAGCTAATCTAAGCATTCGGGTACGGGCGGCCGATGTTGCTGATGCAGGCTTTGAGCAAACCATAGCCTTAACCATTCGGAATATTGATGAAGGTGCTACGGCAAACTTCGGTAGCCAGGGGGACGAGTTCCGGGTAAATGACCGGGGAAATAGTATGACTGACCAGGAGAATGTAGCGATGGCCGGGGATGATAATGGTAACTTCGTAGTAGTTTGGCAAGACCAAAGCGATGGTGTTTTCGCCCAGCGGTATAACGCAGTAGCTGAGCCAGTGGGCGGCGTATTTAGAGCAGATAACCTGAATAATGAAACTCAGATATTACCTGATGTAGCGATGGCCGGTGATGGTCGGTTTGTTATAGTATGGCAAGGGGGTAGCAACAGAAGACCTCAAGATGGGGAAGGTAGTGCGATTCTTGGTCGTCTGTATTCTAGTGCCGGGGTTCCCGGAGACGAGTTTATAGTAAATACTGCTACAGCTGGCGATCAGCTTTCCCCTGAAGTAGCGATGAACACTAGCGGAGCGTTTGTCGTGACCTGGAGTGGCCAAGGTGGTGCTGATACTGATGGTGTTTACGCTCGCCGATTTGATGCAAGCGGGAACGCACTAGGTGGTCAGTTTTCAGTCAATACTACCACAGCTAACGTGCAAGGTAGCTCTGATGTAGCTATTGCTGACGATGGTTCTTTCGCCGTGGTGTGGCGTAGTGAGAGTGCTACTACTTCAGGAGACATTTTTCTTCAACGCTACGCGGCTGACGGCACCGCCTCAGGAGCAGAGCTGTCCGTAAATACTACTACCGCCAACGATCAGCTTTTACCTAGAATCGCTATGGCGGGTAATGGTCGTCACGTGATTGTGTGGGAGAGTAAATTACAGGATGGAGATGAAGGGGGAATTTATGCTCGACGCTACAACGCCAATGGTACTAATGCCGGAGGGGAATTTCAGGTGAATACGCAGACAGGCGGTAACCAAGGGGCTCCGGCGATATCGATGAATAACAGTGGGGCATTTGCTGTGGTGTATAAGGGAGTAAATAGTGGTTCGTTAGCTAATGATGAAATACGGGTACAGCTATACAATGCCAATGGTACTACCAATGGCGATGAATTCGAGGCTAACAAACTGCGGTTCAACTCACAGACATTTCCGGACATAGTGTTGAATAATGACGCAACGCTTAACGTATCCTGGGAAAGTAGGCATCCTGGAGACTTCGACATTTACGCCCAACGGTTTTACAGCAATTCGGCTCCTACTGGCATTGCTTTAGACAATCAGGTTCTGACCAACGGTAGCCCAGAAAGCACCCCAGTAGGGACGTTCTCTACCACTGATCCTGATACTGGTGACCGATTCTTCTACGCTTTAGTTTCTGGCACAGGTAGTGATGATAATGCGCTGTTTAATATCCAAGGTAATCAATTAATAGTGAATGATAGGGTAGATTTTGCTACGAAGCCTAACTACACCGTACGAATTCGATCCACCGATGCTCTGGGTCGTTTTTCTGCCGATTCAGAGGAAGCATTTGCTATTACAATAGATCAGACGAATCAGCTTCCTACGGTAGCCACCAATACTGGATTAAGTGTGGTACAGAGAGACACATTAACCATTGCCAGTACTGCTTTGGAAGTTACTGATGCTGAAAGTGCGGCGGCAGCGGTTACTTACACCTTAGTAACTGAACCCGCTAATGGGTCATTACAAAAGAGCGGGGTTACTTTAGTGGCAGACGAGAAATTTACTCAAGCTGATATTAACGACGGTCTGATTACCTATGTACACGGCGGTAGCCGAATCACTGAGGATAGTTTGACGTTTATTGCAGCTGATGGAGATGGGGCAGCTACCTTAGAAACTCAGGTAAACATTACAATAACTCTCCTAGTAGCTCCTGTAGCTAATGCTGGTCCTGATCAGGTAATTATTGACGAAGACAATGATGGACAGGCCGATGTAGTGTTTGACGGTTCAGCCTCGAGTGATGCGGACGGAACAATTACGATTTATGTTTGGCGACAGAATGATTCGGATGTGGTAAGTGGAGTGAACCCTACTTTTACCTTAGATACGGGTATCCATGTTATTACTTTGGTAGTTACCGATAACGATTTGCAGACCGCCACTGATACGGTGGTGATCACGGTAAACGTTCCAGATAATATACTTCCAGTGCTGACGACAAATGCGGGATTAAGTCTCGCGCAACAAGGTACTGCTGCTACCATTACCTCTGCCGAACTAGAAGCGACTGATGAGGAAAGTGGATCAGAAGCACTTACATTTACCCTAACGCAGGTTCCTGTCAATGGCGTACTTCAACTGAGTGGCACCGACTTGGCGGTTAGTGGTACATTTACCCAGCAGGATATCAACGACGGATTGCTTAGTTACACTCACAATGGAACGGCCGAAGCCAGTGACTCAATTAAATTTACCGTAGCTGATGCCCTCGGAGGGATGATTGCTGAGACTACGTTTGGTATTTCAATTAATATAGTAACAGGACTGGGTGATGAAATCAATGGTGAGATAGTGGTAGTGTACCCCAACCCTTCTCAAGAATTATTGTATATCAAAATGGATAATACCTCGGGTAAGGTACAGATAGATGTTACTAACAGTATGGGAAAACTACTGAAATCAGTACATTTGAATGCTCAAAGTTTGTACGAAACACCAATTGATATCAATAATCTTACGAAAGGCACGTATTTTGTAAGGATTCAGGCAGACCAACAAACGGTAATCAAAAAACTTATTAAACAGTAACTCATGCGTACTCTATTTTCAATAATGTTCTTGAGCCGCCATTTTCCGGTTTATTTACTATCAGTACTAGTACTTTTGGCGAGTTGTAAAAGTGATGATGGTGGTGGTGGAGATGGGGATGATGATCCAGAGCTGACTGCTCAACAAGAACGGGCTCAAGCTTTATCAGGAACTTGGGCAAGCAGTCAAGTAGCCGAATCCCCTGGTGATACTGAGGATGCCGCACTTCAGGAGCTAAATAGTTTACAGTTTACTTTCGGGATTAATCAGGCTGCTCTAACTCCTAGTACATTTAGTGCTAGTGGAGCAGATACTTATTTCAATGCTGGTTCAGGAGCAAGCTGGGCTTGGACTAATGCTGACCCAGACGATGATGCAGTTACACTAAATACAGTTGCACCAGTAGCTACTTTTGATATCACTTCATTTGACGGGAGCACCATGACAATTTCCTTTGACTTTCAAGGAGCTTCTACCGGTAGATTTGCGGGGATAGGAAGTTATCGTATTCAGATGACTAAGCAATAACATTGGCGGTCTGTTACGCTTTTTAAATCAAAACCTTAAGCCGAGGGTATCAGATGCCTTCGGCTTTTTTTATCCAATTTGAACCATGGCTAGGTACGTCGCTAACTCGTAAGTTCCGTAGATTAATAAGCCAATTGCGCTGAAAATAGCTAACGCAATTCCTATCAAAATCCCGGTTCCCTTCCCTTGATATTTTCGCTCTTCGTAGTGCCGCTTAAGTAGACGAATGTTACGCGTATTGGCTTTGTAGAAGAAGTCGAACAGATTACCCAAAATAGGTATACTGCCAAAAATGGCATCTAGGGCGATATTACCTAGCATCATAATCACTACTTTTCGGCTTACTCCGTGCTTGGCCATATAGTAGACCAGCGTGCCCGAAATCGCCAGTGAGGTAGCATCACCGAGGCCAGGAATTAATCCTAGAATGGGATCGAGCCCAAACCGAAAATTCGTGCCCGGTATGCGAAATTTTGAGTCCATAATTTGCGTAATCTTGTCTACCCACTTCAGATCGGGAATATTTTGGAAAGCAGTATTCTGCATTTTTGTCGTAGATCGTGACATAGAAAAATCGTTTACTTAGTTGCAGAGGCTTTGTTCAAATTAAAGCACTCATTTGAGAGCTTAGTTGGAGAACAAGTCTCCCAAAAAATAATGATTATTTACCATATATAAACTCAGACCAAAAGATAAAGTTGTGTAGCCTCAATCTGATAAAAAAGGCGATGCAGAAACACTACATCGCCTAATTCATCAAGCTGAAGTTGGTAATCGAGCCGCTACTCCTTCACAATTCGCTTGAGGTAGCTTCCCTGATCGGTGACCACTTTAATAAGGTAAATACCGGGCTGATAACGGCTTAAATCTACGTCAACTCCTTGAGTTGGAACAGTATTTTCCATTTGGTAGGGCATTCCCTGTTTATTCATCAGTACAAAAGAACGGATACTTTCTTTTTCATTCGATAGTTCCAAACGAACTTGCTGGTAAGCGGGTACTGGAGAGGCACTCATCGCCATATCGTCGGTTACGGTAAATGAGATACTGAGTGCGGTTCCCGGTAATCCGGTAGCACTACGGCTGGTGTAGGGAGTGGCCGTTAGCGTATGAGAGCCTACTGGCAATTCACCTTCTTTATAATCACCATCCCGGTCACTAAACAAGGCAAAGGGAGCAGCATTCTGGGTCTGGAAAGCGCGATCGTTTAACTTGAACACTACGCTGCTAACTAGTCCGGCTCCGTCAGCCCGCACATTGAGTTTAGTAGTTGGAAGGTCAGCCAACTTGAGTTCCGCCCCGTCTTCTAGCATCATAATGTCCTGGTCGGTCTCGGCATCTACCAATACAAATTGCGTAATCATGCTTTGGGGTAGCAGAACCTCATCAATCACATGAATTACTCCGTTAGAAGCCAGAATATCGGCGGGTCCAACCGTGGCATCGTTTACCATAACTGTTCCGTTCACCGCGAACTCTACCGGAGCACCAAGTAAGGTTTCCGCCATTAAGCCATCGGATAAATCGGTAGAAAGTACTTTCCCAGCTACTACATGGTAGAGTAGCACATCGGTAAGTAGCTGTTTGTCTAAATCGGTAATGTCATGAATACCTAATGCAGTAATTAGCTTTTCAAAAGCAGCGTTGGTAGGGGCAAATACAGTAAACGGCCCCGATGATGACAAGGCACCCGCTAGATCAGCCTTCAGAACCGCCTCAACTAGGATACTTAAGTCTTCGGCTCGTACCGCAATATCAACAATGGTGTTGCTCTCAATAATCTCAAAATCAATACTAAGCGGGGTGCCCATCATACCTGCTCCGGTACGTCCGGTGTAGGGTGTTGCCATCAGTGAGAAGCTACCGGGTAAAAACACAGTACCGTCATCATCGTAATCGCCGTTATCATCCCCGAATAGCGAATAAGGGGCAGCGTTTTGAGGCTGGAATTTATCGCCATTCAGCTTAAATACTACACTCTGAGTACGTCCCACTACCTCAGCCCGCACATTAAGTTGGCGCGAAGGTAAGTCAGCTAGCACGATTGTTTCTCCGTCGGTAATTTCCTTGATATACTGATCGGTTTTAGCATCTACTAGCACGAACTTGGTTACCGCAGGCGGAGCCTCTACTCCGTAGACGGAGGTAGAACCGCTTACCTCGTTGGCTACTACCAACAGTGGAGAACCCGTTGGACTATCTTCCGCCGCAATGAACAACAGTCCTTCAGGAGCCAGGTCACCGGCTTCGGATGATTCTTGGTCTACCTCAAAGTTACGATTGTTCACGTAAGCTGCGAATTCTGGCTTCATTGGGTTACTAATGTCGTACATCATAATGCCCCCTACGCGCTCTAATCCCACAAAGGCGTACATTTTACGGTTCACCATACCTACAGCAACCCCCTCGGGCTCGGGACCTTTGGCATCGCTACGGCTATCAAACTCAGCTTCGTCGTTAGTACTATTGAAGAAATCGGGAAGATCGTGCGCCGTGATTTGCTCAAAATCATCGCCACTGTCATACACTAGATTACCGAACGCATCCCAGATGGTAAATGAGCGGGCTCCGTAGGAGAAGATACGGTCGTAGTCGCCGTCGCCGTCTAAATCACCATTTTCCAGGGTTGCATCCAATCGCCCCAGGTTTTCTTCCATCTTTAGCATTTCGGCATCGGGAAATGCCATCGGGTCGAGCATGTAGTTTTCATCGCCCACCCGCTCTTCTTCTTCGTAGAAATCGTACTCCCGAGCATCGCCTTCGTTGGCGGTTACGTAATAGGTCTGTCCATCAACCATAAAAGAAGCAATACCATCGGGCTGGTACATGCCTAGGGTAGGCCAGGAAGTAATATTAATTTCATCATCTTCGTCGCTAGCATCCATAGCATTCAGTTCTTTGTCAAAGGAAATAATTCCCAGCCCAACGGTGGCTAAATCAGGCCCTTCTAGCCCAAAATCGTTATCGTTAAGTACAGCTAATTTTCCATCAGGGAGCAAAGCTAAACCCTCGGGCTTGTCACTAGGCAAATAACCGATAGAAGGCAAGTTCAATACTTTTCGCTTGAAGATGGGCATAATGCCTTCCGCTTTCAACTCATCAGCGGTCAGGGATTCCAGTGTTTTTCCGGAAGTAGCTTCCGAAAGGACGGTGCCTAAAATGTTGGTGGCCCCAGTCAGGTCAATTTCAAAGATGAATTTTTTGTTGGTGGGTTCTGCGCCCGAATCCCGCTCAATGGTATAGAAGCGTTTGGTAGCCGGGTCGTAAACGGCATCGCCCATTTTATCTACATTCCCGGTGCGGAAGGCAGGTTTTTCTAGCAGATACACGTACTCAGCCACGGGTTCTCCGGTAGCTGGATTTACCCCAATCATGCGGATAACGGTAGAAGCATCGCCGGTAGCCCGATCCGGATTAGAGAGCGGAGTCTGAATAAAAGCGTACAGAATTCCCTCATCGGTATCCAATGCCATCGCTTCAAAGCCCCGGTTTGGGCGACGATTGTTGTAAGGGGTAGGTAATGTTTCAGTACCAAAAGTACCCTCGGCTTCATCGACCAAAGCTGCCGTTCCTTCAGGAACAATGCGATCAATTAATACCCCGTGTGGGTCAAAGTGGTAAATCGCGGGTCGGTACTCATCCACCATCCAGTAGGTATGGTCGCCAGGGTTGACGACGATGCCTTCCAGATCCGCCCCGAATTCATCGTATTCTAATAGTTTAAAGTTATTGCCATCAGCATCGGTAAAGTCAGCCGGATGATCTACGGGTTGCGCTGGAACTTCATCTACCCCGGGAATATTGGGCAAGCCGGAGATCGGGGTACCATCAGCTCGGGTTAAATCAATCTTCTCCAATATGGTTACGTGACCAGAGTGCGTATCTACCTCAAAGCGAATAATTTGAGCTTGGTAATCAGGAATAAGGAAAGGGCGAACCCGAACTTCATTGCCGTCCGCATCAGTAACATCCGTTGGGTTGCCGTTGGGACCGCGGTCAGGAACAGTAATAAACTGGTAGCGTCCGTCGCCATTTTCACCTTCGTAGAACAGTGCCGATAACCCTCCGAACAGGATACCCTGATCTTCATCCAGAGGGGGTTCATCAAATTCGTATAAATCTAGATGGGGTTGACCGGAATTATGATCTTTGTAACCCAACGGAAGAATATCCACTGCTTCTTGGGTAGCGATATCGATAACGGCTACGGCATTGTTTTCTTGTAAAGCGACTAACGCCTGGGTTCCATCGGGAGAGATAGCGATACCCTCAGGTTCTAAATCCTGGGCTACGCTTTCGGCGTACTCAAAAATCCGTACCCCTTTGTTGACTAATGCGGTTCGCTGATCATTAAACTTTTTGAAATCTACCGTGGCTACCGAAAAATCGTTCACCTGGATAATACTGACTGAACCTTCAGGATCGGTACCATCGTCGTCGGGTTCTCCCTCGTTAGCGACTAGTACTTGGGTTCCGTCGGGGGTGAAGATGAGCATATCGGGTAAGCTACCTACCGGAACAATGGCTTTGGCTTCGGTAGGATTTTCGCTGAGGTTAGCGTCAAAGAAAACAACATTTCCGTTGCCGTCTTCGTCTTCGGCAGTAACAGCGACTAAGCCTTCTTGAGTAGCAATACTGGTAATTTCGGCTCCGGGCAGTACTCCGCCTACATCAAAGGAAAAGAGTAGGGTTGGTTGAGACGGGTCACCCAAGTCGAGCACGTCCACGGCTTTGTTAGCCCCATTGGTTAAAAATAGCCGTTGCGTACCGGGATCGTAAGATGGAATCTCCGCCCCACCGTCGTCAAAAATTCCGGTTTGGTAGGTTCCTAAAAGCTGCAAATCTTGCCCGAAAGCGGAATTTTGAAACAGTAAGCAGCATAAAAAAGCAAAAGGTAACAGAAAAATTCGGTCCATAGGTGTAATTGGTTTGTGTAAGTTGATCTCTTGATAATGAAGGAGTCAAACTAACGACAACCCAATACTCTACCAATCGGGATTTATTACCAATTCATGAATCCTCGAATTAAATGATAATGAAAAGTTGATAAACAAATTAGCTATTCAGTAGTTAAAACTTGATTCCCATGTCTATGCTGAAAAGGTCGTTCTTGATGACAACATCTCCTACAGTAGCATCAGTTGAGCGAACCACGTTGCCCAGCCCTCGTCGGTAGCTAAACCCTCCGAACAAGATAGTACTATAACCAAGCTGGTACTCAGCTCCGGTAGCTAACAGAAGAGAAGCATCTACCGGACGAAATTCGGGAATAAATTGCGGATCATCGCTTAGATTATCTTCCAGTATCTTAAAATCCAAAGCAAATCCGGCCTGAAAATACAGACGAACATCTAGGGCTATCTCATTCGTAAACAGTTTAGCCGTGGCGGGTAATTGTATGTAGTGCAGTCGGTAGGCTTCCTCAGTGCCAGTAGCCCGGTTTCTGATCCCGACTCGTTTAGGAACAAAAAAGAGGCCACTAGAAACATAGTAGTTCTCTTGAAACATGTAGTCAACCAGAGCCCCAGCAATCAGCCGCCCGCCTACCCCATCATTATCAAACTCAGAAAGAGCTTCGTCATCATCAAGGCGGTTAAAGCTGAGGGTAGGTGATAGCTGTAGGCCTAATTTTACTTGAGCTTGCGTACTGATGTAAGAAAAACTAAAAAATAGAAGCAGAATGTATCGTAGCATCAATAAATTATTTTAAGGATTAATCCGTTTTCCCAACAAAGAAACTTTGTATGCGCTTAATCTTAGTATTTTGTCTATCAGCCTTAGCGTTCTCTTCATCCTGCCAATCCGATCAATGTTCTAACGCTCCCGATGTATCTGATATTTCGGTTGAGGTAGAGATCATTCGGCTAGAAGATGCCATTTTCTCAGCATCATCTCCCTCAGCCATTCGGGAAGTCTTACGACCACACCCTCAGTATCGGCAGCGATTTGCGAATTTAACCGGAACCCCGCAAGATTCGCTCTTTTACCAGGAATATTTTCGGATTACCCAGGATCCGCATATCGATACCCTCTACCAGCAAACAAAAACAATCTTCTCAAATATTGAATCTCTGAAAACAGATTTTGAGCAAGCATTTCGTTATATCAAATATTATTATCCAAGTTTTCAGCCCCCCAAGATTTTTACCACGTTCACCGGGCTAGGTAGCCTAGGAAATGATTTGCTGGTGAGTGACAGTATCATCGTAATCAGTCTAGATTTTTTTGTCGGTGATGAGGCCCGCTTTCGCCCCCAGATGTATGATTATATGCTTACTCGCTATCAACCAGAGTATATTGTACCCAGTACCATCATGCTCTTATCTGATAAGTTTAACCGCACCGACCAAGCTGACAATAGTTTACTAGCAGAGATGATTTACTACGGCAAAAGCTACTACTTTGTGCAACAGGCAATGCCTTGCCTGCCCGATACCTTAATTGCCGGATACAGTACTGACAATATGCAGGTGATAAATGAAAATACCCAGATGATCTGGTCTCACTTTATCGATAACGAACTGCTGTACGAAACCAGCCATATGGTAAAACCCCGCTACGTGGGGGAGCGGCCTAATATCTTAGAAATTAATACTAAGATTCCGGGGCGGGTGGGCCGTTGGCTCGGCTGGGAGATTGTACAAGGTTTCAGTGAAAAAACGGATCAAACACTTCCGGAAGTGATGAGGGCAGAAGATGCCCGACAGATTTTTATACAAGCGAAGTATAGGCCATAACTTCCGTAGGCTGACGGGTTGGCTCTAGTGCGCTTTTGAGTATTTCAACCTGCTTCTCTTTCGTAAACTCTCGTTCGGCTAAGGCTCGGGCATTGCTCTGGCAAGTATCCAGTAAAGCGGGGTCGGTGACAAACGGAGCAAGTTGAGCTACAAACTTCTCCGGTTGCCGCGGAGGAGTGTAGAAGCCGCAGTGGTTATCTTCAATGAGCTGGGCGATCCAACCCGCTGTGTTGGTAATACACATTTTACCCGCTGCTAAAGCATCAAAAAACTTATTCGGACTGCCCGATTGAAGTACCGGATAGTCGGCAAATGAAATGTAAACTGCATCGGTGACGTTTAGCAAGGACAATAGACCGTACTTGTTCTGATGATCAACGAAAGAGATGTTGTTGATTTTCCGGTCTTTTACACTGTTCTTCAAAAGGGGTAGCTCACTTCCCTGACCAGCAATTAGAAATTGTACTTCTGACAGACCTTTTCGTTGACAAGCTTCGGCAGCGTTGAGCAAATAGTCCAGGTGGTTTACTGTACCAATCGCCCCAAAGTAGGTCACTACGAACTTATTCTCCACCCCGAATTGCACCTCGTGGTAGATATTCCGTTCGGCCTTGCGGAAGAACTGGCAGTCGGCCATGTTAGGAATGAGGTAAAGTGGCTTGCGAGGAACTAATCGGCGGATATGTCGCTCAATGTCAGGAGACAGAGCTACCAATGCCTGAGCCCGCCGATAAATTTGCTTTTCCTTACGACGGAGGAAGCGTTGTAGCCAACGGTTGCGGAAAACACCCATCTGAATGGGAGCTTCGGGCCACAGGTCCCGTACTTCAAACAGATACGGAATACTGTAACGCCAACGATAGTACAGGGCAATCAGCCCAACCGTGAGCGGAGTAGAGGTGGCGTATATCCGATCAGCCTGCTTAAATAGCGGAGCTTTTACACAAGCGTACCACACAAACCACAAAAAAGCCTGAATTCGCTTCCATTTAGAAAAGTCCTGAGAATACGGTACGGGAAGATAGTGCACGTAGATACCGTCTACCAGCATTTTTTTGTAAGTCAGCTCATTGTGCGCGGTCAGCATTGTTACTTTATGCCCTGCCTCGACTAACCCTTTGGCCAGATAGTAGGAGCGTATAGCACCTCCTTCTTCCGGGGTTTTAAAATACTGATGAACGTAAAGAATGTGCATATTTTTCCTTGTGTGGACGTGGTATAAGAATTTCTAAAAGCGAAGCTCTAAAATACGACGATTTTTATTAGTTGCCTAATAAAGTCGCCTGTCTGTCGAGTTAGCTGAGCAAGTAATAGCAGACACCTCATCAACGATAAACTCTGAAGTTTGTTGAATCAGTAGCGTAATAAAATACTTATGTGTTCCGGCAGACGAGCCAGGCCGAGAGTAACAATACTGACCACAGTTCAGCACTATGATCTTGGTAGCCTTTTCGGTGAGATGTAAGCAGTTGACTTACAAGGTTAAAGGAAAGAAGCTGATAAATAGGTAAATTATTATCTTCCAGATATTGGCGAATAATAGTAGAACGGTCTTCCCTTAGCCAATGACCAAAAGGTAACCCAAAACCTTCCTTAGACCGACGGGTAAATGGTTGTCCACCGTACTGGTTTAACAACTGCCGAAGAATCCATTTGCGTCCGTACTTTAGCCGAAATACTGCCGGAAGCGATTGTATATGTCTTACCAAAGGAGTATCCAGATAGGGAACCCGAAGCTCCAAGCTGTGCGCCATGCTGGCGGTATCACTCATTTGCAGTACATCTTCAATCAGGTAATTCTGCTGATCGTGCCTTAGGGCAAATGATAAATATCTCTCCACAAAATCGTCTTCCGATGAAGGTGCCGAGGGCTTGATGGGCGAAGCATAATCCTCAAACTCAGCCAGGCTAACAAACTGGAGAAAAGTGGTTTCAGGATGAGTAGATAAGGATTGCGTAAATTTTTTAGCAAGGCGAAATGATTTCCGGAGGGGATGAGGAAAGCCCGTAGGCAGTACTTTAGCTACTTTCTTACCCGTGCCCGCTAACAACTTGAATGTTGAATAATGTTCGAGATAGCGGTAATAGGCCTGATGGCGATTATACCCCCCAAATAGTTCATCAGCCCCTGCTCCGGAAAGTACTACCTTCACGTAATTTTTGGCTTCCCGCGACAACAAGTAAGTCATCACAGCCCCGCTGTCGCCTACGGGTTGGTCGGTGCGCTGAATAAATTCTTCAAAGTTGTTTTCAAACAGCGATAAGCTTAGGGTTACTTCCCGGTGGTAACCCCCAAATTGCTGGGCAGCCCGTTGGGCATAGCGATAATCCTCAGTGCCAAAGTGCTTTTCTTGAGGATCATTCACGATAGAAAAGGTAGGAATTGGTGGCGATCCGGTTTCGCGCAACAGAGCCAGTAGCAGAGTAGAATCTACCCCACCACTCAGGAATAGTCCAGTAGGCACATCCGTAGCCAGGTGGCGCAGTACCGCATCCTTCAGTAGTTCCTCTACTGTTTCCTTCACTTCGATGTCTTCTAATGTCAGCTTATCTGAAGAAGGTGCTGCGGGAAAAGGGAAGCTTTGACTAGCTGATTTGGCATCATGCCTAAGATAAGCTCCCTCGACTAAGGAGTGGATAGACCGATATAGCGTTCGCCCTTTTTGTGGGTAACGAAAGTAGAGGTAGTGGTCAATCTGCGAGGTATCTAATTCAGTAGAAACCAGATCTGAGGCCACAATACTTTTAGAGGAAGAAGATACTAGAAAGAATTTCTCATTTTCAGCGAAGTACAAAGGTTTAATCCCGAATGGGTCGCGAGCCAACAGTAGGCTTTCTGCTTGTCGGTCGTAAAAGGCGAAAGCAAACATTCCTTCTAGTTGAGGTAATGCATCTTTCCCTTGCCGAATGAGTATTTTCAGTAGTACTTCTGTGTCAGATTGCGAGCGGAAAGTCTCCCCCTGAACTAAAAGTTGATTCCGAAGTTCAGGATAGTTATAAAGTGCCCCATTATACAGCAGTGCGTAGCGTTCGTCGGCCGAAACCATGGGTTGGTTAGCACGATCATCCAGGTCAGTAATTTTTAATCGCTGCCCGCCTAGGTACACTTGTTGGGTTTTTCCTGACCAGTGCAGAATTTGAGTAGCATCTGGCCCGCGATACGCACTCACGGCCATCATCCGGTGCAAGGTCTGGTGAACATCGATGGTATTGTTCTCTTTGGCGATAATAAGGTTGATGCCACACATTGCTTGCAAGCATACAAAATGCATTGAATTATACCGCAACTCAGGCTAATTTTATAACGGAACAATTAAGAATGAACCTGAATAAACAATTGGCATATGCTATTACCAAAATCTGATTTTCAAATTCAGATTGCTAAAACAGAATCTGACTTTGTGCAGGCAAAACGGTTGTTCCAGCAGTACGCTGATTGGCTAGGGATTGACCTGAGCTATCAAAAATTTGAGGAAGAGCTAACTGTACTCCCACAAATGTACGGGGAAAACAAAGGACGAATCTTACTAGCCAAGATTGGTGACCAAGCTATCGGATGTGTGGGAGTACGTCAGTTTAGCCCATCAACCTGCGAAATGAAACGGCTTTACGTGCTGCCTGGGTTTCAGGGCAGGGGAATCGGTGAGGCACTAGCTAAGCGAATTATTCAGGAGGGGCGAAGGTTGGGATACACCGAGATGGTGCTGGATACCCTGGCAGGGATGGCCCCAGCCCGTAAGCTTTACCGCAACCTGGGGTTTTACGAAGTTCCGGCTTACTACGTAAATCCGCTAGCCGATGTAATCTATTTGAAACTCAACCTGATTAAGTAATAAACCATAAGAAAATATCCCAAAATCAAAATTTTATTTTGATATAAACTTGTTTTGCATGCTGAAACTATTATACATTTGTACTGTTACCTAAAAATTTCCACTAAAAAATTCTTAATATTCACCACTATGCAAACTTCTATGAACCGCCGAAGTTGGTTGAAGTCCAGTGCTCTCTTTGCCGGAGGAATTGGGCTTAGCAGCACGCTACCTACTAATTTTGCTCAGGCATCTAATCAAGTTGCGGCCCGGCTGTATGCTCCCTACGATGATGAAGCGGCTTTGTTGACCAAGATGCCTAAGTTGAAGGCACGTATCTCATCTAACGAAAATCCATTCGGTCCGTGTAAAAAAGCTAAAGAGGCACTAATGGGCGAGATCGATACTAGCTTCCGCTACGGACGGGAGAGCAAAACCATGTTTGCCGAAATCATAGCTGAGCATTTCGAGCTGACCGAAATGGAAGAAACCCGCTGGGGAAAACGACCTACGCAGATAATGCTAGGCGCGGGTTCTACCGAATTATTGCTAGCAGCTTCACTAGCCTACGGACAAAAAGGTGGAAAGATTTTATCGGCTGACCCGACTTATATGTCGCTCATCCGTCGGTCTCAATCGCTAGGAGCGGAGTGGGAGACCGTGCCATTGACGAAAGATTATGTACACGACCTTGACCGATTAGCCGATGCAGTATCAGACGATCATAGTTTGGTGTATATCTGTAATCCGAACAACCCTACTGCTACGGTCTGCGACCCTGACGAATTGCGCTCATTCTGTAAGGAAGTATCCAAGAAGAAGCCTGTTTTCATTGATGAAGCATATATTGACTACACCCCCGATCCCAAGAAATACTCTATGGCAGATTTGGTAGCTGAGGGTTACGATGTGATTGTGACTCGCACATTCTCTAAGCTGCACGCTTTTGCGGGTTTACGCATTGGCTACACGCTGGCCCAACCCGAAGCCATCGCCAAGATGAGCCTGTACAGTAACAGTGCGGGTAACATCTCCAGCCCGTCGGCCGCTGCCGCTATTGCCTCTTTCCAGGATACGGAGTACCATGCGTACGCGAAGGAGATGAACCAGAAGTCCAAAGATTTCTTGCTGAAAACACTTACTGACGCGGGTTATGAGCACATTCCTTCCACCACAAACTTTGTGTTGTTTCCGCTGCGTACCAACAGCGAAGAATTCCGGCAGGAGATGCTGAAGCGGGGCGTAAGTGTTCGTTCCTGGAGCTTTGATGACAAAGAGTGGTGCCGGGTAAGTATTGGTACTATGCAGGACATGGAGTATTTCGCCGCAGCATTTAACGAACTAGCTTAGAGAATTAAAGATTACATTTCTTCATATCAGTCTACCTACTGACTTAAAAACCCTCGAAGCAATTGCCTTTAGGGTTTTTTTTTTGCCCTCCTGCCCGTAGCTTTGGCGTCGCTACACCAATTTTTGTTTGGATTATACCACGCTATATCAACCTATCGCCCTGAATAACGGCACACTACTCGCCCTGCTGGTATTAGCCATTCCCTTACTAAATTTTGTTTGGCTCATCTTCTTCCGCAAGAAAAAGATTGAACTACTTGGGTGGGTGGCCTCCGGATTTATGCTGGGTTCGGTACTGGCAGCTGGTCTTATTTTTTGGCAGGTTTGGTGGGGCGAACCGTTGCATAGTCGGGCACTCTGGTTTGAGATCCCTGTGGCTTCATTTTCCTATCCCTTTACCGTGGGAATTCATCTCGATACATTTGCCGCCCTGATGCTAGTTGTGGTTACCCTTATTTCGGGGCTGATTCACGTATTTTCGGTGCGCTATATGGAGCACGACGAAGATTACCCTCGCTACTTTGCGCTGCTAGGTCTGTTGACATTCTCTATGCTGGGCATTGCTATGATGGACAACCTACTGATGATTTTTATCTTTTGGGAATTAGTAGGGGTATCTTCTTACGCACTTATCGGTTTCTGGCATCATCGTCCCGCGGCTATTCAAGCCAGCACCAAAGCCTTTCTCATGAACCGGGTGGGCGATGTTGGGTTTATCTTAGGTTTGCTTATTCTTTGGTCGCAGTTTGGAACGTTGGATTTGCAGACGCTAGAGTACCTAATGCAACAGTCGGTTTTTACGGAAGAAGGCGTATGGCTGAGCTACTTTCGGGTGAATAACCTATTGGTGGAAAATGCGGCTCCGGCTGGTTGGCTCACCGTAGCCGGGCTGGGCTTAATGCTAGGATCCATTGGCAAATCGGCTCAGTTTCCTTTGTTTACTTGGCTGCCTAACGCAACAGAAGGTCCCACTCCGGCTTTGGCCTTGTTACACACGGTGACCATAGTAGCTGCTGGAGTATATTTGCTACTGCGCGTATTCGTACTATTAGATCCCACTACTTTGGCCGTGATTGCGATCATCGGAAGTGCTACTGCTTTTATTGCAGCAATTACTGCTTTGGTGCAGCATGATATTAAAAAAGTGTTAGCATATTCTACGGTATCACAACTAGGCTATATGATGATTGGGGTGGGCACCGGAGCGTACCAAGCTGCTTTCTTTCATCTGGTAGCCCACGCCTGCTTCAAGGCCGGACTGTTTTTATCAGCCGGAGCAATCATTCACGGTATGGATCATCTTCAGAAAAGTGTTACTCAGCCCGAAGGTTTTAATCTCCAGGATATGCGATGGATGGGTGGTTTGCGTACTCGCATGCCCGTTATATTTGTAGTCTATATCATCACCACAGCCGCTCTAGTGGGTATTCCTGTATTTTCTGGATTTTTATCCGAAGGTGCTATACTGAATGGAGCATTAAGTTGGGCAGCTTACCAAAGTTCCAATGCGGTAAATTGGCACTGGATTATTCCATCACTGGCTTTTGCAACGGTATTGCTTACCACTCTGTACATGGGACGACAGGTGTTATTTGTGTTTTTTGGTAGGCTAAGGGCAACTGAACCTGTGGATAAGTACATAAACTGGCAACCATCCTGGATGATGCGAATTCCGATCATCATTCTCGCCCTTCTTTCTTTCGGGATTATTTACTCAATCAACCCATTCTCAGCCGACCGAAGCTGGCTGCTTCAAGGGTTAATGATTAAATTGCCTGCGGTGCCTGGCAATTCGCTAGACTATGCGAAAATAGCGACTGAGGCAGTTAATTGGCATCAGATTACTATAATTGTAGCATTGGGCGCCAGTTTAGTGGGGATGCTTATCGCTTATGAATGGTACCGCTTAACAGGAAAAGGGCGTCAGTTGTACTATACTCGCCCCGACTACCGGAGCCAGATAGTTGCGTTCTTCGCCCAAAACTGGTATCTAGACCGATTGTACTGGGTAGCGTTTGTCCGCCCTGTCGTTCGGATAGGTGAGATAGGGCGTTGGTTTGATCTCCGGGTAGTAGATGGGCTACTGCACAGCTTTACTAAGCTCACAGTTATTACCGCTTACATCATAGCTTGGCTCGACCGTGCTGTGGTCGATGGCATAGTGAGGATGGTAGCCGCTTCATTCTCGATGTTAGGTAAATTAGTCCGATCGGTACAAATGGGCAGAACTCAGACCTATCTAGTAGCTAGTTTATTGCTATTTATCGCACTGTTGTACTGGCTGACCCGATTCTAATGAGTACCATTTACCTAGAGAATCAGTATCAGATTAGTAGCGAAACTCTAGCTAAGATTCAAGACGTAGAGAGTATCCCCTATATCAATGAAGTTGAAGAGAACGTAGGTGATGCTCTGAAATTTGCTTGGCAATGGTTGCGGGGCGATACTGTGTTCGAGCAAGCTACCTCTGGCTCTACGGGTTTACCAAAAAAAATCAGCATTCATCGCGACCAGATGATAGCCAGTGCCCAGGCAACTATTCAGGCTTTGAGCTTGACCGAATCCGATTCATCCTTACTATGCCTATCTGCTCAATACATCGGCGGGAAGGTGATGGTGGTACGTAGCTTATTGGCGAAGATGAATCTAGTCATCGTTCGCCCTACGTCCAACCCCCTACCTTATTTGTCGTTTTTACCTAAGTTCACCGCACTGGTGCCACTACAGATACAGGCACTACTCGACGAGAAAGAAGCTACGGCACTGAACCAGATGAAAGCAATCATTATCGGTGGTGCTCCGGTCAGCACTTCGCAAGAAGAGCAAATTAGGCAAGAGCTGACAGTTTCAGTGTACAGTACCTACGGAATGACAGAAACAGTGTCGCATATCGCCCTAAAAAAACTTACTCTGCCCGACGCTCAAAACTTCTATCAGGTTTTGGGAGATACTCAGATAGCTCTTGACGAACGGGATTGTCTAAAGATAAAGGGTAAGGTTACCCAAGATGAATGGGTTATAACTAATGACATAGTTGAGCTACTGGGCGAGCGGAAATTTCGCTGGCTGGGTCGCTACGACTCAGTGATTAATAGTGGTGGGGTGAAAGTATTCCCCGAAGAAGTAGAGAAGGTGTTAGAACCGATAGTGCTTAGGGAAAACTTTACGGGCAGGTTACTAGTCAGTTCATTACCCGATAAAAAATTAGGCGAGCGAATTATTCTGATTCTAGAGGGTGACCCGCTTTCGGATGACCAGAAAAAGAAGGTTCTAAAAGAAGCCCACCAACAACTTTCACCCTACCAAGTACCTAAAGTAATTTATTACTTACCGAAATTTTCCGAAACCCCGACTGGAAAAGTACAGCGAAGTCAAACCCAGCAACAGCTTTTACAGTCGCTAGCTTCTTAGAAAAAGAAGAGCCTTTAAACTCTGATTATATTATTGTCGGGTAATAACTTACGTTTCATCTCCTTCACGATAGCACTAATAATTATCGTTATAAGTGGAACAAAGGGAAGCGTATCAGATAGCGGATGTTACTCGTTTGACCTTGTTCATCGCGATACTTTCATAAGTTGGCGTTTACTATCACCACGAAGAATAAAATGGTAAAGTAGTATTCCAAAGTATAGTCTAAAAACTGCTGAATAGAAGACTATTTCTTTGACACGTAATTAAAATGAGAGTGTGGTTGCGTAAGTATATAGGTTCTATGACAATTTTGGCAGGGACTAAGCTGAACTGACTAAGATACGTAGCCTCATATGTTCAAAGTTAGACACCCCAAATGAAAGGCGCCTCATATACCGAATTAAGTTATTGAGCCCCTCGGCGACGGCATTAGAGATGCCTGATTCTACGAAGTTGAGTATCAACTCTTTCCAGCGGTCCGCCGCGCGGTTGCTCAGTGTTTTGAGGAACTTTGTCCAAGCCGGGTCGGCTGTAAAACGCACATCCCGCAGCCATCGCTCTAACCATTCCCTTGCTTGTGGTTTGCCCTGGGCCTGATCAAAGATAGCGTGAAACCTATTGCGAAGCTCATAGGCGGCATGGAGTTCTGGGGCCTTTTGAAAGGCTTGCTTCAAACTTTCACACTGCTTCTGGCTCAGGAACTCAGCCCGTTTAAATAACACCCATTTAAGTTTCTTGAAGCTGTTCTCTTTTGGGTGTTCTCGCCGTAGGGTCTTACGTATCACATCCAGCACATTATTCAAGGCTTTCACTACATGGAAGCGGTCAATAGTGATCTTGGCTTGGGGGAAACAGCACTCGGCTACCTCAGTGTAAGGTTCCCACATATCACAGCTAACGTGCTTGATCTGTTGGCAGAATTCTGAACCAAGCCCTTGAAAATGAGCTACTAATGTCTCGTTTCTCCGATTGGGCAGCACATCTAACTGGATGCCTCTTTCCAGATCCGTCAGTACACAACAATAGTTCCCTTTTCCTTTATATAAGGATAGTTCATCAATACCTAGTTTACGCAATTGGCCATAGCGTTCCGGCAGGTCAGCTATCTGCTCAGCCTGAGCGTAACAAAGCCTTTCTACCGTCTTAGCATTCATATTGACGATAGCCCCTACTTCAGAAAACGGCTGCCGGGCACAAAGCTCAAAAATGAATTTAGCCTGACGTAGCGTGTAGCTTTTACCTTTTGCTACCCAATTAAAAGGCTCATGAAAATAATGACCACATTCACACTCAAACTGCCTGACTCGTAGATATGACCAGGCCTCTTTACCCGAGATATTCAAGTCCCTAATTTGTCGCTCCTCATAACGTTTCACCGGTTTGTCTTTCACTAAACCGCACTGGGGACAGGTTTGTACACTCTGTTTGCTATAGCAATGGAGTATAATCCGATTACTTTCGTAGAATACATTATCCACCTTCAGTTCAGGTATGGTTAGTAATTGCTCAAAAAATATGCGCTCATCCATGGTATAAATTTATTCCTTTCCGCCATTTTTGTCAGAGAACCAATATATATAGCTATTTAACTCAAGTATCAGCAGTTGTTGAGCAGAATCTAGTGCATTTTTGGTAGTGTACTCAACATAAGGATGAGTTTTTTGTCAATCTCTCAAGATTATAATGAACCGGGCCCCGGCGGCTAAGAAATACTTGATGGCTAGGTAAAGATTCTCCCAATTTTTAGAGAAAGATAATGTTTCTCATACTAG
>JBCCTI010000035.1:0-63809 GCA_039198955.1 Bacteroidota bacterium | reverse complement strand
TCGATGGACATTTTTCCAAATAACACGGAAAGAATAGAAACCATCGGGTTAATCGGTTGAATAAATTTGGCAACATCCATTAGTTTCTCTTCGTTAATTCGGTCGGCCTTCGTCAAAATCAGGTGACTGCAAAACATGATTTGTTCCACCAATAAATTGATCATATCACGCTTCTGATTCTTCAAATTATGCTGCATCCGAGGAATAAGCTGTTGTCCGTAATTGTAGTCATGCGCCAGCATTAAGCTGTCTACCAGTGCTAATACCCCCGTAAGTTTAAGGTGCGATTGGGACTTGAAAAATTCTATTAATGGCAAAGGATGGCAACTTCCCGATGTCTCGATAATGATCAAATCAGGCTGTTGATGGGATAAGAGTTTCTGGAGAGCCTCCTCAAGCTTTTCAATGCCCTTTTTGCTACTTAGCACACAGGAGTGGATCGATTGAAGGATCTTACTATTGCTTTCAACGCTAGCGGTGTTAGCGATCAATTCACCATCTACATCGAGTTCACTCATGTCATTGACCACCGCACATACGGCTACATTTTTCTTTTTAGAATCAGCGAGAAGGTGTCTGAACAGGGTTGTTTTACCCGAACCCAGAAATCCATTAAGGATGACAACCGGGATCGTACTAGATGGGGTGATAGGTTTTTGTTCTGAAATGTGCATAATACTTTATTCTACTGAGAATTCTGATATAAGAATAATCTTGGTTGTCTACGTAATAAAATTCTATGAGTCAGCATTAATTTTGAGAAACATTCATCTTTAGTAGTAATGGTTGTTCTGTACGATTTCGGCTATGGGTAGTTGCTAGGCAGTTGCTTACAGCCCTCGTTAGCTGTAGTATCTTTTAAAAATTTGGTTCTGGATGATCTTATGTGGTATTAAAGTTGGTCTTGATAGCCCCGAAGACCAATAAGATCATCTAGAACCGGATAACATAACTTCCCATCCCTAAATTTAATTGAAATAAAAACTGTTTGCCGTGTTAATTATGCAAACCTTCTTGTTGTAAATTCATATAGTGAAAGTATACGGTAATGCCCATGTCGATGAGTTGTTCGGGAAAAATTATAGTCTGTTTGTTTTCATGCTGAATATAGCATAAGGTAGAGATAAAACGAAGATCAGTTTTCCGTCACACGCTGCACAAATTTTAGCGTATCTACTCCATCAGCGTAGTCCCAAAGTTCGGGTTGTTGAGCCTGACCAAACAAAATGTGGTTCTTCTGATCGGAATAGATAGGTTGTTGTGCTACGACACACTGAATTTTTTCTTCAACGGCTGATAACTTCTGTTTTAGTTCTTTCTGGTCTTGATAAGACTCGTAGTACACCACTGAAATGGGCGAGACTAATCGGTCACTCTGGCGGAAGAGGGCAAATCCAGTATCAAAAAATGGTTCGCGATTTACTAGATAAATAGATTTATTGTAATCGTAGTTATTATTGTATTTGTGGTGATGGGCAACTGTTTCGTAGGATTGGAGTGCTTGAAAAAGTGGTTCAAATTTGTACCCTTCTGGCACAAAAAGTTTGGATACGTTACGGCAGCCTAGCCCAAAATAACGGAAAATGTCTTCGCCCAACGAGTGTAATTCCTCTTTGGTCTCATTACCACTCAGTATCGCTACTCCCGTTCGGTTCTTCCGGATAACGTGCGGGTATTTGGCAAAGTAGTATTCAAAATAGCGAGAAGTGTTATCGCCTCCGGTGGCGATAATAGCATCAGCCGTATTCAGCTTATCTATTATTGTGATGCGCGAAGCAAACTGCGGTTCTAACTCGGTAATGATGTCAATAACATACTGCATCAGATCGGAGTCTTTTGAGCTAAGCTTAACCAGTGCGTGTTGACCACTTATCAGTACTGTCAATAGATCATGAAAACCTACCCAAGGAATATTACCTGCCATCACAATACCAACTCTTTTAACTGAGCTGGGCTGGGCTGGAAGATGATCGACCCACTGGCGGAGCTTTTCTTCATCTAGGTAGTGTTGCAAGCCTTCTTTAGCAAATAGTACATTTTCTTCGGTAAACCAGGTATTACCAGATTGAGCCCGGGTAGTAAGTTCATTTTGTTCAAGTTTACTTAAACTCTTTAATACCGCCCCCAATGCGGCAAATACCCGAATTCGGTTATCTAGTGTCAGCATTCCGTGATTTTTGGGATAAACTAAAGTCTTGTAATATCGTTATGAAGGTAACAGAATGATCGTTTGTTTAACAATTATCACTAAATCAATCTAGTTAATCTAACGAATACTAGATAATTTTACTTTTTATTAGAATCTATATAAACGGAGAGTTAAGTTATGGCAATCATGATAACCGACGAGTGCATCAACTGTGGTGCCTGCGAGCCGGAATGCCCCAACACCGCGATCTACGAGGGGGGCGTGGAGTGGAGTTGGGCCGAGGGAACTGACTTAGCGGAAATTGAGTTGGAAGACGGAACAGTTGTAGATGGTGATGAAGCCCAAGAGCCTGTTTCGGACGAGTTTTACTATATAGTAACTGGAAAATGTACTGAGTGTATGGGTTTTCACGAGGAACCGCAGTGTGCGGCAGTATGCCCGGTAGATTGCTGTGTAGAAGATCCTGATGCCCGCGAAACTGAAGAAGAACTACTCGGTAAACAATCCTGGATGCACGTAGAAGCATAAGAATATGGAAGAGGGAAAACGAATATTCAGTAGATTCTAGAAATTCGTATTCCGCCTTCCATTCTCCCTACAAAATTCGCTCTAAGCGAAATCTTTTCTTGAATAAAATACCATTGCGGTAAATCTTCATACGAATACGCTTACCTGGGCGACGGCTCATGATTGTGCTAAATAAGCCTAAGTTGAGTTCGGGAAACCTCAATCCATTGACGGAGAGCACCATGTCGCCTTCCTGAATGCCCGCCCGTTGGGCTGGTGATCCTTTAATGACTTTGCTCACTAGAAAAGTCTCGAGCAGTGGACCTACTGTAATTAATTCTATGCCACTCATATTATAGTCGAAAGGGCGGCGGTAGTTTCGATTCTTCTGAAGGTACATGGTTTCATTAGCGTAGTCGAAGATTACCCGAAACCGCTTGAGAGCTGAGCCTCCCATGTTGCCATGATGATTAGCCCGATTACGAACAGCTTGCAGAAAAGCTTCTTCTTCGGGAAAAGAGGAGACAACTTCTTCCAGCGAGTAATCGTCAATATTGATCTGGGATACCCGAGCCATGTGACCATAAATATCCCCGCTCAATCCGCGTCCTAAGTAGCCCGATAAGTGACGTTCCGGGACCACAATAGAATCATTACTTTCCATATTAAGCATTAGGGCGTGGCTAGCCCCGGTATCAATCATCAATTTGGCATTGATAGTGGTAGAGTCATTAATCGATAGCTGCACTCCGTTAACGTAGGGTTTAGTATCTTCCACAGTAATTGGAATCTTGGTGAAGCGACGGGAGGGTTTGAATGAGCCCGGCTTGTGCAGGATAACCTCGTGCTTAATGTAGTCAATCTCAACTACAAACCGACTGAAAATTTCATAGCCCAGTATACCGTGAACGTGAGTGCCCAGGTAGCTATCTAGCCGGAGGTAGTCTTCCTTTAACACTAGCATAGCGTTGCCTTCGGCAGCTACTCCTTCAGGTAAGGCAAACGATATACCATTGCTCACGTAGGCACTTATTTCGCCTGCATTTCCCGCACCCATCAAACTAATCATCCGGTCGTTGACCGAAGGAACACCCTCTACATACAAGCCATTGGTGAGAATGGCTGTACGGACACCAGTATCTAAAATAAACTTAAGTTCTTCGCCATCGTTAATCCGAACCGGGATGATAATCAGATTGCTTTGCAACTCAAAGGGAATAGAAACCCGTTTAGCCCGGTTGTTGGTCATACGAAACCCTCGGTGAAACACCTGGGCGATACCCGAAGAAATAACGAAGAAAACTAGGGTGATGGTACATAAGATACGAGCGAAACTACACATACGTCCTCCTTTCACTTCTGATAAGTCAATCCACCTAAATAAGGGCAATAAGATTTGTCCACGTTACAACAGTTGATAAGAAATAACGTATTGGCAAGTTGGTAGTTTATATTAACGCAAAATATAAAGGTTTTATCGCTTCCTTTCTAGTATCAGAGGCAAAAGTTTGGTCAGAATTTGTAATCTTATGATTTATCTGACTGAGTGTTACTCTTATCTGCTTTAACTAACAACTAAAGAGTTTTTTTTATTTCTTTGTAGGCTAATTCCCCTTCATGTCTACTTTTTCGTTATACTTTAATCTAGGGTTGACCCACATTCTGGATATTCAGGGCTATGACCATATTTTGTTTGTGGTAGCTCTTTGTTCACTATACATGCTACGCGACTGGCGAAAGGTGCTGATTTTAGTTACAGCATTTACCATTGGGCACTCAGTAACGCTGGCGCTGGCTACATTCAACCTTATTCAGGTCAATGCTCCGCTTATTGAGTTTCTGATTCCGGTAACGATTTTTATTACGGCAGTCAGTAATATTCTACGCGGTCAGAAAAATACTTCGCCCAGTAGGGTGCAGCTTAACTACGCCTACGCTCTCTTTTTTGGGCTTATTCACGGTATGGGTTTCTCTAACTATCTCCGTAGCCTGCTGGGGAGAGAAGAAGACCTCACCGTACCACTATTGGCTTTTAACCTGGGACTAGAGTTGGGGCAAATTGTTATTGTTGCCATTGTGCTGGTTGCCGCTTCTATTGTTGTTACTATCCTGAGCGTTGCCCGTCGCGACTGGAAATTGGTTATCTCTTCGGCAGTGGCGGGTATTGCTTTGATATTAATGATGGATGCGAAGTTTTGGTAAGTTACGGTTATGAGAATTATTATTGCTGGAGCTGGAGACGTAGGGAAGCACCTCGCCAAGCTCCTTTCTTACGAAAATCAGGAAATTGTACTCATCGATCTGGATGCTGAACGTCTGCGTCAACTGGGTAGTCAGATCGATGTGGCTACCATTAAGGGCAATGCTACCTCGTACAAAACACTCAAGCAGGCCAACGTGGGCGAGGCCGACTTACTCATTTCCGTTACTGAATCGGAAGAGGTAAATTTGGCGACGACCATCATTGCCAAACAGTTAGGTGCCAAGCGAACTGTTGCCCGCATTACCAATGAGGAGTTCCTAATGGACAAAGAAACCCTGGACTTACAGAAAGTGGGGATCGACGAGCTGATCTCGCCGGAGTCGCTGGCCGCCCGAGAGGTGAAGCGACTGCTGCGGATTGCTGCTGTTACCGATACTTTTGAATTTGATCAGGGGCTTCTGTCCCTTATCGGGATTACCCTTGATCAGGATAGCAACCTAATTGGGAAAACCCTATCTGAAACTGCCCGGCTCAATCCTGATAACTCCTACATTATTGTGGCGATTTTACGGCACGGCAAAACGATTATCCCTAAGGGAAGCACCCGCCTACGGGTAGACGACCATGTATACTTCATTGCCCAGCCCGATGGTATCGACCGGGTACTGAAGCTAACGGGCAAGGTGAAAATGGACATCCAGAGCTTGATGATTCTGGGCGGAAGCAAAGCTGGAATTCATACGGCTCGGAAGTTGAGCGGGAAGTACCGGATAAAACTTATTGAACGGGATAAAGATAAGTGCTTTGAACTGGCAGATCAGCTACCCAATGTGCTAGTGATTAACGGCGACGGACGCAATGTAGAACTACTTACTCAGGAGGGACTGGCTGATATGGATGCTTTCATCGCGCTGACCGGCGATTCGGAAACTAACATTATTAGCTGTTTGGTTGCCAAAGACCTGAAGGTAAAGAAGACCGTTGCGTTGGTAGAAAATACTGACTATATCCACCTCAGCCAGAATATGGGCGTGGATACTATGATTAACAAGAAGCTGATTGCTGCTAACTTTATTTTTCGCTACATCCGCGAGGGCGACGTAGTTTCTATCACTGGAATTCATGGGGTGGAAGCTGAAATTTTAGAGTACGAGGTAAATGATAACTGTAAGATCGTAAACCGCCGGCTGAAAGATTTACGATTTCCCAGCGATGCAATCATCGGAGGAGTGGTGCGTAAAGGAGAAGGCTACATCGCATTAGGTGATTTTGAGTTTGAGTGCAATGACCGAGTAGTGGTGCTCAGTCAGCGGAATGCCCTATCAGAAGTAGAAAAATTCTTTAAGTGATGTTTTGGTGTTATTGTATTATAGTGTTTAGGTTTTTATGTGTTCATATAATTAGATGTAGAGTAAATTAAGGCAATATCAGTTCTTGCTACTATCATCCGTCAGATGATATCGGTAAAACCCAGCTCACCTAGTAAAACGCCCAATAACCACCTCCCTAAACGCATTAACACCCGAACACTTTCAAACAATCAATAAGAATATATGCTCTTTAACTGGAAAGTGCTGTTCAATATTCTAGGGCTAATCTTAGTGTTTACTGCTGGGTTCATGTTGCTGTGCCTTCCCGTTTCATTTTACTACGGTGACCAGGATTGGCTCGCGCTACTAATGTCAGCCGGGATTACCCTAGTTGTTGGTGGTGCTACCTGGCTTATCACCCGCGACCAGCGGGACAAGGAACTCCGTCGGCGGGATGGTTATCTGGTAGTGACGTTGAGTTGGGTTCTGATTTCTTTTTTTGGTTCGCTGCCGTACGTACTGAGTAGTGCGATTCCTACCTATCCTGATGCTTTTTTTGAGGCCATGTCAGGCTTCACCACTACTGGAGCGACTATTCTGACTGATATTGAGGTAGTCCCCAAGGGAATCCTCTTTTGGCGTAGCCTTACCCAGTGGATTGGCGGTATGGGAATCATCGTTCTCGCGGTGGCTATCTTACCTATCTTAGGAATTGGCGGAATGCAACTCTTTCAGTCCGAAGCTCCCGGAATCACGCCTGATAAACTAAAACCCCGCATCCGCGATACGGCTAAGCGCCTTTGGATTATCTACCTGAGTCTGACGCTGATAGAAACCATTTTGCTCTGGATTGGTGGAATGAGTTTTTACGACTCCATCAATCACGGTCTAACCACGATGGCAACAGGTGGTTTCTCACCTAAAAACGCCAGTATCGCTCACTATGATTCAGCCTACATTCAGTATGTAATGACCATCTTTATGTTTCTGGCTGGTACTAGCTTCACCCTAACCTACTTTATGCTGAAGGGAAACTTCCGTAAAGCCTGGCAAAACGAAGAGTTCCGAAATTACCTTTGGTTTACAGTGATCGTGATCGTAGTAACTACCGTGGGTATTTTCATTTCCACCGAAAACAATGCCGAAGAATCCTTCCGTTATGCTGCTTTTCAAGTGATCTCGGTCATTAGTACTACGGGTTATATCACCGCTGACTATACTTCTTGGATGCCTCTGCTGACTGTCGTATTCTTTTTGCTGATGTTCACGGGCGGTTCAGCCGGTTCTACCTCGGGCGGAATGAAGATTGTGCGCCACACCATTCTCCTAAAAAATAGCCTACTGGAAATGAAGCGGCAGATTCATCCCTCGGCGGTGATTCCGGTGCGCTACAATGGCAATGCCGTAACGCAGGATATTGCTTTTAATGTGTTAGCGTTTTTCATTATCTACATCACGATTTTTGCCCTGGGTTCAGCCATCATGTCGCTATCAGGGGTGGATTTTATGACGGCAGTGGGTGCGGTGGCTACTTCTCTAGGAAACATCGGTCCGGGGATTGGCACCGTTGGCCCGGTAGATAACTTTGCCCATTTAACCCCGTTTGCCAAATGGCTTCTATCTTTCTTGATGATGCTCGGGCGATTGGAGCTATTTACGGTATTGATACTATTTACCCCTTATTACTGGAGTCGGTATGCATAGTTTCCTGACCTTGGAGGTTAGAAGCTGAAAGCTAGAAATTTGTGGAAATTGAGAAATTCTAAGTTGTCAACAGTTAACCAGTGCATTACTGAAAGGCTAACTTTTCAATTTCTAATCTCCAGCCTCTAACTTCTACTGATGTCTTCAAAAAAATTCTCCTTGCTTGATAGAATCCGAAGTTTTCGTCATGCCATTGATGGCTTACGAGCCTTGTTTAAGGAGGAGCATAATGCCCGAGTCCATTTGATAGTTACCATACTAGTTTTAGTGTTAGGAGCAATTTTCAATATAAGTGCAACCGAGTGGCTTATTATCATCCTAACGATCGGGTTTGTGTTTGTTACTGAGATTCTAAATACGGCTATTGAAGATATTGCCGATTTTATCTCACCCCAGCGCGATAATCGTATTAAGCAGATTAAAGATTTCGGAGCAGCGGCGGTACTACTTTCGGCTATTACGGCAGTAGTAATTGGCATTATTATTTTTTTGCCTAAGTTATGGGAGTTACTCTTCTGAAGCAGTGCCTCTTATTAAGAGTCACTACGGGATGTAGTTTTCTGCCTAAAATTTACGATTATTGTTCATGGCCGAACCTCATATTCTTCATAAAGTATTCAAGAACGATAACCTCAGTGCAGAAGAGTTAGAAACCATTGTTTCCCGCTTTACCCAAGTCACCTTCCAAAAGAATGAATACATTTTGCGAGCGGGTGAAATAGCCCATTATTATTATTTTGTAGAAAGTGGATTTATCCGTTCCTATGCAGTTGACACTGACGGCAATGATATTACGACCAACTTCTACGCTAAGGCTCAGATTCTCATTGACTGGCCTTCTTTCTTTCGGAAAGCTCCGACCAAAGAATTCTATCAAGCCCTGACAAATTGCGTGGCCTGGCGACTAGGGTTTGACGAGTTTCAGCAATTATTCCACAGTATTGAATCCTTTCGAGAAGGTGGTCGATCCCGCTTGGTGGGTAGTTACTTTACCCTCAAGCGCCGGAGCATTGCTATGATTACCGACCCGGCCAAGGAGCGGTACTTACAATTGGTAAAAGAAGCACCGGAGCTGGTGCAGAATGTGCCTCTCAAGCACATTGCTTCTTACCTAGGGGTGACCGATACTTCGTTAAGCCGAATAAGAAAGGAAATTGCGAAGGAGCAGTAGATCTGTTCAGGGAAATCTTCCAACTGCGTGCTACAATTGCACACTATATAAAATTTTTGAGGCCTGATAGTTTCTTGTCATAGGGCAAGAATTTTATCTTCTACTCACCATACTTTTGTTTTAAATCATTTACAAGTACCATTCATTAAACAAAAGTACCATGAATGCTCAACTAGCTATCGCTGCTCCACACGTAACCAATCAAGTTTCTACCATGACGAATAACATCTTCGACAAGAGTGTCACTGATACTCTGATCAATCGGGTAAACCAGCTGACGCCTACTACACAAAATCATTGGGGTAAAATGGACGTAGCGCAAATGCTGGCTCACTGCAACGTAACCTACGAGATGACCTACGAAGACAAGCATCCCAAGCCTAATGTCTTCGTGAAATTTATGCTCAAAATTTTTGTGAAGCCAACGGTGGTAGGTAGCAAGCCTTACCAGAAAAATGGGCAGACTGCGCCCCAGTTTATCATCAAAGGCGCAAGAAATTTTGCAGTAGAAAAGAATCGGTTGATCCAGTATATGAAGAAAACTCAAGAGTTAGGCGAATCACATTTTCACAATACTGAATCCCACTCATTCGGACGACTGACCAAAGCGGAGTGGAGTAATATGTTCTATAAGCACCTCGATCATCACCTCAACCAATTTGGAGTGTAATTGGAGACTGGAATTTACCTCTGAGGTAATTAAAAATCCTAGGGTAGATAAAATAATTCTGCTAACTGCTAACTGCTAACTGCTATGCTTGATTCTGTACCTTGGTTTGTTGCGGGAGAGTTTATTCTAGTAGCCCTATTGACTTTGGGCCTTTTCCACAGGGCTATTCGTATATCTAAAACTGGTTGGGTGCTAATATCGCTCTGGGTAGCTCTGCAATCGGGATTCGCCTACGTTGGTTTTTATCAAAAGACCGACATGCTACCTCCCCGCTTCATCTTGGTGCTGCTGCCAGCTATTCTGGTAATTGCTTTTCTGTTCCGATCCAATCGGGGAAAACGCTGGATAGCCTCGGCTGACGTCCCCCAGTTAACGCTACTACATATTGTCCGCATTCCAGTAGAGCTGATTCTCTATCAGTTATTCGTGTACGGTACCATTCCTGAACTGATGACTTTCGCGGGAAGAAACTTTGACATACTGGCGGGGATTACTGCCCCGCTGGTCTACTATTTTGGTTATCAAAAACAGTGGTTAAGTCGGTCGTTCATTATCAGCTGGCATATAATCTCGTTGTTGCTGCTGGGCAATATTGTGGTTCACGCCATTTTATCCATTCCCTCTCCCTTTCAACAACTGGCGTTTGACCAGCCCAATATCGCAATCTTGACGTTTCCTTTTGTGTTATTACCGGGTTTAGTAGTACCGATTGTGCTCTTTAGCCATCTGATCGCTCTGAGCTTAGAGCGGAACCCAAAAATTGTCACTACCTTGTCGCAGTAATAACTACGGCGACAGATTATTGAAACTCATTACACGTATTCTTTACTCCGTTTTACTACTGGCTACGGTAGGATGTTTCAATCTCAAGAAACTGCAACAGACGGGCTACATTCAGCCGGAAGATTTTTACTACGAATTTCCGTTCAACACGTACAAATCGCTAATCATCGTTCCCGTAAAACTGAGTGATGATACCCCCCGAAACTTTTTGTTTGATACGGGTGCTGACTTAACGGTGATTCAACGAGATACCATAGTAGGAAAATCCCTGAAAGTAACGGGAGCTTCCGACCGCACGGCGAAATTCGGGCGAGAAGTTATCACTTCATTTCAGATAGGCGATGTGGATTTTAGAAGTCTGCAAGCCATCAACAGTGACTTAGAAGGTTTAAGGGATAAGGTGCCCAATTTTGGTGGGTTCATCGGTCAGAATGTTATTGGCAAAGCCAATTGGCGGATAGACTATCCCAACCAAACGCTGACCCTATCTTCCCGTGACTTATCGGATAATAAGTTCCAAAAAATTAAGGTTGATCGGAAAGAGGGTTCTCCCTTTGTGACCATCACTATTGACGGGGAAACATACCAAGCTATGGTTGATTTAGGGGCATCTAGCGCGCTAGGCATACCTGATGAATCCAAACTTGCCAAGCAACTCTTGAGTAAATACGATCTACGCGAAGAAGAGCGGGAAGTCTACACGATAGGCGGCGTACAAACGGTGAAGCAGCAGGTGGGAACTATTCCCCTGGTTACCTTAGATAACTACGAAATGGCTGATGTTGAAGTGAAGATTAGTCGCACTAACCGTATACGGCTGGGAAGTCGCTTTTTTAAAGATCATATTCTCTACATAGATAACATTAACCGTGACTATAAAATAAAGATAGTAGATTAGAGAAAGGGTTTCTCTACGTTATTTCGGTAGATGAGATGGTACACCAACGAATCGTAACTCTCCGAATTGTATTTTCTTCTCCCTAACCGATTTTTTATTTTACGAATTACGTTAACCCCCAAAAACACAAAATTCTTATGAACGTAGCTCATTGCTTAGCGGTAATGCTCATCAGCCTATATGGAACCGTGTTTTCTACTGCATCGTTTGGACAGGTAATCCATTGGCCACCCGATACATTGCCAACGCTTGCTGGGCAAAAATTTACCCCCCATCAGATACGTAGCCAAGCCGCCACGGTCGTCCTATTTCTCGATCCTGACTGTCCGGTAACCCAAAAGTATGGAGCAACCATTCGTGAGCTGCGGAAGGAGTGGGAGAGTAAGGGGGTAAATGTGATAGCAGTGTATCCGGTAGTAAATATTGACAGCAGTACTGTAGCGGAATTTGCCCAAGTGTATCGGTACGATTTCAGTCATCTGCCTGACCCTCAGCAACAGTTAGCCAAACAACTAACAGCCCATACCACCCCCGAAGCTTTCTTGTTAGACTCGCTCGGACAGGTACGCTACCGGGGTGCCATTGATAACTGGTTCTACGAACTCGGACGTTACCGCCGGGTAGTCACCAAGCATTACCTAAAAGATGCCCTTATTGCCTACTTACAGGGCGAGCCGATTGCAGTAGCTAAAACCGAAGCTATTGGCTGCCTGATTGGCACCGCCATGACCGAAGAACCACATCATGGGCATCATTAGTAGGGACGTAACGATTCGCTGGGGTGGTGGCATGGGATGAGACCTTTGTTCTTCTCCGGTTGTCAGGAAGTGCCTCTCCAAGCTAACAAAATTTTATTTGGTTTATTCAAATGGTTAACTTTACTGCTGACTTAGTATGTCCCGCATCAGGTGGAGGGTAATCGGCAGACCGTACTCATTGAACAGTTCAACCGCGCGGCGGACCCCATACCCTCCGGCAGCGATGTGCCCGTCTGGTTCCAGAGACGTTATCTTTCTCTAAGACCTGGGAAAATCATTACCTGGAGATTAAATATTTTCTGTTTCATTATAGTCTTGAGAAATTGGCAAAAAAGCCATCCTTATGTTTAGTATATTACCCTTACAGAAACTTAAACATGAATTCTGAAAAAAAAGATTATCCATATGTATCAGTCATCATTCCAGTTTATAATGATGCCGCAGAATTATCGGGAACGTTACATGCACTCGCCGACCAAAGTTATTCCGAAGATAAATATGAGGTACTTGTAGTAGATAATGGTTCCACTGATGCGACGATAGAAGCTACCACCTCCTCTACAAAAGTACGACTGTTAACGGAACATAAATATAGAAACAGTCCTTACTCTGCACGCAATAGAGGAATAGAAAATGCGGGGGGAGATATTATCGTATTTCTGGACGCCAGTTGTAGGCCTGATTCCCACTGGTTAGCAGAAGGCGTTAGTACCTTATATAAGGAACATGCTGATCTAGTAGGAGGAAAAGTTGCGTTTAGATTCAGGGATCCAAAAAATGCAGGAGAGTTTTATGACTCGCAGATAAATATAAAAATGAAAGAAAATATTGAGATCAAAAAAGTGGCAAAAACTGCGAATTTATTTGTACGCAAAAGGGTCATTGAAGCAATCGGTAAGTTTCCCGAAGGAATTCGGTCTGGTGGCGATTTACTATGGACGCAGAAGGCGTCTCGCAATGGATTCTTACTAGTGTATAGTGAACGTGCAGCTGTAACGAAAGCTGCGCGCCCACTCAAGGAGTTACTAAGAAAACAATGGCGAGTAGGGCAGAGGCATCCTCAAATATGGAAAGAACAAGGGATAAAAAAGAATTCTCTAGCCATAATTTTTAAGATGCTGATACCGCCTTCTCCCGGCACAATCAAGAGGATGTTACAAGATAACAGTCAGCAACATAAACCATCTTTTCTCAGTCTGTGGTTAGTAGCCTATATGGTTAAGGTTATTACATCTTCTGCTAATGTGTATGGTCAGTGGAAGGTTCAGTAGATCAATTATGCAAACGACACTCTATCAAGTAATTCTACAATCAGCGAAGAAGGCATGTGAACTTCAATCAGAAACAGGTGCTATGCCCGCGGGGCACAATGGCTTATACCGAGATAAGGAGACGCCGGTGAGAAATACCTCACACTGGCTGATTACCTTCATTAAAGCATACGGTATACAAGCAGATCCAATATTGAAAAATTCAGCTAAAAAAGCCCTTTCTTACTTAATGGGACAAGATACAAGACCTCAGCAATATACATTCTGGCACCGAGATGTACCTGGTAAAGATAAATGTAACGGTTTAATGGGACAGGCCTGGACAATAGAGGCTTTGGTAGAGGCGGCTATTTTTTTCAACGACGAAGCACCACTTAAATTAGCTGAGGAAGTATTCCTGCTACATACCTTTAACAAGAAGGCTTCCCTATGGCATCGCAGGGATACTGATGGAAGGAAGCTTTCTTTCGACTTGACGTTTAACCATCAACTCTGGTTCGCGGCAGCAGGGGGGCTACTCTCGAAATTATCTCATACAAAAGAGATAAAAGCATCGATAGAGCACTTCATGGAGCACTTACCTCGACTGCTAAATATCTACGAAAATGGTTTAATCTGTCATCTGCTCAAACCCCATTTATCAGTAAAAGAGGTAGTCAAATTAATACTAAAACCTTTACCTAAGTATAAAAGAATCGAGGCAGAAAGGTATTATAAGGCTATCGGCTATCATAGTTTTAACATGTATGCTTTTGGCTTGCTAAAAGGCATATTTAAAAATCATATCTTTTGGCAAACCAGTGGGTTTAAGCGCACTATAAGTTATTTGTCTTCAAAAGAGTACAAAAAAGATGTTTTATATAATGTATATGCCTACCCTTACAATCCTCCAGGCTTTGAAGTACCTTTTGCGATGGAAGTATTCAGTAGTATAAACCCTAAAGAAAAAGCATTTTGGGTAAATAGCCAGTTCCATCATGGCCTTTCATATGAAGAAAAGTTGTTCAGCAAGGGCAGTAAAGATCCTTACACGGCCTCTGCCAGGCTATACGAGGCAACACGTCTAAGTGATATTGAGGTTGAATTCTAAGAAAGTAATGAGTTGCTCGGGCTAAGATAGGTGATCTGCCTTTTCCAGCTTAGAAACGAAGTAATCAAATTTTGTTATCATCTACGAAGCATTCGAGGGATCATACTTGCTTCTTGTATAGCTAATCTGCTAAATTTGGTGCAAAAGCACTATAGAAAGTGATTTTCTTGAGTAAATATTGAAGTTAAATAATTACTTTTGCTGGAGTATTCAGCTGATTTATGAAAAATTGTACTCTACCCCTCCTATTCTTTTTATCACTTTTTCATATATCAGAAAGCCAAAAGTTACCTGCTAACAGAGTTACAGAATGGGAACAAGCCGGCATAAGGCAGATATCCTCTTCGCTAATTGCCCCCCAATCACCGATGGCACCCGAGGCAGTCATTGACTTTGTACATGACTTAGGCGGTGACAATACTGCCCATGCCGATAATGCAGATAAGCTCAATCAGGCATTGATGGAACTCCCCAAACCTGTAACCCTGTATTTTCAACCCGGAACATACTTTTTTTCTAGTACAATAAAGATCCCCTCAGGTGTCAAAATCCAAGGCACTTCCCCATTTACAACCCTGTTTCGTTTTCAGTTGAAAAACTTCAGATCTGCTTCAAATGGATTCCATAACCTCTTCGAATTAACAGGCAGAGGAAAGCAGAACGACTTTTCTTCTAGCGTGGTAGACGCCAACGAACAAGGGGCTGACTTTGTAGTAGTCAAACATCCCAATTACTTTCAGCCTGGGGATGAAGTGGAGCTCGATCAGGAAAACGACGCACGTATGTTCTACTACCAATCCCACAATACTGAATGGGCTAAGCGGGCAGTGGGCCAGATGCTGGTTGTTAGAAAAGTTGAAAGGAACCGAGTATATTTTGACCGGACCCTCACACTCGACTATAACCCCAGACTGGATCTGAGATTGACCAAAGTGGACATGGTTAGGGATATTACGCTGGAAGCCTTTTCTGTAGAACGACTGGATAATTTACCGGGGTCTAACTTTCACTTCTCTTATGCTGCCAATAGCACAATCTCTTGTATTCGTAGCCACATGTCCACCCGAGAGCATGTTAGAGTAAATTATTCAAGAAATTGTGAGATTAAAGGAAGTTCGTTCTACGATGCTCATTTTCATTGTAGTGGAGGTGCTGGCTATGGGGTGATGCTAAGTAAGCATCCTACTGAATGTAAGGTGTATAATAATATATTTGCCCGCTTACGCCATTCTATGGTGGTTAAGGAAGGGGCCAATCGGAACGTCGTCAGCTATAATTACTCCTATGAGCCAGTTATTTCTGATGGCAGGATACAAGACGGTAAATGTTTTGACGCGAGGGTGACCAATTTTCCTGACATATCTGTTCACGGCCATTATTCTTATATGAACCTTTTCGAGCAAAATATAGTGCAGGCTGTACATAGTGCTGACAACTGGGGACCCTCTGGACCAGGAACTACTTTTTTTCGAAATATGGTCGTATCCCGTTACGGCCTGAAGATCAGCCAAGCCTCGGAACAGCAAAATCTGATCGGAAATGTGGTACTATACAGTATGGAAATCGACACTAGTGTGACGGATGTCTATTATTACAAAAACTTAGAAGTGAGGGGTAGGCGTGCTCCCACTAGATCCATCGCGCTGGTATCATCTCTGTACCTAGATCAAAAACCTGACTTCTACGGTAGTCTTGAGTGGCCCTCTGTAGATCCTGACAATCCAGAATCGGCCAGTAATGCAGCTTACCACCGCTGGAGTAGAGGTAAGCTTTTTGATAAGCTCTGTTGCGGAGATATTCCCGGTATAGAGTCTAAAATCACCTATCAAAATAATATCTTTGCCTTCTACGATCAAGGATTTCTTTACGTGCAAGAGGCCAAAGATGACATTTACGCACTTCGTATTCTAGATACCCAAGGCAATACCGTAAGTACTTCAGATCACTTTGATAATACACAACCGCATCGTTTGCAGAATTTTCTGTCATCGGGGATGTACTTGCTACATCTCAAAAACGATTCTGATAATTATGTTATGAAGTTTATCGTTAACTAAGAAGCTATTTGTGTATCTCAGAATCCCAACTACAGGTTTCAGTAATTATCCCAGTATATGAGGATATAAAGGGCATTACTTTAACACTGGAAAGTCTAAGGAAACAGAGCCTCGCATCTAGTATTTTTGAGGTTGTAGTTGCTAACGATGGAGGTGCTTCAGAAGTGGAAAATTTATGTGATGACTATAGTGTACGATGTATCGATATTGTACCTAACCGAGGGGCTTACTATGCCCGCAACCGTGCTATAGAGCAGGCAAAGGCTGATAACTGTGCTTTCGTAGACGCAGATATAACGGTACCGACCCACTGGCTTGAAAGAGGGCTGGCTGCTCTGGAGCAATATCACTACGTAGCTGGTGGGGTTAAAATAGAAAAGGCCAAGATTAGGCAAATTGCTGACTTACATGAATTTTATACTGCTTTTGATATCCGAAAGTATATCCAGCAGCATCACTTTGGAGTAACAGCTAACCTATTTGTAAGAAAAGAAATTTTTGATGAGGTAGGCTTGTTCGATGAAAGGCTCAGGTCTAGCGGTGACCTGGAGTTTGGTGATAGAGTACACCAGTATGACCAGTCTATTCAAAAGTATGCTTCCGATATAACCGTACTACATCCACCTAGAGGGTTTCGCAACTACAGTAAAAAAATAAAACGGGGCGCAGTTGGTCAAGTTATGTTAAAAAAGTATTATCCTAATCGTTTTCCAGAAATTGATCCTGGATATGGCAAGGCTGTAGTAAAAGCTATTATTCCACCAATCACTTGGCTGAATAAAGTATATAAACATGAAAATATAGAGACAGTTTTTCTTCTGTTTATGTTTCGATGGTATGTTAACATTATGCGAAGTTTCTATATAATCCAAGCCTTGCTAAAGCAATAATTTTACTGATAAAGTAGAGTATAAAAGCATATGATCCTATCTAGGAAGTACGTCTTCTACCTACTGTTTTTTGTACATATTGGGGGTCTTGTCATTTATTATAATAGTGACTCTCTACGAAAATTAGTATACGCTATACCGCTGGGAGTTGCTGCTTTGTGGCTGTTAGGGATAGCATTGAGTGGAAGCTTTCGTATTCGAGAGGGAGTCTATACTGAACTTTGGAGACGCTACTATGTCTACTTTTTCGGATTATTTTACATTGTTCTCTTACAATCCATTCTAGCTTACACCGCTCGTGGTACTATTAACTCTAGATTAATAAGCGAATCTGTTTTCTTGTTTTTTCCACTGTTATCAACTGCTCTGCTAATGTACTACATAGATTACACAAAAACCCGCCAAGTAGTAAGTATTTTGTTTGCCGGAGTTATCGTAGCGTTTATTGCTGAAAAAGGAGTAGGTAGTCTACTATCGTTCTCTAGTTTAAATCTGGCTGAATCATTAGTATCATCTCGTTTTCAAAGTGAATCAGGACTGGCGTTTCTTATTGGCTTGTTTACTTTCTATTTTCTTTCTACTAAAAAATGGGGTCTTTTTTCTGTCAGTCTATTCTTTGTTCTAATTTCAGGAAAACGTACTGTACTGGCAGGAGTTGCCGTATGCCTGATCATATACTTTATACTGGCTGTATTCCGAATCAACGTTAGAAGACACCGGGTTACCTTATCAATATTAGCATTACTTGTAAATGCTCTATTAATCTACTTTATCTATCTCCTGGTAAATGGCACATTTGATCATATTATTGTGGAGAATACAGGTCTGCCACCCAATTCATTTACAAAAGGTCGTTACAATCTCTGGAAGATTATTATTTCCGCTTACGATCTAGGGTACTTAGGTTCGGGCTTGGGGAGCATCAGCTATTTGCTAGTAGATCAACTTAACTATCCACTACACAATCCATTAAATGATGTGCTAAAAATCGCAGTAGAACACGGCTTTTTTGTATTTTCCCTTTGGATATTTACCTACTATTTTCTTAATAGCTATCATAGACACGCACTCGTTATCACAATATATTCTAATATTTTGTTTCTTACGACTAATGTAATCATCTACTTTTTCTTCATGTTTTGTGTGTATTTTATTCACAGTGCACTGATAACGGAAAACATCACCTCCTTGAAGCGAGGAAAAAGAAAGAAATTGATAAAACAAGTTGTCTAGTAAATAAATAATAATATGCACTTTCTAACAAAACTTTTACTACCAATCTGGATTATCTGGCTCCTTTTGAACTTCATCGGTTGCAGTGAAAAAGAGCCAATAAGGTTCGTAGATGAGTCGGCCGAGGTCGATCTAAATGCCATAGAGGATATATATGCTCCAGCTAATGTACAGCTCATTATGAAGAAAGTTTGTGACTGGCAGGTGGCTAATCCAGTTGAGAGGAATGATGGTAACGGTATGGCGTGGGCTCGCTCTGCTTTTTATACCGGAATTATGGCTACCTACCGAGCTACTGGCGAGGCGAAATATCTGAATCAGGTACTTGGTTGGGGTGGTGCCAAACAGTGGAAACTAGACCAACGCTACGATCACGCTGACGATCATGCTAGCGGACAAAGTTACCTCGAGGCCTACTTCGAACAACCCAATTCTATCATTGCTCACCACGCCCAGAGAACGTTTGATAGGTTAATTGAGGAAAATAGAGTGGGCAGAGAACTCTACTGGTGGGCCGACGCGTTATTCATGTCGCCTCCAGTTGCCGCTCGCCTCTACGCGGTCACTGAAGATGAAAAATACCTGGATTTTCTCAACACCATGTGGTGGGATACTTATGACTTTCTGTATGATCCCGAAGAAGATCTTTTTTTCCAGAGTCATTGGTTTTTCCGTAAGAAGACCCCCAATGGTTATAAAACATTCTGGGCTAGGGCCAATGGCTGGGTCATGGCGGGCACTGTGCGGGTGCTACAATACTTACCTGAAGATAATCCCTTCCATGAGCGATATGTGGATTTATTAAGTAGCATGGCATTGGCTGTAGCAGCGCAACAGCAAGACGACGGTCTGTGGCGCCCAAGTTTGCTCGATGTAGAAGAAGCCCCCTTTCCCGAAACAAGCAGTTCTTCCTTTTTTGTATATGCTATTGCTTGGGGAATCAACAATGGCTATTTGTCTGAAGAAACTTATCTACCAGTAGTTACAAAAGCGTGGCAGGCACTAGTAGGCGCAATCCACCCCAACGGAAAGTTAGGATGGGTACAACCAGGAGGAAGCAAACCTGACGAGGTAACCTACGATAACTATCAAGAGTTTGGGGCTGGGGCGTTTTTACTTGCCGCCAGCGAAATACTAAAGCTCAACGCAGAATTGAGATAGCAATCCAGTATATGCAAACCCGCCTTTCTTTATTAGTACTGCTCACTATCTTTATTGTCTACTCATGTAAGACACGGGTAACCAATTCTTTATCAGTTTTAACTACCGAAGGTGACACCCTATTTATTTATGTCAGTAAAGAGGGAAAAGACGAATGGAGCGGACAGTTTAACAACCCCAACAGAAAGCGGATGGATGGCCCCGTAGCCACCCCCCAGCGAGCCATTGAGGTAGCCACTAAAGCTAGGCAAGACTCAATTACAATACCTATTGTTATCCAGCTATCAGCAGGAACCTATTACCTCAACAGCGGGCTGGTAATTCCTGAAATGGTGTCGGGTAGTGAAAGTTCTCTTACCATTATTCGATCGGCCAAAAACCAATTGGTTTCTTTGGTGGGCGGGCAAGTTATTACTGACTTACGGAAGTCGATAGACATTTTAGGTCGTATTGATTCGGCATACGCAAAAAAGATCACTGAAATTGATGCCACTCAACTAGGTATAAATAGCTTGGGTTCACTTGAGCCTAGAGGATTTCCTCGCCCTCAGTACTTGGCACCGGTTGAAGTATTCGTAAACCGCAAACCTCTGCAAATCGCTCGGTGGCCGAACGAAGGTTGGGCTAAAATTAACGACGTGAAAAAGGGACGCTTCGGAGACCAGTTTAGCTACGCAGGTTCCCGCCCAAGTCGTTGGTTAAAAGAAGAGAAGATTTGGTTGCATGGTTTTTGGGCTCGCGACTGGGCTGATTCTTATGTTAAGGTAGCAACTATCGATACAGTCGCTAATATTATAAGAACTACCGAACCTCACGGAACTTACGGATACGTAAAAGGAGGACGCTACTGCGCCCTAAACATCCTAGAGGAGCTAGACTCACCCGGAGAGTGGTACTTCAGTAATGAGGAGGGAAAAATTTATTTGTGGCTACCTAAGTCTGAGAACGGTACCGAAATTATCGTTTCCTTATTATCCGAACCACTGCTGGTGCTACAAAATACTGTATTTGTCAAAGTAGAAAACCTGACCCTTGAAATGACCAGGGCAACTGGCGTAAAAGTTAATAAAGGGAAACACAATACTTTAGAGAATTTACAAATCAGAAATACCGGAAATCTAGGTATTCAGGTAATGGGGGGAAACCAGAACACCATATCTAACTGTAAAGTATACAATACCGGGGAAGGTGGTGTGCATATTACTGGTGGTAACCGAGACTCACTCACTGTTGCTGGTCATTTAGTTTACAACAGCGAAATATATAACACAAATCGCTGGGTGAAGACCTACAGCCCCGGCATTCAGGCAGAAGGAGTAGGAATAACCGTAAGAAACAATTACCTGCACAGTATTCCGCATATGGCTATCCGCCTCTTGGGTAATGAACATATCATTGAGTATAATGAATTCGCCAAAATCGGTGAGGAGACCGGCGATGCGGGTGCTATCTACATTGGGAAAGACTGGGCGATGCGCGGAAATATTATTCGTAATAACTATTTCCATGATATTAATAGTAAGTACCATCGTGGTATGATGGGCGTATACCTAGATGATCTAGCTAGCGGGACACGAATCGAGGGAAATATTTTTGAGAATGTTCAGAGGGGCGTTGTTATAGGGGGGGGTAGGGATAATATTGTGAAAAATAACCTTTTTCAATCTTCCCGGTCATCCGCCGTTCGTATCGAATACCGTCAGGCTACCGCAGCTAGAGCGGAAGCTCAACTTCGCAAACGCTTAGAAAGTGTCCCTTACCTGAGTAAAATCTGGCAACGTAAGTACCCAGAGCTTGTAACGGTTTTGCAAGATGACCCATTAGCCCCAAAAAATAATATTATTGAAGATAACATTATAGTAAATAGCAAATGGTTAGAGATTGCCAACCAAGCCAAGCCCTTACAGAAAATGGATAATAACAATATCATTAACGATACTAACCTTCGTTTAGATCAAGCAGGGGAACTATCCAATATAGCAGATCTGATGAAAGGTAATTCGTTAGTGCCATTAGAAAAAATGGGTATCCAAAAGTAATTCACCTGCAAACTTGTCTATGCACCAAAGGGTAGTTATCATTCAGAGACGCCTAACGCAGTATAGGAAACCATTTTTTGAGCTCTTAAGGAAAAAACTCCGGAAAAAAGAGATAGATCTGGTCGTTATTTACGGTATACCCAACAAAAATGAGCAGTTGAAGGAAGATAACGTAACTCTCGATTGGGGTATACAAATCGCTAACCAACCCATAGAGATTCGCAACACCGTACTGCTATGGCAGCCTGCTCTCAGGTACTTGAATCGAGGTGATTTGGTGATCGTTGAACAGGCAAGTAAATTGCTAATCAACTATGTTTTGCTATTCTGCTACAAAATCAAAAGAATACGACTCGCTTACTGGGGGCATGGTCGAAATTTACAAGGCCAACAGAGTAGTTTGAATGTTAAAATCGGAGAGGGAATAAAGAAACAAGTTTCGCAACAAGTACACTGGTGGTTTGCCTATAACGACTTAAGTGCAAAGATTGTCCGTGCGATGGACTTTCCCTCTAGTAGAATCACCTCGGTACAGAACACCGTCGATACTGAACCATTTACAAAATATCGACCCAACCAAGAAGAGATCAGTTGGATTAGGGAAAAGTATAAAATATTTTCGGTGAATACGTGTATATTTTCAGGTAGCTTGTACCGAGAAAAAAGAATTCTATTCTTACTCAGTGCTTGCAATGAAATTAGAAAATCAATTCCTGATTTCGAGATGATTGTTATTGGGGCAGGCTCGCAAAAGAAACTGGTTGAAGAGGCGACCAGGAGGAATGATTGGTTACACTACTTGGGCCCTAAATTCGGGAAAGAAAAGATTGAGTTATTATCATTAGCCAAACTATTACTGATGCCAGGACTGGTAGGGTTAGCCGTTATCGATGCTTTTGCTTCTGAAACCCCTCTTGTTACCACGAACATCAACTACCATAGCCCGGAAATTGATTATATAGTAGACAGATTTAATGGTATTATTATTAGTGAATCCAAAGACTATCATATTTATGCCCATAAGGTAGCTTCTATCTTAAAAGATGATAATTTACTCAGTACTCTCCGAGTCGGCTGTCAGCGATCCACCGAGCAATATACTCTTGAAAATATGGTAAGCCGATTCGCTAATGGAATCGTCTCTGCCCTAAATACTGAATAAATGGAGAAAGTACTGGTTGCAGGGCAAACCCCTCCCCCTTATTATGGACAGTCAATCTCTACCCAGCGTCTACTTGATGGACAATACAGCAAGCTCAAGCTCTACCATGTACGGCTCGCCTTCTCGAGGGATATTAATGAGGTAGGTAGGTTCAATCTTTACAAGGTCACTCACTTATTCGCAATCATTCTTCGGATTATTTATTATCGATTTCGGCATAGTACGCCAGTATTATACTATATGCCAGTTGGTAACAACTATGTTCCTCTCTACCGAGATATCATTATCCTAATTCTCACTCGCTGGTTATTTAAGAAAACTGTTTTTCATTTTAGATCAGCCGGAGTATCTAGTCTGTACCCTACTCTAAATGGACTAATGAAAATACTTTATCGCCGAGCGTTTTTTTATCCGGAATTAGGGATAAGATTGTCTAAAGGAACTCCTCCTGACGGAGAATCTATTTATGCTAAAAGAAACATTATAGTGCCTAACGGTGTAGAAGACTTTTATCCGAGATACAAGTCCAAACATGAAAAAAACAAGGTGCCGGTCATACTGTATATCGGCATTATCATGGAGTCGAAAGGAATAGATACACTACTGGAAACTGCTGCCATTTTAAAAAAGGAGAATTATCAATTTAAAGTACGATTGGTGGGCAAAATAGTATCTAAAACTTACGAAAGTAGAATACAAAATATTATTGACAATAATAATCTAGCTGGTATTATTGAGTTGCCGGGTGCTCGTTATGATGATGAAAAATGGCAAGAAGTATTGGGCGCCGATATTTTCCTGTTTCCTTCTCATTTCGAGACATTCGGGTTATCGGTATTGGAAGCAATGCAGTTTAAATTACCGGTTGTGGCATCCAACGTAGGTGGGTTACCTGACTTAGTAGTACACCAAAAGACTGGTTTTCTGGCTGAAGTAAAAAATAGTACAGATTTTGCCGAGAAAACTACCCAGTTACTAGAATCCCCTAAATTGCGTGAAAATATGGGGCAGGCTGGGAGACAGCACTACTTGAGCTCATTTACCGTAGAAAAGTATTGGAAGAATATGGAACGGGCACTAACCTCTTTACATTAGTAATATATGGTTAAAATATCTTCATTGTTTACTAAATTCAGGCTTTTCAATACTGTAGACTATGCTGCCGTAGACTATGAATCAGCTAGTAATATTATCATAGGTGAGGCTGAACAGCAGAATAGCTATGGAGTATTTGCTTTGCCAGTGCATGGTTTAGTAACGGCCATACAAGATCCGGTAATGCAAGAAGCAACTCAACAAGTGCAGATGATCGTGCCCGATGGGCAGCCAATCCGTTGGGCTATGAACTACTTTCATCAGGCTGGTTTGAAAGACCGAGTGTATGGTCCTACGCTAACGCTATATGTACTAGGGAAAGCGAACCAAAAGAGACTTAACGTATTCTTATACGGAGGAAATACGCAGGAAACCCTTAATAAATTCGCAGGTTTTATTCGTGAAAACTACCCTAATCTCACAGTTTGTGGCAAGTACCGGGAAGAATATCCCGATAGCAATACTTTATCTTCTAAGACAATTAATAATTCAGGAGCGCATATCGTTTTGGTGGGTCGGGGCTGCCCTCGCCAGGAGGTATGGGTAGCTAATCGTTTAGGAAAGGTAAATGCTGTGATGATGGCCGTTGGGGCGGCTTTTAGCTTTCATGCGGGTACTATCAAGCAAGCTCCTTCTTGGATGCAAAAAGCCGGACTAGAATGGCTATTTCGATTACTGATGGAGCCTCAGCGGCTTTGGAAGAGATATTTCTTAACGAATGGTTATTTTATCTACCTCTTTTTGAAAGAAATGATTATTCCCAACCACCGTGAAAGGACGATTAGTTAATGAAGTAGTATTTTTTGGAATGGCCTTAGGGTGTGCTGTGCTTAGTACCAGCTCCATAAGTCACGCTCAACGGTTGGATTCAATAAAAATTAATCTAGAAACTGCCGCCGCAGTTTCTAACCAAAACTATTTACCCCAGTGGTTAGTAGCCAACCGATTTGGCAAGTTTGAGGATCAGTCGCCTAACAGTTATCTAATGGCAGGTATTCACTCACCTTATCTGAATAAGGGAAACTGGGACTTTGCCTGGGGGATAGATCTATTAGCCAATTCTGAAATCTCAGAAAGCCGCATCCATCAAGGTTACGCCAAAGTGAGATACCAGATCGTAGAACTAAGTGTAGGTTGGATAGAGCGTACCGTCGGGGTATATCGCCCGGACCTTTCCACTGGCTCATGGGGTATTAGTCGTAACGCTCGTCCACTACCTTCGGTGATTATTTCGGTTCCCGAATATACCCCCGTTCCTTTTACCAAAGGGTATTTAGAATTTAAGGGTCATATTGGGCATAGCTGGCTCGAGGAAGATCGTTACATTTCCGAACCTTGGATACACGAAAAATCTTTCTATTTACAAGGGAAAGGGAAATCATATCCTCTAAATGTATATTTTGGGGTTCTACACTTTGCCCAATGGGCTGGGACTCGCCCTGGTCGTCAGTTAGATAATAAGTTACCCGACTATTGGCGGGTAGTTACTGGACAAAGAAGCCGAACTTCCGCAGGGGGGGGGGACTTTGTCAATGCCCTAGGTAATCACATTGGCTCTCTAGAGTTTGGCTTTGATCTTCCTATACCCAGCGGTACTCTTTCTTTCTATCACCAAGATCCCTTCGAGGATAAACTAGGAATCACTCGTTACTGGTTTTATGATCAAATATCAGGGCTTTCTTGGCAGCGGCCTGAAGGTAAGTTCATACAGGAAGTTTTGTATGAGTTTACTTATTCTAAGCACCAAGGTGGACCTGGCATTCCCGACCCTCTTCCTGGAAATGACCCTAACGATTTAAGTCTTAACTATGGCTATCGATACGGCGGGAGAGACGACTACTATAATAATTTTCTTTATCAGTCGGGCTGGACATTCCACGGGCGCAGTTTAGGTACTCCCCTTTTTCTTGATCGGTATCGGGCAGAGCGTACTGGGGTTAACATCCCCAACTATGGGGAAGGGTTCATCAGCAATCGAATTATTGCCCACCATGCTGCCATTTCCGGAAATTATCAGAATGTAAAATTTACGTGGCTCACCACGTATACCCGCCACTCGGGCACATACGCTGGGTTAAATGGAGGACGTTTTCGGTGGGGTAGCCGGGAATCTGACTTCGATCATGAGAATTATTTTTTCTTTGAACCGAAAAATCAGATTAGCTTGCTGCTAGAAGTATCTAGGGCAATCTTGCCAAACCGACAACTACACGCTACGGCTGCGCTAGGTGGTGATTTTGGTAATTTGTACCGCGCGTTCGGTTTGTTTTTAAGACTTCGATGGAATTTGCACCCATTTTCTAAGTCAATGATAGCAGAGTAGCTGGCAAGTGGTAGCCAATTTAAGTGATCACACTGAGAGTTATCAGTAGTCAAGAAGTATATGAAAAACAGAAGTTGCATTATTCATATTGAGTAGAATAATGAAATGTGTAATAATAATAGCACCATAATGTTTTTTTACCGAATTAAACACCTAACTTTATCCATTATTTTGAATGAACCGTAAAGATTAGCATTATTCTTGCAAACTGAAAGCAATAAAAGTGTAAAATAATTACCATAGTAATTATTCAAAATAAAGCTTAAGACCGAACCACCGCCGTAAATAACATGCCACACAGTAAATCCAAGTACCTAAAAATTGTATTTTCTCTTGGGGATTTTCTGATTCTCAATATCTCATTCGTTTTAGCGTACCTACTCAAGTTTGGCACCCTGGATGGGTTGGCAATTTCGCCGTATATTTGGCTGTGGTTGATCACTAATGGCTTTTTATTTTTACTTACTCTTATTTTCAAGCCCTACAATATCGACCGGACAACGAAGTTAAGTGAGGTTCTCAAGCGGCAGTATGGTATTGTCTTGTTTCACCTACTATTAATTACGGCGTTCTGGGTATTTAATAAAGCTTATTATTACTCTCGTGTACAGCTACTGTTAACATTTGGACTATTTTTAGTTCTAGTTTCTCTCTGGAGATTGGTATTTGTATATAGCCTAGGAATACTTCGGGCTAAAGGGTATAATCTTAGAAAGGTTATTATTGTAGGAGGGGGATACCTATCTAATCAAATTATCAGCCACTTTAGGGCACATCCTGAGTATGGTTATTATGTTGATAACACATTTAATACTATTGAGGATACGTCTCTACCAGAAAATTTTGAGAACTACCTCCTTCAGAAGGAGATTGATGAGTTATACTGTCACTTTTCCAATATGGATTCTGATTATCTTAAGCGTTTAGTCAATTTCGGACATGCGCACCGGGTAAAAGTAAAGTTGATTGGTAATATCTCTGACTCTCTGTTAGGCAACTTGTTAGAAACACCCAAGCCGGAGTGGTATGGATCAATACCTGTAATTAATGTTACCTCTATTCCGCTTGATAACTGGCGTAACCGTTTAGTAAAGCGCGTGTTCGATATAACATTCGCATTGCTAGTAATCGTGTTTATATTTACTTGGTTACTGCCTGTCATCGCCATAGTAATAAAGCTTACCTCACGTGGCCCTGTATTTTTCCGACAAAAACGAACTGGTTTGAATGGGCAGGACTTCATGTGCTGGAAATTTAGAACGATGCGTATCAATAATGACCCTGATACTAAACAAGCAACCAAGAACGACCCCCGGGTGACACCTATTGGGTCGTTTCTCCGAAAAACAAGCTTAGATGAGGTGCCCCAATTTTTTAATGTGCTGGTAGGAAATATGTCAGTAGTAGGGCCGCGTCCTCATCCCATTAAATTAAATGAGCAGTACTCTTCACAAATACATAAGTTTAATCATAGGCACTCTGTCAAGCCTGGTATTACTGGTTTGGCTCAAGCAAAGGGCTTTCGAGGTGAAACTGCTACATTTGATAAGATGAACAATCGGGTTCGCTTGGATCGCCTGTATATAGAAAAGTGGCTTTTTGCTCTCGATATCAAGATTATCTTTTTAACACTTTGGTCGTTAGCTCGCGATCATGAAAATGCTTACTAAATAGTTAGACCACCTATTAAGCCTACCAGGATAATTATTGGAGCCGGAATTTTAGTAAACTGAAGCAGTAAGGCAGTACCCACTACGATACCAATATTCAGATACGATAACTCTAATGGTTCTAGCAGTAGCAATGCGGCGGCGATCACCATCCCAGCGCTGGCCGCGACGATTCCTTCCAGTGAAGCTTTAATCACCCGGTACTTTTTGAGTGAGTCCCAGAAGCGAAGCATAAAGAAGATGAGAAACGTTCCGGGGAGAAAAATCCCCAAAGAGGCGACAAAAGCCCCGAGAACCTCTCCACCAATACCGTAATCCCGCATCGCTAGTGAGCCAATAAATGCGCTAAACGAAAATACCGGACCAGGAATGGCCTGCACTAAAGCGTAACCTGTCAGAAACTCTTCGGAGGTCAAATACCCTTTAAAGTTGACAAACTCAGTATATAGCAGCGGGATAAGCACTTGTCCACCGCCGAAAATCAGGCTGCCGTTACGGTAAAAATTCTCGAAGATCCGTACCGGAATAGCCTGTGTGATACCCGCGGTGATGGCAGCTACGACCAAAATGGAAATCCAAAGAGTTAAATTCCCCCACTTTACCGAGAGTTTCTCTTTTTTCTCCGGAGGGTGCTTTCGGTATTTCAAGGCAGTAATTACTCCAGCTAACAGTAGTAATAGCGGGTAAATAAATGGCTTCCGAATGAGAAAAGAGGTGATAGTAGCAACTATCATAAGAATGATCCCTGTGCGAGTGTTAACTACTTTTACACTCAGGGTATAGGCTGCATAAAATACAAACCCCACTGCCATAGGTTGGATGAAGCGGGTAAATTCTAGCGAAAGCTCTTTCTCCTGAATATTAGAAAGAACAATAGCGGCGGTGGTCATTAACGAAACAGCCGGGAGCATCCATACCAATAGAGTGAGAAAAGCTAATTTAGGTCCCCCAATCCGATAGCCGATACCCGTGATGGTCTGGGTAGAAGATGGTCCGGGTAAAATCTGACAGAGCGCATGCAATTCCATTAAATCCTTTTCACTCAGATAACGGCGTTTTTCTACCATCATCTTTAGAAATAGGGTTAAATGGGCTTGAGGGCCACCAAAGGCACTGATCGTCAGAATGAGAACGTCCCGCAAGAATATAAAATACCGCACCCGACGAATGGATGTAATGACTCCTTGGGAGTACCAGGGGCGGTGGCGGTGATGATCCAAGGTGGCAAGTAGGTAACTATTGCTTTAATCCGATTTCCCGAAGTCGTTCTTCTAAAAATTCCCCGGCAGTCATGTCCTTGTATCGCTTCGGCTGATCTTTATTTACGCAGGAATCCAGGCAAGTTAAATCCATGTTAGCTCGGGGGTGCATGAAGAACGGAATAGAGTAGCGAGGCGTACCCAATAGTTCGCGCGGTGGGTTCACTACCCGGTGGATGGTTGACTTAAGGGTATCATTAGTTAGGCGGGCTAGCATATCGCCTACATTAACAATGATCTGATCAGGCAAAGCGGTGATGGGTATCCACGCCCCATCGCGTCGGAGCACTTGCAGCCCATCGGCACTAGCCCCCATGAGTAGGGTAATTAGGTTGATATCGCCGTGTTCAGCAGCTCGTACTGCATCATCAGGTACTTCACTTGAATTCTTAATCGGATAGTAATGGATTGCCCGTAAAATGCTATTACCGTTACGGACGTGCTGCTCAAAGTAATTTTCTTCCAGGTTTAGGTATAGTGCAATGGCTCGCAGCAACTGTTTTCCGGCAGCTTCCAACGTCTGGTAAGTTTCCTTAGCAATGGGGTGCATACTTGGAACCTCCTCTTCTGGCCAGATATTGTCCGGATAGTTTTCTTTGATCGGGTCTCCGTCATCTACGAACTGACCAATTTGGTAAAATTCCTTCAAGTCAGCCGTAGTTCGCCCCTTGGCGTGTTCTTTTCCCTTACTGGTATACCCCCGCTGTCCGTGTAACCCGGGACGGTCATACTGCTCTTTCACTTCTTCTGGTAAGGCGAAAAATTCTTTGACCACGGCATACAGCTTTTCGGTTAGTTCGTCGGTTAAGCCGTGGTTTTTGATAGCCACAAAACCAATCTGGTTAAAAGCTGCACCCAAAGTTGAAACAAACTGCTGCCGTTCCTGAGAATTGCCTTGGGTGAATTGGTGGAGGTCTAAACTGGGAATATCATCAAACAAATCAGCCATAAATAACTTATTTAAGTAAATCGAGTCTAAAAAAATTAATTAACACAAATTTTGCGATAACTTCGCGTTATATCAAACTTAACACAAACCTACTGAACCATGAAGAGACAATTTCTCGCAATCACAATGATTCTTTGTACTGGCTTATTTTACGCTTGCGGTCCTTCCGGGGAATCTACGCAAGAAGAAGCTGCAACCGAACCTATGGAAGAAGCTGCCCCTGAGCTGACTATTTCACCGGCTCCGGCTTCGCCCGAATATGCCGACGCTATGCTAGAAGCTACTGGTCCAACAGACGGAGCCACACTTGTCAGTGGCGACTCAGTAGAATTTACCTACGGTGTAACTAACTACGAGTTAGGCGCACCCACTCCTGATGCTGGCCAGAAGCCACTTGCGGCTTCGGGTAAAGGGCAGCACGTCCACTTAATTTTAAATAATAATCCTTACCACGCAATTTATCAGCCGGAAGGATTTAAACTGGCACTGGAAGATGGTCACTACGTAGCCCTATCGTTTCTGTCCCGCTCCTACCACGAGAGTGTAAAGAACCCTGAAGCTTACCAAGTTTCTCAGTTTACTGTAGGTGAAGGAGAGACCGAAGACGTAGATCTGTCGCAACCCATGCTATTCTACAGCCGTCCGAAGGGAACCTACAGTGGGGCTGATGCTGAGACAGTTCTCTTTGATTTCTACCCCGTGAATACTGAAATTGGCCCGGGTGGCAACCAAGTGAAGGTGAGCATCAACAGCGATACTACCTTTATGGTAGACCAATGGCAACCCTACGTAATTGAGGGAATGCCGATGGGTGAAAATACTATTTCCATTGAGCTAGTAGACAGTGAAGGAAATCTAGTAGATAGCCCGATGAATAGTGTGTCACGAACATTTACCTTAGAGGGTGGCGAACCTGCCATGTAAATTTATCCGAAAAGCATTTTTGAAAGCCTGGTCCCAGGATTAGGCTTTTTTTATCGCTCGTATAGTTCAATCGGCAGGCCGTCGGGATCAGCTAAAAAAGTAAATCGTTTTCCAGTAATTGCATCGGCACGAATTTTTTCTACCGCGACCTGCTCTTTCTCAAGTAGCGATTTGGCCTCCGCTACATCGTCTACTTCAAATGCTAAATGCCGTAAACCAGTCGCTTCCGGATACGACGGACGGGGCGGTGGTTTAGGAAAGGAAAATACTTCAATCTGTCCGCCTCCCGGTACTCTAAGATCCAATTTGTAAGAATCCCGCTCGCCCCGGTAGGTTTCTAAAATAGTTTCTAACCCCAGTATCTCAGTATAAAAATGCTTGGATCGCGGATAATCCGATACGATGATAGCGACGTGGTGGATTCTTAGTAGGTTCAACATGCCTCAAAATAGCGACTCTCTGGAAACCGTAAAATAATTTTAGGTACGAAGGACTCGAAGTAGGGTTTTCTCTCCGCCCTTCGCTCCCAGCGTATAGCCTAACTTACTCGTTTCTAAGTGACTCTACTGGATTAGCCAAAGCAGCGCGACTAGCGTGCCAACCAGTGGTTAGAAATGTGAGTAACAAAGTGGCTAGCAACAATAATCCGAGTGTATCATAGCTGAGATTGGTACGGTAAGCGAAGTTTTCTAACCACTGCTGCATTATATATTCCGCTAACCAGAAAGCGGGTAGTGCCGCCATGGTCACTAGAAGCAAAAATCGGCGAGTCATGAGTACGACAATATTTCCTAAGCCTGCCCCCAGCACTTTTCGAATACCTACTTCTTTAATTCGCTGCCTGGTTAAAAAGGCAGCCAACCCGTAGAGACCAGCGAAGGAAATGAAAAGGGTAACTAAAGATAACAGCAGGAAAACTTTCCCCCGGATCTGGTCGGCAGTATAAAGATCCTGCAATGTTTCATCTAGGAAAGAGTAGTCAAAAGTTGAGTTGGGCAATACGCTCACCCAGCTTTTTTCCACCTGTTTCAATCCTTCAGCCAGATTACCCGTAAGTTTCACTGCCATACGGTTGGTAGCACCCATTCGGAAGAGCTGAGGTTCTAGGGCAGCGTGTAACGAGCCTTGCTGAAAATCTTCCACCACTCCGATTATCTCCAGAAAATTAGGATTCCCCTTGTCCCCAAAACGTACCCGATCCCCTATTGGTTGGTCTAGGTTAAAAAGGTGAACGAACGCTTGATTAACCAGAACTGACTGAGTTTGATCGACGGCTCGATCATCGGTAAAGTCCCGACCAGCAACTAGGCCAATATTCATAGTAGTAAGAAAATCAGGGTCAATTCTGCCCCGGCGAATAAACTGAGGGGCCACTTCGGGTGCTCCGTCGGCGGTTATTGGCCCATTAACCATACCGTAAGCTCCCGGAACGAAATCGGCTGCACCTACTGATGCAATCTGAGGGCTTTGTAGCAAGGTTTCTTTCAACACTTCACTCTTTTCAATCTCTTCCTGACCAGAGAGTGCCAACATTACGATGTGCTCTTGGCTAAACCCTAAGTCTTTCTGTCGAAGAAACTGTAGTTGGTTGTATACCATCAGCGTGCAACTTAGCACAAATAATACTACTCCAAATTGTACCGATAGTAAAACACCCCTTAACGATTTTCCCTGTTTTGGTTGGGTTTTCATCACTGAGACTGGCCGGAAAGAAGAAAGAAAAAAGGCTGGATAACTCCCCCCTAGTAATCCTAAAACTACCAAAATACCTAGCATGCCTAATAATAAGAATGGGTTTAGCAGTGCTCTAGCGTTCAGTTGTAATCCTAATAGGGAATTAAGCGAATCTATTGAAACTACTAGTAGAATTATTCCAACCAGTAAAGCTGCGAACGTAAATAAAGTAGACTCCGTAAGAAACTGGTAAATCAACTGCCCCCGTCGGGAGCCCATTATTTGGCGGACCCCTATTTCCCGTGCCCGATTGCTGGCTTGAGCCGTCAAGAGATTAACGTAGCTGATAACTGCCAGAAACAGCAAGAGAAGGCTTACCACTCCGTAAATATAAACGTAGGTAAATCCGCCACTTTCTTTTAGGTGGATATCGGTAAGCGGGGTAAGTGCGTGTTGGGCACTCACCATCACGGGTTCTCGCTCAGGGTTTAAGTAGCTCGTATATATCTGGGAAAGGCGGGGGGCTAAACTCATCGGATCAGTATCGTTCGGAAGCAAGACGTAGGTAAACGCACTAAAGCGGTTAAAATAATAATCATCGAGGTGAGGATCGGTTTCCGAGGAAATGAGGGCATGGGCAGGCAGGTGTGTGTTTTCGGGCAAGTCCCGGTACACCCCGGTCACCATGAGTGAGTACCCTTCTGGAGTGTCGGGAAAAATATGTGCTAAGTCACTTTTCAGTAATTTACCAACCGGGTTCTGACCCCCGAAAATTTGACGCGCCAGAGTTTCCGACAAAATAATCTTGTTAGGTCCAGTGAGTGCCTCTCGAGCATCCCCTTGAGTCAAGGTAAATGAGAACACATCAAATACAGAAGCATCTGCTACAAATATCTCTGCTTCCCGAAATATATCATCTTGATAGTGAAACTCCACTTCTTCGCCTTGCCAGAACTGATAAAATCGAACGGTGGCTTCAATATCTGAATAATCCTGTTTGAGGAAGGTAGCCAGATTAGCCGGGGTAGTAGGCCAGTCCACTTCCCGTAATTGATCGTGGGTTTGAATGCCTTGAGTTTCTACCCGGTAGATCCGGTTAGCCTTTTGGTGAAACTGATCGTAGGTCAGTTCGAAATTAATGTAGAGCAACATTAGCAGCGTAGCGGTAATGCTTAACGCTAAGCAGAACAGATTTAGCCCATTTTGAAAGGGTTGCCGCTGGAAGTTTCGGTAAATAATCGTCAGATAGTTTTTAAGCATAGCTAAGGGTAGTAATGATGAAAAACGATATTTTCTGATAGCAAAAGGCCGAAGAAACTTAATGGTATGAAGAAGGTAGAGCCAGTTCGCCCGCCGTTTTCCGTATTCTTTGATCCATTCTCTGTATAATTCATGCAAATCACCTTGCACTTCTTCCAGCAACTGTGGAGTACAGAAGCCCTCTAGGAATCGGTCAATCCAATGGGGCGGGTGATGGTTCTTGTGCATAATAGGTAATGAATAATGATGAATGCCTACGCGACGCGGAGTAATGATTAATTATCAGTCATCAGTCATTATTCATTTCTTAGCGAGTCCACCGGATTCACGCGAGCGGTACGCAGGGCCTGGTAGCTGACGGTGAGCAGTGCAATACTTAAACACAGTAAGCCAGCAATGACAAATATGATTGGGCCGATGGATACATGATAGGCGAAGTTCTGCAACCAATAATCCATAGTGTACCAGGCGATTGGAATAGCAATGATAAAGGCGATACCGATCAGGCGTAGAAAATCCCCGTTGAAGAGTAGTAGCAACTGTTGTACGCTTGCGCCTAACGTCTTCCGAATTCCCATCTCTTTAGTACGTCGTTCCGCCATGTAAGAAGCAAGCCCGTACAAACCTAAGCAAGCAATCAGAATGGCTAGTACGCTGAAGGTAATCATAATATCTCCCAGCCGCTGCTCGGCCTGATAACGCATTTCCAGATCGGCATCCAAATACGAGATTGTGGCAGGGCGGTCGGGAAATACGTCTTGCCAAGCATCTTCTAGATCACTTATAATTTGCTGAGGTGAACCACTAGCTTTTACTAGCAAATGACGGGTGAGAAAACTGTAATCCCCCTCGCTACTCATGAATACAGTGGGGGCAATACGTTCCTTCAACGAAGCACTGTGATGATCTTTCACTACACCAATTACAGTCCCAGTATAATCGCCGTAGGTTTGTCCATTTTCGGATACGTAGGTACGTACTTTCTTTCCTAAAGCCGTCTCGGGAGTAAAGCCGAAGTTCTTAGCGGCAGCTTCGTTCAAAATTACTGCTTCGGAAGCATCGGTGCCGCTTTCGGATGAAAGAGTGCGCCCGCTTATCAGGGGAATGTCCAGCAGATCAAAATAATCGTAGCCAACGTGCTGGCGGGATACCCGGTCTTCAGGAGCAATTTCCTCGGTCATCCCTTCCACTTCGTAAGCCCGATCCATCCCGTGTCCAAACCCCGGACGCACGTAAGCCCGGCTCACTGCCGATACGCCCGCTAGCTGGGAAAACTCCTGCTCTAAGGAGGCTAGCTTTTCCGCTTGCTCATTACTGCTGATCTGAGGGGCGACAACGGTAAGTACTTGTTCTTTGTCGAACCCTAAAGAAGTTTCTTGAAGAAAGATGAGCTGCTGATAAGCGATGAGTGTACCCGCAATTAAAGCAATAGAAGCTACGAACTGGAATACTACTAAGCTTTGTTGCAGCCACTGACGGCCACCCAGCTTTTGCCCAGCATTACCCTTGAGCACCCGAGCAGCTTGAAATCTAGAGAGTATCCAGGCAGGATAGCTTCCGGCTAGTAATCCAGTCATAATAATGACACCCAGTAGCGATAGCCAGAACGGAAGTTGGTTCAGTAGGGCTATTTCTAAATTTCGATGGGCCAGATCGTTAAAATAAGGCAATAGTAATTCGGATAACAGTAACCCGATCGCTAGGGCCAGGATACTTAGCAGAAATGACTCCCCCAAAAACTGGCGCATGAGCATTCCCCGGCCTGCTCCGGCTGCTTTTCGAATGCCTACTTCTTTTGCCCGCTTCACCGAACGCGCTAGCGACAGGTTAGTGAAATTGATACAAGCGATGAACAGAATAAGAAGCGAGATAGCCGAGAAGATAGCCACGTAGGTTATATCACCGTTGGCACTAGGGTCGCTGGTAGTACTAGTCGAGTAAAGATGAATATCCGTTAGTGGCTGCAATTGCGGAACGAACTCTTGAGCAACATCCGCCCCCCGATACTTTTCAACTGCCTCAGCCACCTGGGAATTTACTGAGTCAATCTCGGTGCTAGGTTGAAGTTTTACGAAGGTCCATAGCCAGGGCCACCAGTAGCTCTCAAAAGGACCAGGGTTGTTGTAGTATTGTTTTAGGGCGGCAATGGAAGTGAGAAAATCCATAGAGAAGTGAGAATTTTCGGGAGTATCTTCCATCACTCCCTGGACTTCCAACGACAGGCTGTCGCCAATGCGGATAGTCTGACCCAGTGGGTCTTGATCGCCAAAATACCGTTGAGCGGTAGATTCGGTGAGAATTATTGCACTAGGTGAAGTAAGCACATTTTTATCTCCTATCAGCAGACGAAAGTTAAACACATCGAAGAAATTATCATCGGCGAAGTAGAACCGCTCTTCGTTCAAGCGCTCAGCCTGAGTGTCATTGAGTCGTTGTACTTCAATCGGAGTCCGATATAGCCGAACTACCTCCTCTACTTCAGCAACCTCTTTCAACGGGGTAATGTGCGCCCCACCCGTACGGGAAAAAGCATCACCATCACCAACTTTTTGCTGAATAACCCGGTAAATGCGGTCAGCATCGGTGTGGAAGCGGTCGAAGCTCAGTTCGTACCGCACGTAGAGCGCAATGAGCGTGAAACAGGTAATTCCCAAGGCCAGCCCGGCAACGTTAATAAACGAGAAACTCTTATGCTTCATCAAATTCCGGTAGGCGGTCACAAAGTAGTGTTTGAACATCATAGTACGATAGGTATTTACAGGTTGATTCCTTTGCAGGGCAAAGGGTCTAAGAAATTTAAGGGCGTGAAACAGATAAAGCCAATTGGCTCTTCGTCCTCCGTACTCCATTCTCCATTCTCCGTACAACTCATGCAAATCTCCCTGCACCTCTTCCAGCAAATGCGGAGTGTAAAAGCTTTCTAGCAGTCGATCAATCCAGCGGGGCGGATGTTGGTTTTTGTGCATAGCTAATACATTTCACCAATCATTATTCATTCATCATTAGAATTACTCATTTCGCAATGAATCTACTGGATTAGCTAAAGCTGCTTGCCACGACCGGATGCACACCGTCAGTAGAGCCAGAACTGAAGCTGAAGTTAATGTAGCTACGAAAACGAACGAGCCAACATCTACCCGATAGGCAAAGTCCGAAAGCCAACGATGAGCAAAGTACCAAGCCAGCGGAGCAGCAATTACAAAACTGATGACAATTAAGCTTACGAACTCTCGGGAGAACAACGCAATCAACTGCCCTACTGTAGCTCCCAGCACCTTCCGAATACCAATCTCTTTCACTCGCTGGTGAGTCGTAAAAGAAACTAATCCTAGTAGGCCCAAGCAGCTAATGAAGATCGCTAGACCAGTGGCTACATTAATCAGTTTAGCCGTCCGTCGTTCGGTATCGTAAAAGCTGGCTATGGTTTCATCAAAGAATTGGTAGTCAAATGGCTGGTCGGGGTAGAATTTTTTGAAAGCCTGTTCTATTTGCGCCAATGACGCCTGTATATCTGAAGCTTGTTGTCCCGCACTCGATAGGCGAACATTGAACTTATTAAAGTTCCTTTTTTCAGAAGTTAAGGACAGAGGGTTTATCTTCTTGTGCAGAGGCCCATCGTGAAAATCGGCTACTACTCCCACAATCGGAACCATTTTATTTTTAGGAAACTGAATGAGTTTACCTACCGCTCCGGTAGGGTTATCAAATCCAAAGGCCCTAGCTGCCATTTCGTTTATCACTAATTCGCTGATCGTATCGCTAAGGTGATAATTACGTCCGGCTAATAATTCTATTTCATACACTTTCAGAAAACTGGTATCGGCAAATTTTTTATGCAGCATAACTTCAACCGTAGAGGTATCGGTTAGATAAGTCACTACCTGAGAACTACCGCCCTCACTGGCCGGGGGCATATTACTGAAGCTGATGGCTGATACACTACTGAGTTGCTGAATTTCTCTTGCTAACAAAAAGCGGTTCTGGGTAGTGTCGCGCCACCAATGCGGAGATGCAAAGTGTACTACTGCATCATGATTGAACCCCATATCTTTGTTGAGCAGATAGTGTAGTTGGCTTCCGACAATCAGTGTTCCTAGAATAAATGCCTGAGCAATAGCAAACTGAAACACGATTAGCGTTTTTCGAAAATAGGATTTTCGGGTAGTTCCCCCGGTTTGAACAATCTGATTTTTTAGCGCAAATATTGGTGAGTAGGCTGATAATACCCAAGCTGGATACGTTCCAGCTAATAAAGCAACTACTCCAATGATACCTAGTAACACTAGCCAACCTTTACTTTCTATCAGCACATTTAGCGATAACTCAGGTGGTAAACTTTCGGCAAAGTAGTCCATCCCAAATTTTGCTACCACAATTGCCAGTCCACCGGCCAGTAGTGTGATTAAAAAAGTTTCACCTAGAAATTGCTGAATAAGCTGTTTACGACTGCTCCCTAGCACTTTTCGCACCCCCACCTCTCGAGATCGTAGTACCGCTCGGGCTGTTTCCAGATTGATAAAGTTGGCTGAAGCGATTAGCAATAAAAACAGGGCTACTACTATTAATCCGTAAAGCGTAGGTTTATGAGCAATTCGCTGACCGAGCATTGCGTATTCGGCATTGAAATGAACATCTGAAAAAGGCTGTAGGTTAAATTTACGTTTAAAAACCTGCTCTTCTTCGCTTAGGTATTTCTTTGATATGTTAGGAAACTGTTGCTCAACATCTTCAATTTGTGTTCCCGCTGATAATTTGACAAAAGCCAAAGATCTGTCATTGGTACTCAACCAACTCTCAAGTCCGTATTCTTTAGCCATTTGCCCATCTGCCCATAGCGTGGCAAAGGAGAGATAATCAGTGAAGGGAAAGTCGGTGTTATGGTCACTATCAGCTACAATACCAGATACCACAAAATTCATGGAATCGTAGTAAGCGATAGTTTGTCCAATAGCCTCTTTATCTCCGAAATATTTCCTGGCTTGGCTTTCGGTAAGCACCACTTGGTATGGTTGAGAAAGTGATTGCTCAGGACTACCTACTTTCCACTCGATACCGGAAAATATTTCAAAGTAACTTGGTTCAGCAATCACCATATTTTTCTGTTCGCCTAGGCTAGAGCCATCACTCAACTTTACTTCTTTGGGATGTATGGAGTGAAAAGCAGCTACCGTCTCTATATCAGTAAAGTCTTCCCGAATGGCGTGGGGAACCGGAGCAGATATACCACCATTATATATCCACTCATCAACAAATTTTATTTGAGAAGTAAGTCGGTAAATTCGGTCAGTGTCAGCATGGTGGCGGTCGTAGCCGAATTCGTGCTGCACCGTAAGCGCAATTACCAAACAAGCAGCTATTCCTACCGCCAAACCAAAGACATTAATCACAGTGTGAAACTTGCTTTTCTGTACTTGTCGCCAGGCGGTTAAAAAATAATTGTGAAGCATAGCCGAAGAATAATTAGGTGATGTATTTCTCTTTATGGCAAATGGCCGGAAAAATTTTATCGCGTGAATAAAGTAGAGCCTGTTCGCCTTTCGTTCTCTATAATCTCTTCTCCATTCTGCGTACAACTCATGTAAGTCCCCCTGTACCTCTTCCAGCAAATGCGAAGCACAAAAGCTTTCTACCAGGCGGTCAATCCAGCGAGGCGGTCGGTGTCCACCGTGGACGCGTTCCGATGGTAATTGCTTACTCATTGCGCAGCGAGTCTACTGGGTTAGCGAGAGCCGCTCGGATGGATTGCCAGCTAATGGTTAGCCCAGCGATTAGCAGTCCGGTGAGAGCCGCTACGGCGAACATCCACCAACTGAGATCTATCTTGTAGGTGAAGTCGGCCAGCCACTGCTGCATGAAATAGTACCCCACCGGGGCGGCTATCGCGAAGGCAATCGCTACAAGTGCCACAAAGTCTTTAGTAAACAGATAAACGATATGGGATACAGTCGCCCCCAGCACCTTGCGGATGCCTACTTCTTTGGTTTTCTGAACAGTTACGAAACTAATTAAGCCGTATAAGCCTAGGCAACCGATAAAAATAGCAATGCCCGCAAATAGCGAAAGTAGGTTAGATGTCCGTTGCTGCTGCTCGTACATCGTGGCCAAATGATCATCTAAGAATTGGTAGGTGAAGTAGTAGTCCGGAAAGACGGCTTTCCACTGTCGTTCTATTTGTGTAATAGCGGCATGCGCTTCACTCTGGTTGATCTTGAAGGAAGCCTTTTGAAACATATTGGGAAGTCGCGTCATAATAACCGAAGGAATTTCGTCTTGTAGTGACTGCGAGTGAAAGTTTTTCACAACTCCAACGATAGATCCGCTCAACCCCCAAAATTTGATCTCCTTTCCTAGAGCATCCTGTGGATTATCCAAATTGTTGTCTTTCAAAAAAGACTCATTCACTAGTACTTGGGTAGTGTCACCTTCACGTATATTCCGACCAGCTAGTAGGGGAATATCAAATAAACCCAGAAAGTCATCATCAATAAATTTTTGCTCAGTCCGTCCTTTTTCATCGGGAGTAGCCTCATAGTAATAGCTCGTCCACCAGTTGTCTGTTACCGCTGCGGGGGTATTTACGGAAAAACTGATTGCATTAATATCAGTATGCTGTAGCAACTCATTCCTTAGTGTTTGTAGCTTTTGGGGATCACTTTCGGGTAGATCTACTGTAACAATCGCCTCCTTGTCAAAACCAAGAGAAGCCGTGTTAAAGTAGTGCATCTGGCTTATTACCACGATAGTACAGATAATGAGCACTTGGGAAAGTCCAAACTGGAAAATAATCAGACCTTTACGCAGCATTATGCCACCAGTTTGCCGATTGGTGAAGGAGTTTTTAATGGTAGCTGAGGGCTGAAACTTGGAGAGGACAAGCGCGGGATAAAAGCCAGCCAGCGTACTTACCAACACAACAATACCCAAGGCGAGCATTAATATAAACGGTTGGTACAGTAGCGTCATATCCAATGAAATGTCTAACCAGCTAGGCAGATAAGGGAATATGATTATTGCGAATAGATAAGAAAGCATAACTGCCACAAGGGTCAGGAGCAGCGTTTCGCTCATAAACTGCCCGATCATTTGCCGTCGGGTGCTACCTAGTACTTTTCGGATACCCACTTCTTTAGACCGTCGCACTGCTTGAGCTGTTGATAGATTAACAAAGTTAATGCAGGCAGTCACTAGCAAGAATAGCCCAATCAGCGAGAGGCTAGTAATCGTTGCTCGGCCAATCGAGTGTTCTGATAAGTTATTCTCCCCTACTATTACATCAAAATGAATGTCTCCTAACGGCTGTAATTCATGCGACCAGTAATTATCGGCCACATCTTTACTAAAGTACTTCTCAATCATTCCGTAAAACTTCGCTTCGGTTGCTTCCGGGTCAGCCCCTTCCTCAAGTAGGACGTAAGTGTGGTACGGCGAACTGTAGTTAGCATTATACTCTGGCTGAAAGTCTTCTCCTCGTCGGAAGGTAGCATGTGAAACGGCGATCCGGATAGGAACGTCAGTATTGGCGGGGGCACTATGCATGATGCCACTGACGACCAGATCAAATTTGTTGTTCAATCGGATTGATTTTCCGATGGCATCGCCCTGAAAATATTTTTGCGCTAAATCTTCATCAATCACTACCTGCCCCGGTTGGGAAAGTGATTTTTCTGGACTGCCTACCTTCCAGGAGAAGTCAAAAATATCAAAGAATGATGGGGTGACGAAGCAGATATTGGGCTCTCGGGTGAGTTGATCGTTGATCTCAATCTGGGTACTGGCAGTACTTAGTTTGTAGGCTACCGCTACTTCCTCCATCTCAGGGAACTCATTTTCCAGTACTTCCATCAGGCCGTGGGGGGTACCCGTATCTTCCACGTCCCCTGGCCCGCCGGAAAGAACACGGTAGATACGATCCGCTTTACTATGAAACCTATCAAAGCTGAGCTCGAAGCGAACTAGTAGAAATATCACCAAGGCACTAGCAATGCCTAAAGTCAGTCCAGCGATGTTGATCACTGCGAAGCTTTTGTGTTTGCTAAGGCTTCTGAAAGCAATGGTGAAATGGTTCTGAAACATATCAATAAGGTTTAAGTGATAGCTGAGTCTTCTTCTCATAGCAAAAAATCTAAAGAACTTAAGCACGTGCCACAGATACAGCCACCTTGCCTTTCGTTCTCCGTACTCCTTTCTCCATTCTTCGTACAACTCGTGCAAATCTCCCTGCACCTCCTCTAGCAAATGCGGAGCGCAAAAGTCTTCCAGTAAGCGGTCAATCCAGCGAGGTGGAACATGTTTACTCATTTCGCAGTGAATCTACGGGATTCGCTAAAGCCGCTTTGATAGATTGCCAACTAACAGTCAACCAGGCAATCAGCAGTGCCCCGACCCCAGCCAGCACGAAAACCCAGAGGCTAATATTAGTGCGATAGGCGAAGCCCTCAAGCCACTTCTGCATAATGAAATACGCAATGGGAATAGCAATACCAAATGCAATAATGACTAATTTGGTGAAGTCCTTAGAGAGTAATAAGGTTATACTGGTTGCCGAAGCTCCCATTACTTTACGAATACCAATCTCCTTAGTGCGTTGTTCCGCCATAAAAGTAGCTAAGCCTAATAGACCCAGACAGGCCACGGCAATAGCCAGCCCAGTGAAAATAGAGAATACCTTACCTAATCGCTGCTCGGCCCGGAATAAAGCATCGTAATTATCATCCAGAAAAGCGTACTGAAAGGGTTGATCTGGGGCGTATTGTTCCCATAGACTTTCTATCTGGTTTACCGTGACTGATACATTCTCACTGCTAATCCGAGCTGAAAGATAAGCTCCCTGGGTAGAGAGGGTTAACGCCAAAGGTTCTATTTCATTACGTAGTGTCTCAAAGTTAAAATCCTTGAATATTCCGACCACCTGATAAGTTCTACCTGACCCAGTGTGTACTATTTCTTCGTCCAACAGGTTTTCTAAACCAAATGCTCTAGCAGCCACTTCATTAAGCAAGATCGCAGCGGTATCCGTAGAGAAACTACGGGAGAAATTTCTACCTTCTAGTAGTTCAATCTGCATAGTAGGCAGATAGTCATAATCAACCTCGTATGTACGCAAGACGGCATCTTCTTCAGTGGTGGTTTTTCTGAAAATTGTAGTACTAATAGTACCCGGGGGAATTCTATCTGAAACACTAGCATTCACTACTTGCGACTCATCAAGCAAGGCTTGTTTGAAAGCCGCTCGCTGGCTAGTAGTTAAGCGTTTAGCCCCATACATGACTATCACATTTTCTTTTTTAAACCCTAGATTTTTCGCTTGGGTGTACTCAAGTTGCCGATATACTAGTAGAGTACAAATAATCAGCGTGATGGAAACGAAGAACTGAAATACTACCAATGTATTCCGAATGCCGCTACCTCGTGTACCTGCCTTCAGCTTTCCTTTCAGTACATCTACGGGACGGAAAGATGAGAGATAAAACGCAGGGTAACTGCCGGCTAGTATTCCCACTAGTAGCATCAATCCTAACAAGCTGAATAGAAACCACAGTTGGGTGAAAAGTACTGAGGATATTTCTTTCCCCGCAATATTTCCGAAAGATGGAAGTAACAAATTAGTGGCAAATACCGCCAGGCAAGTAGCAACTAAGCTGAGTAAGACCGATTCAGTAATAAATTGCCCAACCAAACTGGAGCGCAACGAGCCGAGCGTTTTGCGTACCCCCACTTCTTTAGCCCGGCCAGCCGAACGGGCTGTGGCTAAGTTCATAAAGTTAATGCAAGCCAGTATGATAATGAAAAAAGCAATTAACCCAAAGATATATACGTAGGTAATATTGCCATTGGGCTCTAGCTCTTGGTCTAAATTGGAATATAAATGAATATCTAAGAGCCGTTGCAGGAAATAGCCGTACTGATTACCTTGTTGGGAAAAGGTCTCAAAGGACAATCCCAAGTAACGCTGTATTTCCAAACTGACGTATTTTTCTACTAACCCCGGAAATCTCGCTTCTAGCGATTCAGGTGATGCACCTTTGTGTAGCAAGAGATAGGTGATAAAGCTATTACTAAACCAATCATCAACCCTGCTTAATTCTAGCGAAGCCATTGACCGTAGCATGTTGAAGTGAAAATGTACATTAGAAGGAAGATTTTCTACTACCCCAGTTATCTCGTGCGGTACCTTCCCATCACCTACCAGTAAGGTTTTGCCTAAGGCTGGTTCATTGCCAAAGTATTTTTGAGCCATATCCTCGGTAATAACTAGAGTATTAGGCTCGGTAAGGGCAGTGGCAGGGTCGCCCGCTATCAGTTTAAAACTAAAGACATCAAAAAAAGTGGAATCGGCGAAGTAGACCCTTTCCTCAACAATAACGCTTTCGTTATAGCGAATTGTCTGAATATCGAGAAAATGGCAGATCCGAGTAGCGTTTTCTACTTCAGGAAATTCCTCTACTGCCGTAAACGCCAGAGGAGCAGTAGTAACAGTGGTTTTCCCCTCCTGATCCGAAAACTTACCGTTTAAACCAACCCGGTAAATTCGGTCAGCTTTGTTGTGCATCGTATCGTAGCTTAGCTCGTGGTGGATATACAAGACGATCAGTAGACAAGAGGTAAACCCGATAGATAGTCCCAGAATATTAATACCCGCGTAAAACTTTCTTTTAGCGAGGTTGCGGAAGGCGATGGTAAAATAGCTTTTTAACATAGCGATATGATTTGCGGGTTGTTTAGTATTTTTTCGTTTAATGGCAAAAGCTCTAAAAAATTTGAGGGTCTGAGAAAAGTAAAGCCAGTTCGCCCGCCTTTCTCCGTACTCCTTTCTCCATTCTTCGTACAGTTCCTGTAAGTCTCCTTGCACCTCCTCCAGCAGATGCGGAGCGCAAAAGCTCTCTAACAGGCGGTCAATCCAGCGAGGTGGAACATGTTTACTCATTTCGTAATGAATCTACGGGGTTACGGCGAGCAGCCTGAATAGTTTGCGACCCGATAGTCAGCAACCCTAGAGCTAATAATATGACAGAACCTAGTAGAATTGTGCTCCATCCGAAGTTCACTCGATTGGGAAAATTTTGTAACCAAAGTTGGTTAATAAAATGGCTGAGTGGTACGCCAATGGCTACTGCAATGGCTAATGTCGCCAGAAATCCTCGTGACAATAGTAGGGCAATATTTAGCTCATTAGCTCCCAGCACTTTGCGAATACCTACCTCTTTTATTTTTCTTTCAGCAGTGTAGGTTGCGATACCTAGCATACCTAAACAAGCAATAACTATTGCTAGAAAAGCAATAAAGCTGATAATAGAGACCAAATCACCCAGCCATTGATTTACCCGCACTAATTGATCGTCAAAGAAATAATAGGTAAAGGGATGTGCCGTATCTACATTCTTCCAACGATCCTCTAGCTTCGCTAGGGTACCTACAATGTCAGCGGAAGCTATCTTTATATTCAGGTAACTAAAGCCTTCGGGTTTATAATAAAACAACAGTGGGCCGATACCATCTTCCATTACCGGAGTCTGAAATTTGAAATCTTTCATTACCCCTACCACTTCTACTGGTTCCGAGAAGCTGCCTGCCTGCAAGAACTGTCCAATCACTTCTGATGCATGCTCGTAACCTAATGCTTTTACCGCTGCCTCATTTATCAGAATAGTAGGGTTAGATGTCTTTTCCGTAGGTAAATTTCTTCCCGCAATTATTGTCAATCCAAAATTGGATATAAAGCTTGAATCGACGCTCATGCGTTCAGAAATCACCCATTCGTTCTCGCTTTCTACTCTTTGCATTTTAATACTACCCTGCGACATGGCGGTAGCAGGAATGTAGGCACTGGCAGAAATTGCTGCTACTTCTGGTATGGTGCTAAACTCAGACTTCAGACGTTCATAATCATTTCCTTGTAAAGGAATATTAACTAGGTTTTCTGAATCAAATCCGTACTCAAAGTCCATGTAGTGACGGAATTGATTATAGATCAACAGAGAAGTAATAATGAAGAACAGAGATACCAAGAACTGGAATGTGCTTAGGAGCTTACGCATTCCCAGCTTTCGTACCTTTTCACTACTGAGGTTTTTAAGTACGCTAATCGGAGAATAACGGGATAAGTATATAGCAGGGTAAGTGCCTGAGATCAGTCCTACCAGTAAAGCCAGTCCTAGAAATACTAAGTACACTAACCAGCCTCCTTGGAGGTCGAAATTTAAGTACTTGTTAGCCCAAAGCTCCATAAAAGCAGGCTTCACTCCAATGAGTAAGAAGTAAGCTAGTACTAAGGCGAACAATACGGTCAATACCGATTCACTCAGAAACTGAAAGATCAAGTCTCGCCGTTTTGCCCCGGTTACCTTTCGAACTCCAATTTCACGGGCCCGCGTGAGCGCCCGCGCAATGGATAGATTGGTATAGTTCAAGCAGGCGGAAAGCATGATAACCAGTGCTAAAAAACCTAGAAAATAGTAAGCTTCTAGCGGTAAGCGAAGACTAATGGGGTTGCCAACAAATATTCCGGGAGTGATAGCGTTCAAATGCTGCGGAATTAAGCGAATACCGGCTAATTCTCCGAACTCGCTATACTTCTGGTCTGCCAAATTGTCCAGAGCTATTGTCAATTCCTGTTCAGGCACATCGGGCTTGAGCACTAGGTAGGTATAGCTATTTGAATACCGCCGCCAATTATCACTAAGGTCTTGCTTTTTCTCCTGATGATACAGTGCTGGTAAAGAAGAGGCTGAAATTAGTACCTCAAATTGTACGTGCGACTTATATTGATCAGGAGCTACCACTCCCGTAATTGTAAAACTTCCCCAATCAACCGGAGCACTACCGGGATCACTACCAAAATCAAATTTCAGTAGCTTTAATCCTCTGTTGGTAAATTCTAATCTCTTTCCTACGGCTTCTGCCTCACCAAATAGCTGCTGAGCTAGGTTCTGACTGATCACTATACTATTAGGGCGGTCTAGTGCTCGGCTTTTATCGCCTTCTACCAGTTCAAAGCTGAACACCTCGAAAAACGACGTATCGGCAAAAAAACCACTCATCTCGACGGTTTTTTGCTTGTACGTGGCATCTCCCCCCACCCCTGGAATCAGTTGAGTGGCATCTTCTACAATAGAATATTCTTCCTTCATGGTATTTGCTAAAGGAAAAGGGCTGCTAGCGTTAGGGGTGACGGAATCCTTTACTTTAGACAATACCCGGTAAATCCGATCTTTTTTAACGTGAAACTGATCGTAGCTTCGCTGGTCGGCCAGCATCAGAATAATCAGCATGCATACTGATAAAGCTACCGCCAGACCGAAGATGTTAATGAACGAGAATACCTTGTACTTAATAATATTTCGGATACCTACTTTGAAGTAATTTTTAATCATAGCTGTTTGACTTAGTGGGTGAATATCTTGGCTACGTCTTAGTGCAAAAGGTCTAAAAAACTTAATCGCATGAAGAAGGTAGATCCATCCCGCTCGCCGTTTTCCGTATTCCCTGCTCCATTCTCCGTACAACTCATGCAAATCTCCCTGCACCTCCTCCAGCAGATGCGGATCACAGAATTTTTCCAGCAGGCGGTCAATCCAGCGGGGAGGGTTTGGAGTAGGTGGTCGCTTCATATCGTCTTCCACTGTAGGGCTTGCGCGGGTATTTGCTGCCACAGTTGCTGGCGGGTCTGCTGAATATCATGGAGAATACGGCTGCCAGCCGGGGTTACCGTAAAGAAGCGTTTGCGCCGCCCCCCTCGTTCGGCAGTAGCCCCTCCCATCCGAGAGTTGACATAGCCTTTCTCCGAAAGTCGGTGCAAAGTAGCGTGTACCGCACTAATGCTAATACTGCGTCCGGTCTGGGCTTTAATCTCGTGAGTGATGGCTACTCCGTAGGCTTCATCATAGAGTAAGGCCACCGTAAGTAATACAACTTCTTCCAGTTCGCCGATATAGGTTTTTCGCATAATATGATATTGGCTGGGTGCTGGGGGCTTGGAGCGGGGAGAAAAGTACTGAACTTCCTGCTCCAAGCTCCCGGCCCCTCGCCTTTTATTATTTCAAATTGTGTAGAACAAACCTTTTGCCAACGCTCAGAATGGTATTTGAAGGCACTTTAGCTAAAAAGAAGTGTTCGTAATCGGTCAGAAACCGTACGGGAGTGAACAACGTATAAGGCGGAAACCCATTAAAAAATTACCACGCCAACCCCTACTCCGGCGCGATAGGTAACACCATCGAAGCCATGGTCACCAACCTTTTCGTGAGTCAGTGGAGCAGCTGAGTCGGTGCTGATCCAGCTTCGTTTGATCACAGGACCCGCAAAAAGATCGAGAAATAAGATATTACGACGAGAGAATATCTTTAGTCCGATAAGACCAATCACTTCCAAACGGTTAATAGCTTCCTTCTGATCTACAAAATCGTAGCGGAATAGGGTAGTCTCATTCTCTTCAAAGGGAGCTGGTTCATAATTGATATAATCCAGCGTGATACGATGATAACCAACCCCGAAGGCTAAATAAAAATTGGAAGGTTGCTGTTCTGAGAAACGTAATGTGTACTTATCCAGTACCTCTAATCCAAAACCGTCTACTCGGGTATCGCCGTAACCATTGGGTAGCGTTCCGCTAGTAGGAACTACTCCGAAATCATAGCAGTCGGTAGTTCCGGCGTACCAATAGGGAGAGATCGTAAGACGATGAATTTGTGCGCCCTTTTTTAAAGGCTTCTCCCAATCAATCCGAAGAGCCTGCCGAGCCAGGTACTGAGGTACAACAGAGATAGAATTTCGCCGAAAGCGTAAGCTATCCCGCTGTTGTGCCACACCATAGGTTTCAGCAAAAAGCAGTAAAGAGCAAATGAAAAGAAGCCTAATCATAAAGCAGGGATAAACGGCAGTTGACTGGCGAGCACAATGGTATCTTCTGAATAGCGATACTGGTACAGTCCATCGCTTCCAATCACCATCAAATAATTGCGGTAGGGAATTACATCGTTGGCCTCAATGCGAAAATGATACTTCTGCACCAGGCTATCCACATTGGTAATGTCAAAAACCTTTAGTCCGTCATCACAGACGAAAAGTTCTTCCTCGTCTACTCCCAACCCCTTCGGATGAACCATTGGGTAAGTCTGATGCAAAAACGGGCTGCGAAGATCACTAATATCTACAATGTCTAACTGATCGGTAAACCGCCCGCAGACGTTAGCAATAGAGCGTAAAGTAACGTAAGCGTAGCGTTCGTCGGCTACTACAGGATCACAGCTTACTACGTGGATATAGTTGGATAGAAACTGAGGTTGGGTTGGCTCAGCAATGCTGTAAATAAACATGCCCCCCTGCGAACCGATAAACAGATTGTCTTGCCGAGGAAAGATAGTCTCAATCTGCGCCCCTACCGACACCTGATTTACTTTTCGGGGCTGGTTAACATCGCTGATGTCGTAGACGTGCAGATCGTTTCTATCAACGGTATACAAATGGTCGCCTCGGATGGCAAAGCGAGCCAGAGAACCACCCTGTCCGGTTCCGTCGCTGCTAAAATCCCCCGAGTCACCAGAATCTTCGCAGGCAAATAGTAGACTAGTTAATCCTAAAAGTAGTAAGTAGATAATTCGGCTCATAGGTCAATTGTTCGATTGTTAAATTGCTGATTGCTGATTGCTGATTGCTGAAGTTATCGTTAATTTTCACCTTTCACCGTTCCACGGCGGCCTTTCACCTTTCATATCTATCTTCTCCATTCTATAATAACCAAGTCTTCGGAACGGTTTTGGTAGGTCTCAGGCACTTCGCCCAAGTCAGGAGGAAGCAGTACCGGAAAAGCGTTTCGCACCCGCGATATTTCGTGCACATTGGTTGGGTCAGAAATATCGATACCAATCAAATCAGTAGCATTATCAGCAAAAAGTGTCGTGCCTTTTACCGCCATATCGACGCAGCCGGGAATACGGATAAAACCTTGGTTGATTGGGCGTTCCGGACGTTCATTATCAATCACGTGGATTCCCTGAAATTTCTCGCTAATAAAAAGATAATTGCCGTAGGCGTAGATTTTTCCAGCATCCTGAATTTCGCGGGCAGGTAGCTGACCAATGGCGGCTTCCATCTGGCTTCGCTCCATCATAATTGGGGAGTACTGAGTGTAAGCTGGTTCAAGAGGCTCACCAATATCAGTAAAGCCGGGGCAACCAGTCAAAAGTAGTAAGCTGCCGAATAGTATAAGTCTGATCATAACATCTGTAATTGGAAGTAGTTTGCACTATGACGACCCTGGTATGGTGAGGAAAGTTGGAATACCCTGGGAAAAATTTTAAGAAACTTTACTTTTGCCCGACCGTTCTGAAAGGTCTGTGTGTCTGCATTGTATCCGGCAGGTGGTAGGAGAAATAGAATCGCTAAGCTGACTTTTTTCCAAATTCCCAAATACGTATTTTGGCAGCTTAGAAGAACGTTAATCAACAACTTAATGCCTGTTTCTCGTAAAAAGTCGGTCGTACTTAGCCTACTAAGCGTATCATTAGTTCTAGTCTTAGCTTCCTTAAAGCTGATTGAAAAAGATAAGCCCAAAGCTGAGAAACCCAATGTGGTTTTAATCTTTTTAGATGACGGTGCCTTTGATGACTTTTCTCCTTTCGGTACCCCTCGCTATCCAACTCCTAATGTAGAAACACTGGCACGGGAAGGACGGAGTTTTTACAACTTCTACGTACCCCAGGCCGTATGCTCCGCTTCCCGAGCGGCTCTTTTATCGGGCTGCTATCCGGGTAGAACTAAGGTATTTGGGGCCCACGGTCCCAATGCCCGGGGCTTGGAACCTGAGTTTGCTACGCTAGGTGAAGTCTTACAGCAGAGCGGCTACCGAACCGCTTCTTTCGGCAAATGGCATATCGGTGACCAGGAAGATACCCGACCCCACAACCGAGGTTTTGATGAAACCTGCGGGCTGATGTACTCCAACGATATGTGGTTGCACCATCCCGAAAACCCCGACTACTGGGGGCAGTGGCCGTTGCAGTACTGGGAAAACGGTGAAGTTACCATTGACATGGTACAGATTGAAGACCAGAAAATGCTAACGACCTGGTACACTGAGCAAGCTATTGATTTCATTGAGCGAAATAAAGATGAGTCTTTCTTCGTATATGTTCCCCACTCCATGCCTCATGCCCCCATCTTTTGCAGCGACAAATTCGCGGGAAAATCGGGCACTGGACTCTATGGCGACGTAATGATGGAGATTGATTGGTCGGTAGGTCAGATTCACCAGGCAATTAAAGATCAGGGACTCGAGGAGAACACCCTTTTTATCTTCATCGCTTCTGATAATGGCCCTTGGTTAAGCTACGGCGACCATGCCGGAATTACCCGCTTTCGGGAAGGTAAAGGCACCAGCTTTGATGGCGGGCTACGCAACCCCTGTATTATCAAATATCCCAGTGAGATTGATCCCAATACGATCTCCCACCATGCCTTTAGTTCTATTGATATTTTGCCTACGGTCTGCCAATTGACGGGCACAGAGTTACCAGAAAATGAAATTGACGGCAAAAATGTATGGGATCTGATTACCCATCGGGACGAAGCGGAGAATCCGCATGAATATTACGCTTTTACCAATGGCAAGGAGTTTCAGGGAGTTATTTCCGGGGATGGAAAGTGGAAACTACACTTACCTCATCAGTACCGCACCGTAGCGAAAGGGGGCAAAGGCGGTATGCCCGGAAAATATGTACAAGCAAAAATTGATACTGCTCTCTTTGATCTAGTCCACGACCCCTACGAGAAAAGTGATGCTCTAGAAATCTATCCTGAGGTAGCCCAGCAAATGATTGAGTACGCTGAAAAGCATAAGGAAATGTTTTTTACCGAGTAAATAGTAACCCAGCTTCTGTTGGATGTACGCGCCTTCTTATTAGGTTTAAGTAGCCAAACATACACTATTTGTAGTGTTCTGAAAGTATACTGCAAATACCGGATAAAAAAGAGACTTTGCCCGGTAACGTTTCAGGAAGTATGTAAAAGTGGAAGTAGTTAAACTTATATGAAACGGAAAGAGGAAAAGAAGTTCAGTCCCGAGTTTATCTTCCAGTTTAAGTCAGAGGAAGACGTATCAGCCTACTTTGGTGACATGTACAAAGCCGTCATTGAACAGATTCTCAAGACACTTTGCTGGTAGGGCAATCGTTAATAGTTACAGATACTTCTAAAGGGGGAGCTACTTCGCGGCAGTGGACTTTTCAAAACAGTAATTTTATCACTTCCTCTGAACAGAGTCCAAAAGTTATTTATGATCAGCCCGGGCGTCATCAAATATCATTGATTGTAGTGAATGAATTCACCAGTGATACAACAATAAGGCATATTACCGTACTGGATAATGCTGAACCCTCGAAGTCTCAACTTACCCGCCTAACAAATTATCCTAGAGGAGTGTACTTACCCCTCTTGATAGTAAGCGTTGTGATGTAAAGAAGGTTAAATAGTTGTAGTTCTACACAGTTGCTAGGAAGCGGCGACTGATTAAGAAACTAACCTGATAAAGCAGAAATCCGAGGGGAAGAGCCACTAGCAGCCAAGCAACTACGGCAGCAAGATTAGTTACCCAGATTTGCTGAAAAAGTCCCCAGCCTGTGGTCTCTAACATTGCCATAATCTCCGTAGGGGAGAAGGGCAGAGGTGGCAGTTGAAATAATAGTTCGCCCATCCGGAGGAAAGGAACGAAGAGCAGCAATTGGAGCGGAAGAGCTAGGAATAGCAGTGCCAAAACCAGAGGCACATTTAGCCGCCAACGGATAGCCAGAGCGGTTGCCAATGGGGTAATAAACCCAAACAACGGCACGATCCCGATGGGTACCGAAAGCGCAATCGCTAACGAAAGCTCCCGAGGGTTACTTCCCTGAGATAGCATCTGCTTGAATTGTTGAACAGGTTTATATTGCATCGTCTGGCATAAAGAAACGAAATGGTTTACTACTTCTCATCTCGTTACAAATCTTATACCAAGATGTACGTGCTACCCTACCATTAGTTCTTCTTTTGGCAACTTGTAATGTTGGGAACCAACCTGCGTACTCAAGGCAATAGCAAAGGTAAGAGTGCCTACCCGCCCTAGAAACATGGTAGCGATAATTACCAGCTTTCCTACACTGGAGAGCGAAGCAGTAATGCCCCGGCTTAACCCCACCGTTCCGAAGGCCGAGATCTGCTCGAAAGTCAAATCGGTGAGCGATAGTTGAGGCTCACTAATGCTAAGAATAAATACTCCCAGCAGGTTGATGGTAATGCCGTAGAAAAAGATGGATAGTGCCTTAAAAATTATCCCCCGGGGAATACGCCGACGGCCTACTTCTATCTCAGAATTGCCCTGGCTGGTTGCAATGACCGAAGCTATTAACAGAAAAAATGTGGAAGTTTTGATACCCCCTGCGGTAGAGCCAGACGAGCCACCAATAAACATCAAAAACATCATTAGCACCAGGGCTGGAATGGTAATTTGTCCAATATCGACCGTGTTGAACCCAGCAGTACGAGCAGTGGCTGACTGAAAAAAACTAGTAATCAGCGATTCAGTGAGGTTCATTCCGGCCAGGGTGTTATGTTGCTCTAGCCAGTAAAAACCCAGTGTACCAACCACTAATAACAGTATAGTAGTATTCACCGCGATTTTAGTGCTTAGCTTCCAGTCAATCCAGGGCTTCTCCAAGCGTTGCCGTAGCTGCCGGGGCGAGAAAATATTGTTCAGCGTAGCAAACCCTAGCGAGCCGAGTACAATGGTAACAGAAGTAAGGGCATGCAGTACGTACATTTCCCGAACAACGGGTTCGTAGAACCCCTGGCTGAACAAACTAAACCCAGCATTACAGAAAGCTGAGACGGCGTGAAATAAGGAGTAAAATGCCCGTTCGCCCCAGCCAGCAAATGAGTAGTCACCCCAAGCGTACATAATCACTAAAAAAGTACCAGCCTCAATGAAGACTGTCAGTAAAACAATACGGATGAGCAGTAACCGGGCACTGCTGAGAGTTTCACCATCGAGATAGTCAGGGATCATCTGGGTATGACGATGCCGTAGTTCAGTATTGAGTAGAGCGGCAAAAAAGGAGGCGAATAGTAGTATACCCAATCCTCCAATCTGAAATAATAATAGAATGACAACCTGCCCAGCTAGGGTTAGATCCTGAGAAACATCAATCACCGATAATCCGGTTACGCAGCTGGCACTCGCCGCCATAAATAATGCATCGATAAAAGATAAACTGCCCTCTTGGGTAGTCAGGGGCGGCAACATCAGTAACGCGGTTCCCAAGCTGATCAAAAGTAAAAAACTGAGCACAAAAGCGATAGATGGCCTTAATCTAACTTTAGAGAAATAAGACAACATAATGTTTAGTCAGTGCCCAACGTGAGATATTGCTCGGCTTCCCGCAGCAGACGTGATGCCTCAATTGGCACTACACCGGTGTACTCGCAGACAATTCCTCCCCCCAGATTCGCTAAAGATGCCGTCAACGAAATCGGTAACCCCAGTGCCAGACAGAGGGCAGCGACGCTAATTACGGTGTCACCAGCACCCGACACATCAGAAATTTCCCGAACGTGGGCGGGGATAAACGTCGACTGTTGGGTATCATCAATAAATACCCCTTTTTCAGATAAAGTGATGAGCGTAATTTGGTGTTGCAGGCGTTTCCTTAATGTATCAGATGCTTCCTGAATACTGGGCTGTAATTCGTATTCCTCCTGATGCAACATCAAGAATTCTTGTTGCAACCCTTCCTTTAGCTCTTTCAGATTGGGCTTAAATAGCTTAGCCCCTCGGTAATGTAGAAAGTTACGTCTTTTGGGATCTACCGCCGTCGGAATCTGATACTGGTCGGCTTGCTGCTGTACCCACTGGATGAGCGGTTCGCTCAGTACTCCTTTGTCATAATCCTGAAAAATGATCACGTCGGCTTCGGGTATTAGGGGGGCAATGGTTTGTCGTAAACTTTCCTGATCCGTCTCGGGCAACCCGTGACTGTGTTCAGCATCAATGCGAAGCATTTGTTGTCCACCCCCAATAACCCGCTCCTTCATAGTGGTCGGGCGAGTGGAAAGACGAACGATACCTGCGGTAGAAATTTGGTGTTGCTCTAGTAGTTGATTGAAAATATCCCCGGACGCATCTTGCCCAGTGACCGCACACAAAATAGGGGTTGCCCCCAATGATTGGATATTTAAAGCGACGTTAGCCGCTCCGCCCAGGCGGTTCTCTCGCTTTTTGACGTTGACAATCGGTACCGGAGCTTCGGGGGAAATTCGGTGAACCGAACCCCACACGTAAGCATCTAGCATCACATCACCAATAATCAGCACCTTCAGGCGACGAAAATCCTCAAATAGCGCGGGGAAAGATGAATAATGTGACATCACTGTAAGGGAGAAGGGAATACGGAAAATGGAGAACGGAGGATGGAAGGCGGAACAACCTGCCATTTTCCCTCTTCTGTCATCCTTTTTACTTTCTCATTATTCCGTTATCAATTTAATCGAGACAACACTTCTTTGATGCGCCCAATGGCTTCTTTGAGCTGCTCATCGGAAGCGGCAAATGATAATCGCACGCAGTTGGGTGCCCCAAAGGCCTCTCCAGTAACCAGCGATACGTGCGCTTGGTTAAGAACGTACATGCACAAGTCACTGGCATTTGCAACCGTAGTTTCACCATCAGACTTACCAAAGTACGCGCTCACATCGGGGAAAAGATAAAATGCTCCGGTTGGCACGTAGGTTTCTACACCGGGAACATCTTTAAGTAACTCCAAAACCAGATCGCGCCGATATTGATAAGCGACCTTCATTTCTTGGGTGGTGCTCATATCGCCCTTGAGTGCAGCAATGGCAGCTCGCTGGGCAATACTATTGGTACCCGAAGTAAACTGCCCTTGAATCTTTCCGCAGGCTTTGGCAATCCACTCAGGGGCAGCAATGTAGCCCAGTCGCCAGCCCGTCATGGCGTAGCCCTTAGAAAAGCCGTTGATCGTCACCGTGTTATCGTACATACCAGGTAAAGCCGCCATGCTTACGTGCTCCTCCTGGAAATTGATAAACTCATAAATCTCGTCAGCTACTACGTAAATATCAGGGTGCTGACGTAACACTGCCGCCATAGCTTCCATTTCTCCGCGGGTAAATACCGATCCGGTAGGGTTACTGGGCGAAGAGTAAATCACAGCCTTAGTACGCGGATTAATTGCATCTTTAAGTTGATCAGCAGTGGCTTTAAAGTTATTCTCCAGTGTTCCCATGATAGGTACTGGAACCCCTTCGGCCACTTTGATAATTTCGGCGTAGCTCACCCAGTAGGGCGAGTAGACAACTACCTCATCACCAGGGTTAAGTAAACACATAAATACGTTAGCAATGGACTGCTTGGCTCCAGTAGAAACTACAATCTGGTTGGGAGTGTAACTCAATCCATTGTCGCGCTGAAGCTTCTCAGCGATTGCCTGACGCAAATCCAGGTAACCGGGTACAGGTGAGTATCCAAAATATTTTCCTTCGTCGATAGCGGCTTTGGCAGCATCCTGAATATGTTGAGGGGTTTTAAAGTCAGGTTCGCCCAGGCTCAAGCTAATTATATCAAAGCCTTTGGCCTTAAACTCGCGGGCTTTCTGCGCCATAGCGATAGTCGCCGATTCGGCTAGTTTTTGAATTCTTTTGGATAATGGTTGTGCTATGGCTTGTTCCATAATGAATAGAGTGATTTAAACGGCTGCAAAAATACGTAAACTTTTCAAGACGGAGAAAGGAAAATGGGTACTGGAGACCGGAGTCTGGAAATTGAAAACTATAGATCAAAATAGCGGTAGCAATATTTTCAAATTTAGCTATCGACTTCTAGGTTCGGACTCCTGACTCCGATTTTCGGATTCCGTTTTAAGAAACTTTTCCCTAGGCTTTTACGTGTATACTAGTCACTTACCAAGAGAAGTTTGGGGTCGACCGGATTTGACAGGATGAGCGATTACGTGTGTAAGCATGCAGGCGCATAGGATGCGCGCCTCAACCCTGAGTCCTAAATTATACTTGGCGAATCTAATTACGCCATGGCCGCCTAGTTTTAGTCCAGTAGACTAAAATAATGGGCATAATCGGTTGAGCAAATTGCTCCCGAGCCACATTCTGCCGACCGCTGTTCCGCTCGGTTGGATTACAGAGTGTCGACTCAGTGGAACTAGCTAAAACGGTGCTACAACGTTCTAGCGAAATTTTAGTAGATACGGTTGCCCGCAGGTGGGCTATTTACCCTAGGCAACCCGACAATTAAAACAATAGCTAAGCATGTAGAAGATGCGATAGTTGCCTTCTCTGGACGAGGGTTCGAATCCCTCCGACTCCACAAGTTTTATTCAGACACACGCAAAACCCTTTAAATTTTAGAATCTAGAGGGTTTTTCTTTTTAATCCCTCCATTTTATTCATGAATTCTCGTAAATTAGGTGAGTGATTCGGTCACCTAATTCTGAAAATGTCTATAGGTGACCGAATCTCAATCTGATAACAAATCCTCACACTATGCATTATTCTTTCTCATTACTCTTTTGGTTGTACAAGTATAAAATCAATAAAAGCGGAGAAGCTCCCATTTATGCTCGAGTAACTGTAAATGGTAAACGGGCTGAAATTGCTACTGGCGAGAAAATCAGTCCTGAGCGATGGAATGCCAATGCAGGAAGTGTAAAAGGTAATCGGGAAGATGCCCGTCGAATTAATAGCACCCTAGATCGAATTAGCTTGAAGATTAAGGGTGTCTACCATGATTTATTAGAAAAAGAAACACCCATTTCCTCAGCACTGATAAAAGACACTTATCTAGGAAAGAAAAACAAAGAATACACTGTACTGGAAGTTTTTCGGCAGCATAATGAGCAAATGAAGGCTCAAGTCGGCAAAGAATATGCGCTAGGAACGTACAAGCGATACGAGACATCACTGAAGCTAACCAAAGAGTTTTTAAAATATCGGTACAATCGGTCAGACATCAAGCTTTCAGAACTGCAATATCGCTTCATTACCGATTATGAGTTCTATTTAAAGACTGTCCGAAATAATAACCACAATACGACTATTAAGTATTTGCGGAACTTTAAAAAGATCATCCATCTGGCAGTTGCTAACGACTGGCTACATAAATATCCCTTTTCGGCTCATAAAGTTAAAATTAAGGAGGTGAAGCGAGACTTTCTTACACAGGAAGAATTAGACAGAATTAATGATAGGAAGTTTACCACCGAACGACTAAATACAGTGAAGGATATATTCGTTTTTTGTTGCTATACTGGACTTGCCTATGTAGATGTAGCCAAACTTACTTCAGATAGTATATCAGTAGGTATTGATGGTGAGCACTGGGTATATGTGGATCGTACCAAGACAGGTAGTTCTTCGAACGTTCCTCTACTTCCTCAAGCTTTAGCGATTGTCAACAAATACGGCGAACACCCTTTGGCGTTAAATAAAGGCACATTACTACCTATCATCTCCAACCAGAAGTTAAATGCATATTTGAAAGAAATAGCTGATATCTGCGAAATAAAAAAACATTTAACCTTTCATATTGCTCGTCATACATTTGCTACAACTGTGACTTTGACTAATGGGGTACCCATAGAGTCTGTGAGTTCAATGCTCGGGCATAAAAACATAAAAACCACTCAAATATACGCGAAGGTGGTAGAGAAAAAGGTAAGTGCAGATATGAAGGCATTAAAGTCCAAAATGAAAAGTAGTAATCGTACCTACTCTAATAAGGAATCTTCATAACCCTCGAGTAACAAATCCTGACCCGCTCATTGCATACTGAGAATTAAGTTTTTGGGAACATGGTGTTATACTATATAATTCAAGTTGCTACCTATAAGAAGTGTTATCGTATGGCAGAAGATCGTAGTTTTGAGGTTCCCACACTTCAAAACAGCTATTCTCATGCTCAACGATAACACGATTGCAATATATGTGATTTTAGATGACATGTTGCAAGCTATTCATCATCAGGAGGATGGGCAACGGCGGGTGAATGATGCTCTGGTACTAACCACTGCTTTAATTGCAGCTTGGTACTTTGGGGGTAACTGGACGAGTGCTTTAGGCTATATGCGATCTCACCATTGTCCTTGCATGCTGGGCAGTTCGCGGTTTAATCGCCGTTTGCATAATGTAGCGTTACTAGCCGAATACTGTTTTCGTTTGCTAGGCTGGCTTTTCAAACAGACGAATACACGCCAACGCTATATCCTGGATACTTTTCCGGTGAACATATGCCACAACATTCGCATCAGTCGTTCCAAGCTACTACAAGGGGAGGACTATCGGGGCAAGAATACATCTAAACGAGAATACTTCTACGGTTACAAAGTGGCTTTGCTCATAGATGAAAGAGGGTGCCCCACTGAGTTAGCCTTCTTACCGGGTAACTATAGCGATCATTCGGCTTTGAAGCGACCGCGCGGCGGACCGCTTGATTTTGACTTACCTGAGGGCAGTATTGTTTGGCAAGACAGTGGCTTTACTGACTATGCATGGGAAGATTTCTATCAGCAATACGAGCAGATTGAGTTTGCCACCCAACGCAAGAAAGGTTCACAGCGAGGAGATAGCTTTATAGATGCCGTAGCCAAAAAGCAAAATCGCAAACGCATAGAAACGAAGATTAGTGAGATTACCGCCCGGTTTCCTAAGAGAATCCATGCAGTCACTATAGAAGGTTTTCAGTTTAAGGTTTTTCTTACAGTCATGGCTTTTGCTATGATCAAATTCATAGAACTATAAGTAGCAACTTAGATTATATAAGAGTTCCTCTCACCAAATGAATAATTCTTTCCAGCAACCTTTGCGGCTGGGTGACGACCTCCGCCCGGCCTGAAAGGTGCTGCTGGAATGGAATACTTTTGCCGTATTGAGTGGTGAGTTCGTCAGGAAACTGAACTGTTATCAGATAGTATTCGTGATCGGGTAATTCTGACCAATCTACTACTTCACCTTGTAACCTGCCAAATTCCTGGTGCGGGTACTGATCCAAACAAACCCGGACTAGTTGACCTTCTCTCACTTTGCCGAAATCTTGTGCTGGCACCTGCAGCTTCCCGATGATTGACTGTTCGGCATGGGGCAGAATATGCAAAATAGTATCACCTATTTGAAGATAATCTTGATGATTCCGGCTCTCAACATAGGATATCCGGCCTGATACAGAGGCTTTTAGTACATAGCGCTCTTCCCATTGCTGTAAGGCTGCTCGTAGATTAGCAAGAGCACTTTGCCGATCACTTCGCAAACTAACTTCCTCTTTCCTATACTGCTTTTCTAGCTGCAATACCTCTCTTTTTAACTTCTGTACGGAAAGCTGAAGCCCAGACACTTCGGATGATAATGCTTGGGCTTCCTGTTTTTTTCTTAGCCAGGACTGTTCACTTTCCTCTAGTGCTTTCTCGGCAATTGCCTGTGTTCGGTACAATTCCTTATTTCGGCGAAAATCTTTTTCAGCTAGTTGAGCGACTTGCTGAGCAAGCTGCTTTTCTGCTTGCTTTTGATTAAGCAAGATTTGATACTGGTCTTGTTGCCCTTTCAATAATTGTTGCTCTTGGGAATACAATGAGAAGTGCGTATGCTGCTGATAAGCATCATGGGCATATTGAAGTTGGGAATATGGTTCTTGTAAGACACCTAGTTTTAGATATGGAAGCGTCAAAGAATCGTAGAGCCGGGTTTCTTCATCCACTTTCCACTCATTTAACCGCTCTTGAAGCTTCAATACATCCGAATAATGGGTAGGATTTTGAATCAAACCTAGTTTAGCCCCAGCCCTCACCGTATCGCGGTTGACAACCTGTAGGTCGGTTAAGTAGCCTTCACTGCGGGCAACAATAGCAACCGGTGGGCTTGGGGTCGTCAGTATAATTTCCCCTTCAATACGGTCAGGATAACGAATTAGCCAACTGAGCAGCAGTAGACTTGTCAGTAGGATAAACAGTCCCGTCATCCCCCAGCGGGCTATTCCTGGCGGGGGTGTAGAGAGTACTTCTTCTAAATACTCAGTTGGGGGATTGAGCTCTTCAATAGGTTTGGGTAATGTCTTCATACCCCGAGTTCTAATTGATTTTTTACTAAATGATAGTATTCCCCTCGTTGTTGGGTCAGGTCACTGTGAGTACCCTGCTCTACGACCTTTCCCTGATCTAAGACAATAATTTGATCGGCGTGCTTGACCGTACTTAAACGGTGAGCGACAATGATGACAGTGCGATCTTGAAAGAAGGTTTCCAGATTACTCACAATAAAACGTTCGCTTTTGGCATCCAGGGCGCTGGTAGCCTCATCAAAAAATAAATAGTCTGGGTTTTTGTACACCGCCCGAGCTATGAGTAGCCGTTGACGTTGCCCTCCCGATAACCCCATCCCATTTTGACCGATAGGTGTATAGTAGCTGTTAGGTAACCCATGAACAAAAGCTTCCAGATGGGCGATCCGCACAGCATGGGCTAACCGTTGTTTATCTAGCGGACGCTCGCTATCGGACTCGGTGATGTTCGCTAGCACCGTATCATCAAAAATATAGCCATCCTGCATCACGACTCCACAACGGGAAAGCCAGGAGGGGGTCGGCAGTTGTGAAAGTGGTTGGCTACCTACTTCAATGCTACCTTTATAAGGCTCATAGCACTTGAGCAGTAGTTTGAGTAAAGTCGTCTTACCACTACCACTCGCTCCCACAATCGCCGTCACTTTTCCCTCAGGGATTTCTACGCTAACGTCGGAAAGCACTGCAGGAAAGTGAGGCCCTTCGTAATGAAACGTGACGTTGGAAAGTGATAGGTTTCCCCGCAAGGTTAAATCTAATAGCGGATGAGCTACATTGTTTTCATTTGGCTTGGTAAATACCTCACTTAACCGGGCGAGGCTCAATTTTGCGTCCTGCGCGGATTGCAAAAAGCCAATTAGGTTGAGCAGAGGTGCATTAAGCTGGCCAATTACATATTGCACGGCGATAAGCATGCCGAGTGTCATCTCCCCCTGAATAACTAACAGAGCCGATAAAAAAGTCATACCGATGTTTTTTAGCTCGTGGATGACCCGTCCACCTTGGGCTTGCCACTGCTCCACTGCTAAGGTGCGGGTGGCGACCTGGTGCTGACGGATACGTACCGCTTCCCATCGTTGTCGCCTGCGCTGCTGCGAACCGTTCAGCCGTATTTCGGGCATACCGTACAGTACATCCTGCAGTTGGCTCTGGTGTAGGGCGGATGTTTCAAAGCGTTGGTACTCCAACACCGCCCTTCGGCGAGCCAACAGCAGTACCCAAAGTGTGTAAAGGGTTGCTCCCGCCATAAAAATCAGGAAGATACCCCAATGGTAAAAAGCCAGGACAGCCCCAAATACGACAATTGCGAACAGCGAAAATAATGCAGTGAGGGAACGGGCGGTCAGAAACTCTTCAATACGCTCATTGTCGGCAATTCGTTGGAAAAGATCTCCCAAGTTCTTAGTCTCAAAAAACGGGTGAGGTAGCTGCATCATCTTTTGTAGAAAGCTTGCCAGCAGAGAGATACTCACCCGGTTCCCTACGTAAAGCAGTAAATATCCCCGGATTACTTCGGCAATGGTTTGCGAAATGAATAAAACAATCTGGGCTACTAGAATTAAGTAGATAAAGTGCAGATTCTCTCCCCGGATGCCCTCATCTACCAGTGCCTGGGCTAGAAAGGGAAAGAGGACTTGCGATAGACCTACTACGAAGACACTGACCAGTAACTGAGTAATTTGCTTTCGGTACGGACGAAAAAAGTCAGTAAGTAGATGCCAGCTTGAAAACGACTGATCTGCTTTTTCATCTGACTTCCGATAAAATTCGGGAGTAGTTTCTAGCAGCAGTAGCACGCCATCGGATGCATTCTCTGACTCCCAGCCTGCGGTGAACTCATCCTTGAGGTACTTTAGTTTACCGACTGCAGGGTCAGCTACGTAAATATGTTGAGAAGTTATTCGGTAAATGACAATGTAGTGGCGGTCGCGCCAATGGGCGATACAAGGAAGAGAAATATCTTTGGACAAGGTTTCTAAATCGGTAGCAACGGCTTGAGTACGAAACCCCAAGCGTTCGGCTGCTTGGGATAGATTAACAAGCGCGGTACCTTCTTTACCCGTGAAAGCTTTTTGGCGAATACCTTCTAACGAATAATACCGTCCGTAGTATTGGGCAATCATCCGCAGACACGTAGGCCCACAGTCCATCCAATCCAGTTGGCGATATGATATGAATTTTTTTTTCATATTTAAAAAAATAATTGCAAAATTACAATAAAGCATAAATATGTCAAAACAACTTATTTATTGTAACTTTGTGATATTGAAACAGCTTGTTAATTCACGAGTATTTAGCAAATCATTCTCATAGAAATAAATAAAGCCCCATCAATGAGGCTTTATTTACTGATAATCAAAGTTTTAAAACTTATCTCTCGGTTCGATTAACAAATTTCTCTAACCATTTAGGAAGTTCTCTTCCACCTCCACCTCGTACTTTTTGCTGTTGCTCAGTACTCAGCAATCTTATTTTCCGAGACTTCATTTGACTTTTGAT
>JBCCTI010000034.1:0-63865 GCA_039198955.1 Bacteroidota bacterium | reverse complement strand
CTCAAAACTTCCATCACCTTTAAATTGCTTAATATTACTAAACACTTTCATAAAGCTATTAAGCAAAACATCTTGGGCACTGTCGTGATCCTTCACGTAGCGTAGGCTCACCGAGAACATCACGGGCGAAAAACGCTCGTATACTACCTGTTGTGAACGGCTGTCGTTCTTACGTAATCCGTCAACGAGTGTGTCCAAGGTTCGGCTTTGGTAGATGTTTAATCCCATATGCTATCGGGCATTTCATCAGTAAGATGCAACAAGTTTTAAGTTGGTTGCGTGATGATCAGCATTTTTTTGCTTCTGTATTTTCTACGAGTAATTTAGCAGTTTATCAGCACTGTTAAAGTGTTCTAGTTCTGAAAAATTCGGACTACTGTAAATCTTAAACACATGAACACCCAAACACATTGATACTAAAATACCACACACAATAACATAACAATTCATGATTGACCTCCGCAGCGATACTGTTACCCGTCCCACCTCTGCTATGTTGGATGCTATGATGCAAGCCGAAGTGGGCGATGATGTTTTTGGCGAAGACCCGACTGTGCGGGCACTAGAAGAGAAAGCTGCCCGTATTTTTGGAATGGAAGTGGGACTGTTCTGTCCGTCCGGCACCATGACTAATCAAATCGCCATCCGTGCCCAAACCCAGCCTCAACAGGAAGTTATCTGCGACCGTAACGCTCACATCTACCTCTACGAAGGTGGCGGATTAGCGTATAATTCCCTAGTGTCAGTGCGTTTACTGGCAGGAGATCGGGGTATTCTCCAACCAAATATGATCGAGGCAGCTATTAATCCCGACGATGTTCACTTTCCTCCCACCAGCCTGGTAGCTCTGGAAAATACCATGAATAAGGGCGGTGGCAGTTGCTATTCCTTGAATCAGATTGAAGAACTTGCTGAAGTTTGTCAAAGACACAAACTAGCCTTACACTTAGACGGAGCACGGGTCTTTAATGCTCTCGTAGCAACAGGTGATGATCCGGTAGAGTACGGAAAGTATTTCTCCTCAATTTCAGTTTGTTTGTCCAAAGGGTTAGGTGCACCCGTAGGCTCGGTACTAGTTGGTAACCAAGATGTAATCAAGCGGGCACGACGGATTAGAAAGGTCTTCGGGGGAGGAATGCGACAAGCGGGTTACCTAGCAGCAGCGGGTATTTACGCGTTAGACTACCACGTAGACCGCTTGAAAGACGATCACCGAAGGGCAAAAGTTCTCATTAAAGCTCTACAAGAGTGCTACTACGTAGCTTCGGTGCTTCCGGCAGAAACCAATATCGTGATCGCTACCTTACACCATATAACCCCTACCCAATTTCTAGCGCAACTAGAAGAAGCCGGAGTAAAAGCCGTTCCCTTCGGTAAGCAAGACGTGCGATTCGTTACCCACCTGGACTTTTCCGATAATCAGTTAGATCAGGTAGTAGAGGTACTAAAAAAACTAAACCGACAGCTCGCATAGCCAACTGTCGGTTCGTTTACTTCCAAACATACTTCTTCATTACTAGCAAAACGCTGCATGATCTATTACTTACACTGACCCTGCTTTAGCTAAAATGGTTGGAAGGCTTGAAAAAAATTTCGGATTACTTACTGGAAACTAACACCCTTTACTCTCACACTATGAAACTTTTCATCACCGGTAGCTTGATGTTCATTTTAGCAAGCTGCACCCAACGATCAGGCGCTGATCTAACCAGAACAATCTTATTGGAAGAAATCGCGAATAATCATACCACCAAAGATTGGTACGTACCACTAGGTATTGCCGTAGAAGGGCTCACGGCTGAGCAGGCGGACTGGAAAGATAGCGTTGATAATCATTCCATTCGGGAATTGTTATCGCACGTAGCATTTTGGAATGAGCGAGTTTTGAGAGTAGTCCAGGGAGAAGTGGTCACTGATTTTAACGGAGACAATGAAACAACCTTTCGTAAATTTGATGATCTTGACTGGAACTTAGCGGTTAAAAAGGCGGATAGTATTCAAATGGAGTGGCAACAGGCTGTAGAGCGAGCTACTGCGCAACAGTTAGATAGTGTGGGATCAGAGATCTCCAACATGTGCTCGCATACAGCTTATCATACCGGGCAAATTGTGTACATCAGAAAGCAAAATGGCTGGTGGACTTCTGCCCAAGGGGTAAAGTAAAGCTAGATTACTTTGGAGAGTACGATAGACGTATTAGGCTCACCGAACTCCGTTAATTTCATAATAAAGTGCTCTAGTTCCTGTAGGCTAGTCGCCCGGACTTCAATGTAGTGTCCCTCGCGTCCGGTAACTGCGTAGCAAGCTTGTACTTCTTTCTGCTGCTTTAAAAAATGCACCAAACGCTGGTTCTGGCCGGCGTAAATTCGCATGGTGACGAAAGCCTGTAAACTATACCCCAGCTTCTCGTAATTGAGCTCTACCTGATACGATCGAATAACGCCTGACTCTTCCATCCGACGAATTCGTTCGGCAACTGCCGGGGCAGTTAACCCCACCTTTTTACTAATTTCGGATACGGAGATGCGGGCGTTTTCTTGCAAATTTTTAAGAATCTTCTGATTAAGCTTATCCACATCCGCTAATTTATTAGCCTAAATTGATAAATACTTATTTAAATTAAGATTTTTGCTAAAATACGTAATTAAATAAAGTAATTTCCGAAAAAACTTAACTATTTTTGGTAGAGTAAAAACAGTAAAACATCTAGTATTATTTATCCGTCTTAAAAAATACAGAAATGATTATTTTTAGTAAAATATAAATAATAGACTTAAAAATTAGAGATATATAAAAATAAGGCGCACTATTTGAAATAATATTGACTTATTAGTATTTATTATTGACAAGTTTATCACGAAAAGAAGTTAGTTATGCACACTCAGGAAATTACTCAGGAGACTGCTGAACAAGATTTTTTGCCGATTAATGGTACTTTTTATATTGAGTTCTACGTCGGCAACGCCAAGCAGGCCGCCTTTTACTACCACTACACTTTTGGCTATGATATTGTGGGATACCTGGGGCCAGAAACCGGACATCGCGACCAGGCTAGTTATCTGCTTCAACAAGATAGGGTTCGCTTCATTCTGACTTCGCCTATCAAACCCGAAGGCTTTATTGCCGACCACGTGCATCGGCACGGCGACGGAGTGCGCGACATTGCGTTGTGGGTAGACGATGCTCGGGAAGCTTTTCAAACCACTATTCAACGCGGGGCTAAAGCAATTACTGATCCTCAGGTTTATTCTGATGAAGATGGAGAGATTGTAAGGGCTTCCATTAAAACCTACGGTGACACTATCCACACGTTTGTGGAGAATAAGAATTACCGAGGCTTCTTTATGCCTGGATTTGAGAAAATCGACAACCCCCACTTACAAAACCATAGCGTAGGGTTGAAGTACGTAGACCATATCGTGGGCAACGTAGAACTCGGTAAGATGAACGAGTTCGTCAACTTTTACGCCGACGTGATGGGCTTTAAACAGTTGGTTTCCTTCGACGACAAAGATATTTCTACCAAGTATACTGCACTAATGTCAAAGGTGATGTCCAACGGTAACGAGCGTATCAAGTTCCCGATTAATGAACCGGCTCCCGGACTCAAGAAGAGCCAGATCGATGAGTATCTGGAATTTTACGGCGGGGCGGGAGTTCAGCATATTGCTATCGCTACGAACAACATCATCCAGACCATTACTCAGTTGCGAAACAACGGAGTAGAGTTTCTACACGTACCTGATACTTACTATGACGACCTTAAGGGGCGCGTAGGCGACATTGACGAGCCGATTAAAGAACTGCGCAAACTAGGCATACTAGTCGATCGCGATGAGGAAGGTTATCTACTACAAATCTTCACCAAACCCGTACAGGATCGCCCCACGATATTCTACGAAATCATTGAGCGCAAAGGTGCCCGTTCCTTCGGCAAAGGCAACTTCAAAGCTCTGTTCGAGGCGATTGAGCGAGAACAGGAACTCAGGGGAAACCTCTGATTAATGTGCAGTGTGCAATGAACCGGGCGCCGGACGCAATTGATTGTATGAGCGTAGAAAAAGACGGGATTAATAATCCGGTGCGGGAGAAGTCGTTTGCGTTTGCTATTAGGGTTGTGGGGCTGTACAAATATTTGGTGAATGAGAAAAAGGAGTTTGTTTTATCAAAGCAGTTGCTCAAGAGTGGAACGAGTATTGGGGCTAATGTTGAGGAGGGTATCGGTGGAATTTCCCGAAAGGGCTTTAGAGCTAAACTTTCCATCGCGTACAAAGAAGCTAGAGAAACCAAATATTGGCTCCGCTTGCTTCACGCCACAGAGTATATTGACGAAAAGGCCTTTGATCCTATGATAGAAGACTGCGAAGAACTACTAAAAATACTCTATGTAATTATTAAAAAATCCGGTGAATGATGAAGTCGTAATTGTTCATTGCGCCCGGCGCCCGGTTCACTGCTAACTGTTAATTGAAAAAACTATGGCTTATTATATTCAACGCGGAGAGGTTCCGCCCAAACGACATACTCAATTTCGGCAATCCGATGGTTCGTTGTATTACGAAGAAGTGATTGGAGCTGAAGGCTTTAGTGGAATATCGTCTATTGCTTATCATATTAATCCGCCTACGTCAATTGAAAAGGTGGGAAAACCGACAAGTTTTGATATCGACTACGCTAATGAGAAAAACATGCAGCATCGTCATCTGCTCGGGAAAAATATCCAGCCGAAAGGTGATTGGCTAAGTGGTCGGCAGTACGTGATGGGTAATAACGATGTGCGTTTGGCGATTTGCCAGCCTACTGAAAATATGCGTTACTTCTTCCGGAATGCCTCAGCTGATGAGCTAGTCTACGTACACGATGGCGAGGGAGAGTTGCTAAGTCCATTGGGAAAAGTAAAATTCACCCAGGGCGACTACGTACACGTACCTCGCACCATTACCCACCAATGGAATATTAACCTGGATAAGCCCTCCCGCTTTCTGGTAATTGAGAGCTACTCCGAGATAAAGTTTCCGAGAAAGTACCGCAATCAGTTTGGGCAATTGCTAGAGCACAGTCCGTTTTGTGAGCGCGATCTAAAAATTCCAGAGTTTATAGAAGCCAAAGACGAAGCGGGTAGGTTTGAGGTGAAGATTGCAAAGCATAACCAATTGCAAAGCTTTACCTACACCCACCACCCGTTTGATGTGGTGGGCTGGGATGGCTATATGTACCCTTACGCGATCTCTATTCACGATTTCGAGCCGATTACCGGACGTATCCATCAGCCGCCACCGGTACACCAGATGTTTGAAGGTCATAATTTTGTAGTTTGCTCCTTCGTCCCCCGACTATTTGATTACCACCCCCAATCCATTCCAGCTCCGTACAGCCACTCCAATATTGACTCGGATGAAGTGCTATTCTACGCCGAAGGTAACTTCATGAGCCGGAAGGGAGTAGAACGAGCTTCGTTTACGCTGCATCCGGGTGGAATGCCCCACGGCCCTCACCCCGGCACCGCCGAAGCATCTATTGGCAAAAAGGGTACCGAAGAGCTAGCCGTAATGGTCGATACCTTCCATCCTCTCAAGCTAACCAAACAAGCCCTGGAGATTGAAGACCAAGAGTATATTTATTCGTGGAAAGTGTAATATATGTGTTCAGATGTTAACGTGCTCAGGTGTTCGTGAACTGTTAAAACTTGAATACACAAACACTTGAACATCCGCTAATAAAAAAGGTATGAATGATCTGTTAAAAGAATTTGAAGAGAAGAAACCGGAAGTAGTGTTTGAATGGAATGATCCAGAAACCGAGGCGGAAGGCTGGGTAGTGATTAACTCCTTACGGGGCGGTGCTGCCGGAGGCGGAACCCGGATGCGGAAGGGGTTGGATCGGCACGAGGTAGAATCCCTGGCGAAAACGATGGAGATTAAATTCACCGTGTCGGGACCCGCTATTGGAGGTGCCAAGTCGGGAATTAATTTTGATCCGAAAGACCCACGCAAACGAGGAGTATTAGAGCGTTGGTATCGGGCAGTCACTCCGTTGCTGAAAAACTACTACGGCACTGGCGGTGATCTGAACGTAGACGAGATTCACGATGTGATTCCGATTACCGAAGGCTACGGATTATGGCATCCGCAGGAAGGCATCGTGACCGGGCATTATCAATCGTCCGATCCACAGAAAATCAAGCAACTGGGTCAACTTCGGCAGGGAGTAATCAAAAAGCTAGAAGATCCGCATTATACACCATCTATTGAGCGAAAGTATACGGTAGCTGATATGGTTACTGGCTACGGGGTAGCTCAGTCAGTACTGCACTACTACGATTTATGGGACGGTAGCGCCGAGGGAAAACGGGCGATTGTACAAGGTTGGGGTAACGTAGGCGGAGCCGCCGGATACTATCTCGCCAAAAGTGGCGTAAAAATCGTCGGAATTATTGATCGGGCGGGCGGGCTTATCAACCCGGATGGATTCACCTACGAAAAAGTGAAGCAGCTATTCCTGAACCGAGTGCAGAATACTCTGATGGCCGATAACCTGCTTTCGTTTGAGGAGATGAACGAGCGAGTTTGGAACACTGGAGCCGAAATATTCATTCCGGCCGCGGCTTCCCGCTTAGTGACGCAAAAGCAGGTGGAGAAGATGGTTGGCAGTGGATTGGAAGTGATTGCCAGCGGTGCTAACGTCCCTTTTCAAGACCCACAGATATTCTTCGGCCCTATCGCCGCTTATACCGATGAGCGAGTGTCACTGATTCCAGATTTTATTGCTAACTGCGGTATGGCGCGAGTATTTGCCTACCTAATGGAAACGAAGAACGAGCTTACCGACGAAGCAATTCTTCAGGATGTGTCGGATACGATTCGCCAAGCGTTAGAGAAAGTATACGCGAAAAATCCTGATACAAAAAACTTAGCTAAAACAGCTTTTGAAATTGCTCTACAAGAATTACTAGGAAAAGAAAAGTCACTGGAATCACCCCTTGGCCACCTTGCTTCGGTAGGAGCTAATGTTGGAGCATATTAACAAAGAAGATAACTTCGTTTCTATTGTAGAAATAAATATCAGAAAAATGGACAGCAACAAATTTGAAAAGTTCCGTCAGCGCATTGAAAAACGGATGGCTACGATGGATGCTAAATTATCATTTATCAATAAAGGCTTCACTGAATTCCAGCCGCGTCCACGGTGGACCGAGTTTAAAGACTTTCAGCAGGAAATGACCGATTTTATCAGGCGGCGAACCGCGAGCTTCTCTGCTGAGCAATTCTTAGATCACGATCAACGACTTAAAAAGATTGAAAAACATCTCAATCTGTAATTAGCATTTGAACACCTGGCTTGACATATCGCCCGAAAGTGACTTTAGCATTCACAATTTACCCTACGGTATTTTCTCTACTCCATCGCGACGGCCTCGGGTAGGAGTAGCCATCGGAGACCAAATTATCGACTTAGCGGCCGTAGCCATGCGAGGCTACTTTCAGAGTTTATCTATTGAGCCAGAAACACTGGAGCAGCCTTCGCTAAATGCCTTCATCCGGTTGGGAAAACCTACGTGGCAAGCAGTAAGGAAACAGCTTACGGTTTGGCTAACCCAAACTGATTCGCCGCTTCAGCATTCATGGAAAGAGTGTTTCGTAGCCCAGTCCGAAGCAAAAATGCACTTGCCACTGGTGATTGGTGATTACACTGATTTCTACGCCAGCGAAGCCCATGCCACCAACGTCGGCACTATGTTTCGGGGAAAAGAAAATGCGCTGATGCCCAACTGGAAGTATATGCCCATTGCCTACCACGGGCGGGCGTCGTCTATTGTGGTCTCCGGCACTGATATTCATCGCCCTAAAGGACAAATCATGCCACAGGGTGCCGACCAACCCATATTCGGTATTACCCAAGCTCTCGATTTTGAGCTGGAAATGGCAGCGGTTGTTGGCAAAAACTCTCAATTAGGAGTTTCTCTGCGGCCTGAAGAAGTGGAAGACTATATTTTTGGAATGGTACTGTTTAATGACTGGTCAGCCCGTGACATTCAACGTTGGGAGTACATTCCGCTAGGACCATTCCTAGGAAAAAACTTTGCTTCATCTATTTCGCCCTGGGTTGTTCCAATGGAAGCACTGAACCCTTTTCGAGTAAAAGGTCCAAATCAACATCCGCAACCACTTCCGTATCTGCAAATATCTGGAGAACAACACCTCGATATCAGTCTGGAGATAACCCTTCAGACAGAAGGTGGACATAAAGCTATTATAGCTAAAACAAATTTCAAAAATATGTACTGGAGCGTAGGTCAAATGCTGGCGCACCATACAGCAAACGGCTGTAACTTGTGCGTAGGCGACCTGCTAGCGTCTGGTACAATTAGTGGCGATACGCCCGATAGTTACGGCAGTCTACTCGAACTCAGTTGGAATGGAGAACAACCATTAACTATACATTCTAATCAAACACGCACCTACCTGGAAGACGGTGATACCGTCAAGCTACGGGGTTACGCCCAGCGCGAAGGTATCCGGGTAGGATTCGGTGAGGTGCGTACTAAAATTTTACCAAGCCTATGAAAATTATACGACCTAGTGAAGTAAGCACGCAAGACTTTTATCGCTACATGATTAGTGCGATAGTGCCCCGGCCCATCGCCTTTGTCAGTTCTATTAGTACCGAAGGTAAAGTAAATCTAAGCCCCTACAGTTTTTTCAACGCGGTGAGTTCTAAACCACCCATTCTGATTTTCTCTCCAGTAAATAGTGTGCGGGATGGAAGTACTAAAAACACACTCGACAATGTGCAGGAGCACCCCGAGGTAGTCATCAACATTGTCAATCACGCCTTGGTTGAGCAGATGTCGCTGACCAGCACAGCTTACCAAAAAGGAGTAAACGAATTTGCCAAGGCCGGACTTACTGAGGTGTCTTCGGAAATGGTAAAACCTCCCCGCGTAGCTGAGTCGCCGGTAGCTTTTGAATGTAAAGTAAAGCAGATACTACCACTAGGCGAAGGGGGCGGAGCTGGAAACTTAGTAATCTGCGAAGTACTGCTGGTTCATGTAAACGAAGAAGTTCTGGAAGAAGACGGAGCTATTGACCCGTTCCGACTAGATGCAGTGGGAAGAATGGGAGGAAGCACTTACTGCCGAGCCAGTGGCGACGCTATCTTTGAAACGTTACGCCCCGTTCGGGAGAAAGGTATTGGCGTAGACCAGTTACCCGAAGCGATCCGCACCAGCACAGTACTATCAGGAAGCGACCTGGCCCAGTTAGCCAATGTACCCCAAATTCCCAATGGTGACTTGGTGAAACGCTATCGCAACGAAAGCACTATCCAGGCGGCGTTAGAGCGATACGAACGAGATGCTGCACGCTCCCCAGAAATTATGCACTGGGCAGCGAAGAACTACCTAGCTCGAGGTGAAGCAGACAAAGCTTGGGCAGCTTTACTCAGTTTACAATGAGCCGCACCGCGTTCGCAGTGAGCAATAAATCAAAGAGATGGGTGCCGGGAGCCTAGGGCTTGGAGAAGTTTTACGCCCAGCTCCTAGCTCCACGCCCCTAGCAACCAACAATTGAATATTTAAACATTACACCCATGATGCAACAAGAATATGAAAAGTACACTGAAGAAGATTTTAAAGTCTGGAAGTTATTGTACGAACGACAGATTGTAAACCTGCCTGGTGCTGCTTCGCAGGCATATTTGGATGGTCTGAGAACAATCAGTTTTACCTCTGATAAGATTCCTAACTTTGAAGAAACTAACGATGTGCTACGCCAACTAACTGGGTGGGGCATTCACGTTGTACCCGGACTGATTGACGACGATAAATTCTTTCAGTTGCTCTCCAATCGTAAATTTCCATCTTCTACCTGGCTACGAAAACTCAGCCAGCTCGATTATCTGGAAGAGCCCGATATGTTCCACGATGTTTTCGGGCACGTTCCGCTGCTGACCAACCAGCCGTTTGTAGATTACCTGCAAGAGCTCAGTAAGATTGCCCTGCGCTACATTGAGAACCCCTGGGCAATCCACCTGATCTCCCGCATTTACTGGTTTACCGTGGAGTTCGGGCTGATTAAGGAGAATAGTAATCTGCGAATCTACGGAGCGGGCATTCTTTCCTCCGCTGGGGAAACTGAGTATTCTTTAAGTAAGGAAGCCGCGCATATTCCCTACAATGTAGTTCACATTATGGGAACGGCCTACCGCAAAGATATTTTCCAAAAGCAGTATTTCGTCATCGATTCTTACGAGCAGCTATTTCACTCTACCGATCAGATTGAAGAATATTTGCAGACTCATGCTGACCAGCCCGAGGAAGATTATGCTCCGGGTGTATAATACGGATTGTAATCAACCTTTCATTTCCCGAATATCGTCTACGTTTGTAGTCTTGTAGAAGTTGTAGACCTTCAGTACAATAGCCATAGCCACAGCAGCTTCGGCGGCAGCTACCACAATCACGAACAAAGTAAACATTTGGCCCTGTAACAAGAAAGGATCATGCCGACTAAATGCCACCAGATTGATATTTGCTGCGTTCAGCATTAACTCTATTCCGATAAACATTACAATGGCGTTGCGCTTGGTAACAACAATGGCTAACCCAACACATAGCAGAAAAGCACTCAGCAGCAAGTAGTGTTCTAGGGGAATCATAAGTAAGGTAAATGATAAACGGTAAAAGGTAGAGGGTACAGGGCAGTCGCCTCGCAGTAAAGGGTTCTTAGGTATACATACCCTTCACCTTCTAACCCTACACCCTGTACCTTTAATTGAAGTATCCAAACTTAAAGTTAAAAAAGAAAGCCATACTACTCAGGTCGCTATCGCTGATGCCACGAGTATCAGAGCCACTCACAATCCGATACGTGATTCCGCTATTTACTCGGAAAAAATCGGTAATGTTTAGTTCTACACCCGCTCCGGGTTCCAATACAAAGAAGCTACTTTCGGTGCCTTGCAAGTCAGGCTCACCTTCTAAGTCTTGCGAAATACCTCCCGCCCCAATCAGCATATTGGCAGTGAGATGCAACATACGGTCGGAGTGCAAAATGTATTCGGTTAAGAACCCACCATAGCCTAAATCGTAGTGTAGATTTTGTCCTGTAATAACCGATTCGTTATCGGGTACATCTAATTGAGTGACCATGCCGTATCCACCTCCCCCAAGCATCCATTTTTTATTGAGGAACCATCCTCCGTAGCCTCCGGAGAATAGCACCAAGTCACCCCCAATAGAGCTGACCTTCAGGGCTGGCCCACCGTAGCCTCCCGAATTAGTGATGCGAAACCCCTTTACCAGCGTTTCTTGTTGAGAACCGCTATCTTGGGCAAAAGTGATGACGGTAGTGAGAATGAGCAAAGAAGAAAGAAATAGCTTTTTCATAGTAGGTTAGGTTAAAAAGTTTTGCTCAAAAGTACGGAAAAAATTGTGGAATAGTCGATAGTTTTCAGTCCGCAGTCAACGGTCAACACTTACTACTACTTATCTTTTCTGTGGACTATAGACTAGTCATTAAAACTCAACCCGGTACGTCAGAATCGGAATCAGGCCTAGTTGGTATTTAGTCACGACGCGACCTTCTACCGTATCATAAAATTGGAAGGCTACATTCTGGATATTTAGGGCATTTTGCAGATCCAGCGACCACACACTAGTATAGCGACCCGTGTTTTTTCGTAGGCTAAGGCGTAAATCTAACTTAAAGTAATCGGGTAGCTTATTGGAGAAAGCGAGGTCGTTAATAAACACCGTAGTCTGCTGCTCGCGGGAAGCTGCTTCATCAATAGGGGTCGTTCGCAGCCCACCCAGGTAATTTGCCCGCAGGTTAATCCCAATCACTCGCTGCTTATTGTTCTTGTTCCAGGGTATCTCCTTCCCACCCGTTAGACTAAACGCATAATTACCGTTAAAGCGGGTATCCCGTTTTACCCCATCGGCTCCAGTAAACTTTGATTCGTAAACCGAACTGCTCAGTAAAAAATAATAACTGTCGATCAGGCTTTTCTCGAGGGATACTTCTACGCCGTAGTTCTCCCCCGTTCCTTCGTTCACCAATCGTTCGTTCACAAATCCCTCAAACAGGTTCAGAGCAGAGAATGAACTACTAGGGCTCGTAGAAACTGGAACGTTAAATAAGTCTTGATAGTAAGCCTCCGCCCGCAAGCGACTGCCTTCCCCCAATGATCGCTGATAACTCAGGGTGTAGTGGAAGGCTTTAGTTAAATCCAGATTCTGGTTAGGAAGCAATGGTGGCTGTCCCAAAATGTCATTAGGAATAGTAGAGAAATATACCCCAGGCTGCTGAATTTGACTGTGCAGACCGTAGGCCAGCGTAAGCGAATGCTGGGCAGAGGGTATCCACTGAAGCTGGGCCCGAGGCTCCAAGGAATGGGATTCGCTGAGTGAGAAATACGTATAGTGTAACCCTGCCTGTCCGATAAGTTGACTACCAAACTGCCACTTACTCTGCACGTAGGGTTGAACCAGCCAACCACTGCCTTCCCCTGAGATGCGTACTCGTGGACTAAGCGTTGGTGTTCCCTCCTCACTACTTAATTCGTAATTCAGGTGATTGATAAAAAGCCCTCCACTGATGGTATGACGATCAGAGCGCCGATGCGTAATAGAAGAAGTAGCGGATAAGCGATACTCCTGATATTCATCCTCTCCTAACTGTAGAGTTTCGTAAGTATCGGTAATTAAATCGCTGCGTCGGGTGCTGCTCAAGGCGGATGCTGCCACTACGGTTTTAATCGAGGTCCGCTCATTGAGAGGCAAAGTATGGGTCATACCTATTGCTCCCATGTCATTAGTAAAAGTCACATCATAGCGGTCTTCCTGGCTTTCCCATTCTACCGAGTCACGGGCGGCTTCAAACACATTTCGTCCCGAACCGCCCACTCCGAAGAAGGTAAACGTTCCGGCACCCTGAGTAGGAAAGGTTAGATTGAACGATAAATCCTGAAAAGAGATCGCTTCCCCGCCAAAGTCCAAACCGAGCACGTTGGTCAATAGCCCCACTGTGGAATAGCGATAGTTAGCTAGATACGAGCTTTCCTTTCCTTCGGTAAATGGTCCTTCCGCCGCAAACTCCAGTCCGATCAACCCAGCTTGTACGGTATACTCCCGCTGTTGATTATTACCCGTTCGTAATCGCATATCGAAGGCCCCGCCAATGGTATTTCCGTAATTGGATGGAAAGGCCCCGGTCAGAAACTGGGAATTACCTAGCACCTGGGTACTTAATATGCTCTGATTTCCGCCACTAGCCGCCCTACGATCACTAAAGGTTCCAGCATCGGGAAGATGGTTAGGGTTTACAATATCTATTCCCTCTAATCGCCACAGCATACTGTTTGGTGAATTACCTCGTACCGAAATATGGTTAGCCTGATCGTTGACACCCACTACCCCCGGAAAAGAGGTAGCCAGCCTACTAGGGTCAAAGAAAGTAGCAGCATAACGGCGAGTTTCTTCTACGGTAAAACTACGACTACTGATGGGTTCTAGGGCTTCTGTAGCCAGAGCGCGTTCTTCGCTAACTACTACCTCGTTCAGACTTTGAGCCGAAGGTAACAACACGATTTCCAGTATAGTTTCCTTACCCGACTGCACCAGCAAACCTAGAGAACTGAAGGCTTGATATCCCACAAAACTGACCGCTAAACGATAACGCCCAATGGGCACTTCCTGAATAATGAAGTTCCCTTGCCCGTCCGTACTACTACCAAAATCAGTCCCGTTTAGAACTACTGATGCCCCCTCCAGCGGTTGGAGAGTTTCTTGATCGACAACGGTACCCCGCACCGTTTGGGTGATACCTTGGGCTTGGATTGATAAGATTGCGCCTAGCACAAACTTGAAGAGTAAAATATATCTGAGACTCATAAACTACTAATATAATTCTAACGCTCTTTGTTCTACTCACACTTTCACAATAATATTACGGCGGTACATTATCCAAATCGGGATAAAACAAAGTAGCAAGTAAAGTACTGCCCAAATGAAAGACGCCATCTCCGGAACCAAACCCAGTTGGATTAAGCCCTGAAAACTACTGTCGCGCAAAGTATCACCCGCTTCATTTATCGAAAAATGGAAAGCATCAATCAGCGTTCCGTGCAGTACGTATGCAGTAATTGCATTCATCCCGAAGGCCACAAAAAAAGGCGTCCAACCACGATAGTGCTTAACGTCAATAAACCAGTACAGCGTACCTAGTAGCAGTAGTGCCATTCCCGAGGAAACCAGTACGTAAGAACTACTCCACAGATTTTTATTCACTGGAAAGAACTGGTGCCACAAATAGCCTACTAAGCAAGCCAATACTCCCGCTACCATCATCCCAATAATTTTACGTTCCACCGTTTGAGATGAGCGCAGCCAATATCCGGTCAGTACTCCAGTAAATCCGGTAACAATAGCCGGGAAGGTGCTCAGAAAACCTTCGGGGTCCCAGGTGACGCGGTACATCCGGCCGGGAACTAGCAGTTCGTCTAGCCAAGCAGCGAGGTTGGTTCCAGGTTCCAGGTTAGCCACCCCTACGCCCGGTACCGGAATTAGCACCATCATCAGCCAGTAAGTGATCAGGGTAATCCCGCTCAGCCAAGCAGTCCCGCGCCAAGATAGTTTCAAAAACAATAAGCTGCATACTAGATAAACCACCGCAATGCGGGGTAGCACTCCTACGTAGCGCAGGTTGGCAAAGTCAAACGCTGGAAATAATGCCAGAAAGAGACCGAGTGCATAAATAATGAAGAATCGCTTTACAATTTTAGAAACTACTCCCTGCAATGGTACTCCACTTTCCACTCGTCGACCCAAAGCCAGCGTAATAGAGATGCCTACCATAAATAGAAAAAAAGGAAATACCAGATCAGTAGGGGTAAGTCCGTGCCACTCGGCGTGCTGTAAGGGCGGATACACGTAGCTCCACGAACCAGGCGTGTTGACTACGATCATTCCAATGATTGTGATACCCCGCAGTACATCTAGCGAGAGTAGTCGTTGCTTAGTGGATTTAGGTGCATTAAGTTGCGTAGGGGTAGGGGCAGTAGTAGCGATTTCGGCCATAAGTAAGTAGTGCTGATGAAATTGGAATATACGGGAATTTAATGATTGATGAGTAACGATTAATGACTAATGAGTAGTGACCAGTAAATGACGATTGATGAATATTCATCCATAGTATGCATTAATCATCATTCATTAAGGCTGTACCAAATCCTTTTATATATAATGATTATTGTAGTTATGGATAAAAACTAGTCTTGTGAACTTGAGTAGGCGAAAACCACGACATATGGCGTTTAGTAGTCAAAGAATAAATGCATCAATAGTAGGTTAAGCATCGTGCTGTCCGGACTTGGACTTTACTCTTTTCTCATTAAGATCCCTAATTTCCTTTTATGAACTATAGATTCTTTACCCTAGCCACTCGTCACGCCCAGCGGCACCTTACTTCTTCACTAGTTAACATTCTGGGCCTCACTACTGGGATTACGATTGGCATACTGGTCTACAGCTACGTCTCTTGGGAGAGAAGCTACGATACATTTTATACTCATCATGATCGTATCTACCGGGTAAGCTTTCAAAAATTCATTCAAGGAGTCAACTCAGAATCATTAGCTAAATCTCCTTCGGCCTTGGCCAATACTATCCGGGAGGATTTACCCGAAGCTCGCTATACCACCAAAATCTATCCGGCTGCGGGCGTAACGATTGAGATGGGTAAGAATCGATTTAACGAAAAGCAGGTCTACGGGGTAGACCCTCACTTTGTGAATGTCTTCTCACCCACTATACTGCACGGAACATCCGAAGGCTTAGGGGTCTTAATTGCCGAGTCGGTAGCGAAAAAGTACTTTTCCAATCCAGCTTCGTCTCTTGGTCAATCTATCGAAATTTTGGGCGAAGACCATACGCTATCCCAGGTCATTGGGGTGTTTGAGGATCTTCCTACCAATACGCACTTTCCCTATGAGATTCTCTTTGTGCAGCCCGAAGAAGCAGAAAGCGAACTATCTTGGCGGTTTACCGGGGCGTATACCTACACGCTACTTTCCAATGGCGTAAACGTTGACCTGTTTGAAAAACAACTTAATAAGATTGTCACTGAAAAAAGTAAAGGGACGTTTGACGCTCAGGTCACCACGCAGGTAAACCTTCAGCCACTTAGCAGTATTCATCTACATTCCAACCTTCAAGAAGAGATCGTACCCAACGGGAGTTATCAACTACTGTTGCTACTGATTATTATCGGACTGATCGTTCCTACGGTAGCCATCATTAACTCAGTGAATATCTATACCGCCCAAGCCCTAGGCCGGATGAAGGAGGTAGGCATTCGGAAGATATTAGGTACTACTCAAAGCCATTTGGTTCAGCAGTTCGTGATCGAAGCTAGCTTGTATAGTTTTATCTGCGTGAGCCTAGCAATTGGGCTAAGTATGCTGCTTCTTCCGTCCTTAGCTGAGCTTTCCGGTAAACCACTGTCTTGGACACAGCTCTACACCGATAGTATGTTTTGGATAGCTGTGGTGAGCGTATTGTTGATTACAATAGTAGCATTAGCCCTCTACCCTTCCCTGCTGCTGTCTTCGGTAAATCTCAGCCGGGCCATCAAAGGTCATACTCAAGTGTCAGGGACTCTTTTCTTTCGGAAGGGGCTGATCACCTTTCAGTTTGTGGCCACAGCCTTTGTAATGATTACGGTACTGCTGATTTACCAACAGTTGAGGTTTATGCAAGAGCGTGATCTAGGTATCGATGTTAAGCAACTGGTAGCCATCAAAGCCCCCAGCATGGAGAAAGAGGAATGGTCGGACGAACATACTAGCTACGTTATTGATGCGGAGTATAGCCGATTGACCCATCTTTTGGAAGAAAAGCTAGCGTCATTTTCCTCCATGCAAGTAGCCTCAGTATCGCACGTACCGGGCAGTGAACTAGTGTGGGGAACCGAAGGATTTCGAAGGGAAGGAAGCTCACCGGATGAAGTTCACTTCTTGCATATGCAGGGTATTGACGATCAGTTCGTAGAAGTTTTTGAAGCGACGGTGCTAGCCGGACGAAACTTCTCCGAGCGTTATACCACCGATCAGTTTAATACGGTGCTGCTGAACGAGTCAGCAGTACGCACCTTAGGATTTTCCAGTGCCGAAGAAGCGGTAGGAAAGCACCTAGTCTTTCATGATAATAGCCAAAAGCTGATTGTTGGGGTGCTACAGGATTTTCACCAAGAATCCTTACAAGAGGCAATCATGCCTACTTTCTACGAACTACTCCCCCGAGCGTTGGACTATCTGGTAGTTAAGATTCCTGAAAAGGATATTGAGCAGTCTATGCCAATTATACAAGCTCAGTGGAACGAAGTATTTCCTAACAGTCCCTTTGACTACTTTTTTCTAGATGATTTTTATCATCGGCAGTACCACGATGAACAGCAATTCTTCCGAGTCTCATCTCTATTTATGCTGTTATGCTTAGTAATTGCTCTAATGGGCTTATTTGGATTATCTATCTTTGTGATTTCCCGTAGAACCAAAGAGATTAGTATTCGCAAAGTGCTAGGAGCACCGCTAGCGCATTTAACTTTTCTGCTAATGAAGGGGCTACTATCTTTAGCCTGTCTAGGGTTTCTGATTGCCGCCCCCCTTGCATACTTACTACTTAATGAATGGTTGCAGGGTTATGCTTACCGTACTGAATGGCAGTGGTGGATGTTTGCCTTTCCTCTACTCTTTTTAGTTGGACTATCCGTTCTAACCACGGGAGGACAGTCCGTCAAACAAGCCCTTCGTAACCCAGCTGATGTGCTCCGGGACGATTAATTATTCTTACTCATTTGCTGAGTATTTGCTATAGTTACCAGCAAGAAATCGAGTATTCTATCGTAAAAATAAATACAGTTTATCTTCGTTAGATCAGCGATTTATCTTCTACATTTACTTGCTAAACTTAACCCTACCGTGAAACTCCAATACTTCTGTTCTCTTACTCTACTAGTTATTGTGGGGCTATCAGCATGCACACCCCAAACTAGCTTGCCACTACCCGAAGAAATCGAAGCCGTAGAAAGCGGTCTCACTCCTTCTATCGTAGCCAAATCTGATTCAGCCAAAACCTACAGTATTGCCGAACGCATGTCGCATTACAACGTCCCGGGCGTAAGCATTGCCATCGTTACCGATGGTGAGTTGCATTGGGCAAAAGGCTACGGTGAAGCCAACACTCAGAGCGGCAGCCAGGTGGATGAAAATACCCTGTTCCAGGCAGGCTCTATTAGCAAGCCCATTGCAGCCTTGGCCGTACTTAAACTAGCCGAGGAAGGAAAAGTAGATTTAGATGCCGATGTTAATACGTACCTCGCTGATTGGAAAGTTGAAGATAACCGACATACCCAAAACGAAAAGGTTACCCTAAGGCGATTGCTGACCCATACTGCCGGAGTCACGGTTCACGGCTTTCCCGGATACGCCCAAACCGATACGTTTCCTTCAGTGACCACAGTACTGAATGGGGAGGGGAACACCGCTAGCATTGAGGTTGACACTATTCCTGGTTCCATCTGGCGTTACTCCGGAGGTGGTTATACCATTGCCCAAAAAGTAGTAGCCGATGTTAGTGGAGTATCCTTTGCGCGATACTTGGACGAGAATATACTCAACCCATTGGGTATGACTAGTAGCACCTACCAACAACCACTTCCTGATCAATACCATGCCGTAGCCAGTGCCGCCTATAACACCCAGGGTGAACTTATTGATGGATTATGGCACAATTATCCTGAACTAGCTGCGGCCGGACTGTGGACTACTCCCACTGACTTGGCTAAGTACTGCTTGGCTATCCAGGAAATTATGGCTGGAGAGTCTGGTGATATACTCAACAAAGCGACGATAGAAAAAATGCTCACCAAGCACCAAAATGACTGGGGGTTAGGTCCCGGTGTGTGGGGTGAAGGCGATTCACTGATGTTCGGGCACGGTGGCAAGAATGAGGGGTTTACGAACAACATGGTAGCTTCCGTTCACCAGGATGATGCAGTAATTGTTATGACCAATGCCGATAACGGTGGGGCACTCATAAATGAGATTTTCCGATCTATCGCTAATCAGTACGATATAATGCTGAACGTTTCGGAACCTCGGGTTGTAGAAGTAGCTAACCTAACCCCCGATGAGCTTCAGGGCTTTGCCGGAACGTATCATTCATATCAGCCTCTGTTCGGAATAACCAACTACCCGCTTATAGCAGAAGCTGAGGAAGGCAAATTGATTATTTCTGATCCAAACGATGGTGACCGCTTCGAGTTGATGCCTTTAGTAGATTCTACTTTCCTGGACTTTCAGCGCAGGACAGAAATCGTATTTCAGAATCGTGGTGATACGCTAGGCTTCACCATTAAAAACTACAATTTTGATTTTTACCGGGTAAAAGAGTGATGAGGCAATACTACCTTGGTGTATCCCCAAGCTGCTGCAAACTGGGCTGTTTCTGATACACAGATAGCTCTTGGCTTCCTTGATTATAGTTTTCCTGATTTTCTAAGATTAAATAGTGCGGGCCGTTTTCAGTCCAATAAGTCCTCAATGAGTCGGGAGCTTGAACCGGAGGAAGAATGAAAGAGCCCAAGACAATATCCTGATCACCATCCTGATCAATATCACCCGTATCCATAGTCAGCCAGTGACCGGAAGCAGCTTCTGGAAATGTTTTAGCTGAGAAATCTAATGCTATCGCCGTGGATTGATTTTCCAGATAAAAGAAGCCTTGTCCGGGATTTTGCTCAAAATTGGGGAAGAAGGAGATAACAGCTATATCCTGATCACCATCCTGATCAAAGTCGTAGGCCATTGCTTTAGAAGCCCCCGGCATGGCTAGAAAGTAGCTCTCCTCAAACCTTCCCTCAACTGATTGTAAGAAGATACGAATACCGTGGTAGGGCTTGAGCACAGGAGAGTAATCCGCATTATCACCGTTAGTGTACAGTATATCTAGTCGCCCATCCTGATTGAAATCAGCCAGTTCAAAATAGCTAGAACCATACACCGGGGGAAACCGCAATAGTACTTTCGGCACGTATCGCCCATCACCCTGATTATACCAAGTGATGATTCGCTCATTACCCTGGGCTACTAATGCTGTCACATCAGGTAAGCCATCCTGATTAATGTCCGTCACTTCTACTTTCCTCGTACCTGGGCTGTCAGTCAAGACTTGCTTTCGATCTATTTTCTCTGGTGAAGTTGGGTAGTAAACCAATTGCCCCAGGTAATTTCCGAACTCGGCTACTAGCCATCCCGATATTTTTCCCCCACCAAGGTTAGTAGGCGTAAAATGCACTGGTCTTCGTAAGTCAGTAGAGAGCAGTTGCCATAAACTGTCGCGGAAACTACCTTGCCATAGTTTCCCTTTTATCTGATCGGAGGGGTTCATGATTCCCATAGTCAGCACTTGATACGTACCATCGGATTGAAGATGCAAGTCAGCAGGGGGACTATCCAACCTAACCGAGTCTAAAATGGTCTGCTGACCATTAATTTCGTACAACATACCCTGGGCATCGCCCAGCCAGAGATGTCCGGTAACGGTGTCAATATGGGTTAGTGTAGTAGTGGGTATCGTTTGCGGAGAAAGCCGAACAGCGTGAGTTTGAAATTGGGTAAGTGCAGTATCTACCGGTATGGGAGCCGCACCTGGAAAGCTATCCAATGCCTGTTGTTCATAGTATTCTACCAGCTTTTGCCATCTACCATCAGTTATTTTTGGCTCATCGGGAAAGATATTAGCCTGTCTTACAATGTACTCATCATACATCGCCATACCCCGGTAAGGCTCCTGGGCACTACCCCGGATGCCTAACCAATGACCCATTCGGGGCAGAACACTCTCGGTCCAGATAGTCTTGGGTAATAAGCTTGGCTCGGGAAAAACGTGACAGGTTTGACAGTAACGGTAGGCGAGTTGTTCGCCCGTGAGGTTGGCGGTACTTTCTGGCTGAGGGAAAACTATTGGGGGTGCCTTCAACGTCTCAAAGTGGACGAACTGTTCCGGTTTTCCACAGCTAACTGCTATCCCTACCCACCCAATCCACAACCACCAGTGCTTCATCCGTCTGAGAATAAGTCAAGGATACGGCTATTGCCCTCAAACCCGTAGATAGTAACCCGAACGGCAGTCGCCGGAAACTGTATGCGCCGGGTAGATTGCGATAAGTAGGTAGAGCCGTAGTAAAATTCTTGCCTCAGTATTGTTCCATCGGCCAGTTCTACCTCGGCCCAAGCATCAGTCGGCTTTAGCTGCACGATAGGGGTTAATTCTTTTGCAACCTGATCAGAAAATACTAATAAACTATCCTGATTTTGGGTGACTAGTAATAAGCTTTTTCCGTTACTGTCCCGCAGTTTAGCTAAGCCCTTAGCATCGCCGGGCACGTACCAACCACTTTCATTCATAGATTGTGTTGCAAAATTTCCTTGTCCGTCCCCTAGCAGATAGAGACCATTAAGAGCATCGTAACGTCCGGTGGTAATCTCAGTAGCGTAGCTGTTGCCTACGGCCAGAATATCCAGGTAGCCATCCTGGTTCACATCCTCTATCAGCATTCCAAAGAGGGGGGCGAACTGAGCCTCAGTGGGTAAAGAAGATATGGCCAGTTTACCGTTCCCCAGATTTTCAATATAACTGCTCTCCATATAGTTGGCGTGGTAGATCAATCCGGACGATAGTTCCTCCTCAGAAAAAACCGTCTGAATGCTAGCCAAGCCGTAGCTTTCGTAGCGGGGAAACCGCTGGCGGATGGGTAGGAGCTGCGAGGTAAAATCATCCTTAGAATGTACTGGAAAAGGGGAAAACTGTCCCGCTTCATTCTTCTTATAAGTAACTAGTACCGGATCGAGACTGCCATTGTTGTCAAAGTCGTTGGCGTATACGCTCATCGGGTAGTCTGGAGTACCTTGGTAACTGGTGTTCAATCCCAGGTTACCCGCTATGTAGTCGGTGTCACCATCTTGGTCAAAATCTCCGGCAGCGAGACTATTCCACCAGCCTACTTTATTGGCAATTCCAGTGGAGGAAGTAACGTTTTCAAAGCCATTTCCTGTGTTTCTGAATAACGTAATCGGCATCCACTCCCCTACAATCAGCAAATCCATCAGCCCATCGCTATCCACGTCAGTCCACAGGGCATCGGTGATCATACCCAGCGTGTCTAGTTCGGGAATCATCTCAGCAGTTACATCGCTAAAGGTGACGCCTTCATTACGTAACAGGTAACTAGCTGGGGGTGATGGATAGCTCCCGGGAACAACCCGCCCTCCTATAAACAAATCTAAATCACCATCCCAGTCGTAGTCAGCTGCTTTTACGCAAGAACTGCTAGAGCGCATTTCTGGTAAAGCTGCTTGATCCAGGGTGAATTTTCCCTGACCGTCGTTACGATAAAATTTATCTTGTAACTCTTCGCTTCCGGGTCGGAATTCGTAACTGCCACTGACGGCATATAAGTCAAGATCGTCGTCGTTATCAGCATCAAATAACAGTACTCCGAGTTCTTCGCTTACCGAATCAGTATTGAGCACGGGGGTGAACGTACCCTCTGAGGTTTGCCAGTAAAAGCTACCCGGTTTATTGGCTGGCCCAGCTAGGTAAAAGTCATCTAGGCTATCGCTATTCACATCGCCTACGGCAATGCCCGGGCCATTTTGAGTGAGCTTGTGCGGTAAAGTACGCTGCCAGTTAAAATCGATCATGTCCTGCTCAGGATGTTTAAAACGGACACCCCTGGCCGAACTCACCTCCTGGAACGGAGGTCTAGTTATTACGGAAACAATTACTTCCCGATTAATGGCTGGATTATTGGTTGGTTTGGCTTCGGTATGAGTGAGCGTTAGGGTTTGATCGGCCGTAATACCTGTCAGCAATTGACGATTTCCACCGGGCCATACTACCAATAGCGAATCTACTGAAGTGTACTCGCCTAACCCAAAATGTAGAATGCTCTCCATACTAGATAAATAGCCCCGGTAACGGGTGTTTTCTACGTACTGAATTTTACCATTACCGTAGTGTAAAACTATTTTTGCCCCAATTCCAGCGGGGTTAACGTCTGACCCCAAGAGAGCGATTCTCAAAAAATGATTGTCAGAACGGCGATTATCGTACAGTTGGTTACGGTAAACAAAGGCACTGTCGTTAATATTGTTGATTACCACGTCCAGGTCGCCGTCGTTATCCAGGTCGGCGTAAGCTGCACCGTTGGAGAACGAGGGGCGCTGCATTCCCCACTCTTTCGTTTGATTGGTAAATGTTAGGTTACCCTGATTACGGTACGCGTAGTTAGAAATCTTAACGATAGGGATAGAATCCATCATTTGTGCCGGAGTAGCTACGCCTCCCCCTGGCCCCGCCCGAAAGTTAGCGAAGTCCCGATCAGTAACATCACGAGGGAAGCCGTTGGTGATAATCAAATCTTTGTAACCATCGTTATCAAAATCAGCTACTAAAGGTGTCCAGCTCCAGTCGGTTTGATACACTCCAGCTAATTGCCCTATCTCGCTAAATATCGGATACCCAGCAGGCGTAAATCCCTGATTAAGTTGCAAGGTATTGCGGACGTACTGGTACTCAAAACCATAGCGCTCGTTATTGATGTAGGTAGTGTAGTTACTAGCTCCTAACATTTGCTTTTGGCGCAGGTTGTTTTCGGGCAGCATATCCAAAGCCACAATATCTACCAGGCCATCATTATTGAAATCCACTACGTCAGACCCCATCGCTGAGAAGCTCTGATGCTTTAGGTATTTTCCTACCTGATTGGTAAACGTTCCATCTTGGTTGTTGACGTAAAGCAGATCGTTGGAGAGGTAATCGTTAGTAATGTAAATATCCGGCCAACCGTCCAGATTAATATCCGATACAGTGATTCCTAAACCGAACCCTTCAATGGTAATACCTGCTTCCTGAGATATATCTACAAAGTGACCGTCATCGTTACGATAGAAGCGATCGTTGTTGGGTGCCGAACCATCGGTCATCTTGTCGCGATAGTTGGTAGGAAGACGGTTTTCAATGGTGTTGGTGAGTAGGTACAAATCCAGATCGCCATCTAAATCATAATCAAAGAAAGCAGCTTGGGTAGTATGCCCGGTATCAGCAATACCATATTCTTCGGCTGACTCTACGAAAATAGGAATACCTTCTTCGTTAAGGCCTTGATGAATAAACAGCAGATTTTTCCGATCAGTAGAATCTTTTTTAATGGTAGCCGAGGCGTAAATATCTAGCCATCCATCTTGATTAATATCTACCAAAGCTACACCTGAACACCAGCGTTCCTCCCCTGCTACGCCCGCCACATCAGTCACATTTTCAAACTGCATGTCACCTCGGTTGAGATAGAAATTATTTCCAACTGAATTCCCAGTAAAATAAATATCAGCTAACCCATCGTTATTGAAATCACCAATTCCTACTCCACCGCCATTGTAAATATATTCTTCGCTCAGAATGTTGAACGTGTCATTTTCAGCAATACGGTTGGAGAAATGAATACTGGAATGATCGGAGGAGATTAACTTGAAAAGTGGTTGTCTATCGGTAGTGCAAGCAACCAGCGATGTAAATAATATAATGATAGTATTGACTAGTTTCATTTACTGCTCAATAGTCTTTATTGGTAATAATCATTCGCTACTCTTCTATATCATTTTTTGCTAAATTGCGATTATTTTCATCTACAGTAAGGTGTCTTTTTCTTTGTTTGGTGTAAAATATCTTTTTGGTTTCTCATCGTCTGTAGTAATTCTAGGGCATTAGTCGTGGGATTAGCCAGTGTCTCCTCGCTAAGCAATATTACCTCGATAAAGTTTTTAATTAAGTTTATAGTCGCGAGATTAATAGTAACTTCCAAATAGATCTGGGTAGCAATAATACAAATCTCTACCTACATACGTTCCAGAGCACTTTATTGGTAATGGACAGTGTAACACGGAGAGGATTAATAAATCAAATTCCTTGGTTCAAGAAACTGTAGCCCGTTCGAGTAAAAGTGGCACCCTAGTTATGGGCTGCGCTGTTCCAGACTGGAAATGCTTGTAATGATATCATTTACCATCACCCATGAGTGTCAAGTAAATAATACCAGATTCAGTTTCTACTGCTGCCTGACTTACGATAATAAGATTTTGAGGTGATAAAAGGGAAGACAGGAAATAGTCATTTAGATAAAAATAGGCCAAGTTTTCACCCGGCCTATTTTCGTATGGAAATAGTAATGATAATTTTCTAATACCCTGGATTCTGCACTAATACACTAGAAGCTCCATCAGAACCCTCTACTTGTTGTCGGTCAATCTGTTCTTGCGGTATTGGCAAGTATTCATCCTGATTGGAGGTAAACTCTGCCCCTGCTAAGTTAGTCTGAAGACGAGTTCCTTCATAATCGAAGTAAGCGTTTATTGCTGAATCAGCGATGCCCCAACGTACCAAATCAAAAAAGCGCTGGCCTTCTAGGGCTAACTCTAGCTTACGCTCAAAGCGGACGGCCTCACGCGCTGCATCTTGACTAGCCCAAGGAGCATCGTAAGTACTAATTACATAGTTAGCTGCCGGACCACCCGTATCGGGATCCATTACAAAGCTATTAGTTGCCCGAGCGCGTACCATGTTTACATACTCACGTGCTTTCTCTAGACTTCCGGCTTCAATTTCTGCCTCGGCAGCCATCAGTAGTACATCCGAAAAACGCATAATCATAAAGTTGATAGAGTGGTAGCCGGGTGTCCATGAGCTGCCATCTTGGTAAATTCCTTTATCAGCTTCGTAGTACGAATACTTCTTTTGAGTGAAAGGACCTGCGTAACCCTGATCGCGAATCCAGTCATCACCAGGGTGCTTTTGCCAATCTAAGAACATAATGCCTCGACGGCCAATAGAATGGTCCAAGCGAGGATCGAGTGGTCCTTGATCAGGTTCAAACGGATCGGCTGAAAGAATACCATAGTCATCTTTAACAGCATTTCCTGCACTATTATAAGATCCATCCAATAACGGTAACCCATCAGCATCAGTACGATAGGAATTCACTAATTCAAAGCTAGGCTGATAGAACCCACAGCACTCTCCCGGGCCCGCCGGACCGGTATTATACGGGTAATTCATCGCAATACCATGATTGGTGTTGCGAATACTACCTGTGTTAGAAGCAGCCTGAAACGCGAAAACAGATTCCTGATGGTTTTCATTAGTTCCTCGGAAGACATCTTCAAAATTCTCCACTAAGCCATATTTTAGACCATTTGATGTTTGCCCGTTGGCTATGATATCATCGTACAGAGCTTTGGCTTCATTAAATTTATCTTGATACATGTAAGTTCGAGCCAGGAAAGCTGCTGCAGCCCACTTATTTACTCGACCTACTTCGGCTTGAGTCTCTGGAAGATTATCCATAGCGAATTGGAAATCGGCTTCAATATTGGGCCAGACTTCCACCGTATTCGGCACCTCTACAATTTCCGCATCAGTCAGAGTCTCTTCCAACCAAGGAACATTTAAGAAAATTTTTCTTAGCTCGAAATAAAAATGTCCCCGTAGAAAGCGCGCTTCGGCCGTCATAGTTGTTTTCCTATCTTCGGGTATCGCCTCAATTTCAACTACACTAGCCAGTACTGTATTCGCGCGAGAGATACCCTCGAAACTAGCAAACCACTTATCGTTGGTAAGGTTGTTCGTTGGATTCTGCTCATGGCGAGCAAAAGGAATGATTGAATTAAAATCTCCGGCATCTGATCCTTTATTGGCGTCTCCACCTCGGATACTACCCCACAACCAATTCTCGGCACCACCCATCCATTCAGCATTTCTTCCATTTAGTACGGAATACGCCCCTATTAAAAGGCCCTCTAATCCCTCAGGACTATTCAATTGATTTTCAGAAAGTTGCCCGGTTACAGGTACATCCAAAAACTTGTCTTCGTTACATCCAATAGAGTTTAGCATCAGGCCAAACATCGCAATGTAAGTGATCTTTTTTCTAAAAACTACTTTCATATCTATATCAGATTTACTGTACGGTTAATTAAAAGCCTAGCTGAAGTCCTACGTTGAAACCTCGGGTCACTGGGGGATTTCCCTCATCAATCCCGAAGCTAGTATCGGCTGCGCCCCCTACTCCAGGATCTATTCCTTGGTAACTGGTAATCGTAAACAGATTTGTACCTTGCAAAAAGACTTTAGCTCGGTCAAGCCCAACTCGGTCTAATACCGAGGCCGGGAAATTATATCCTATTTGCAAGTTCATTAGTCGGGCATAATCTCCATCTTCTACATAATATGAATTAGATTCAGTATTAGTACTAAAGTTAGATACATTCTCATAAATAGGCACTGTATTTCCACCATTTCCCCCAAGCTCGGTTGGAATAAATGAGTCTTTTACTCGATTACCCTTAGCTGCTCCGGTGAACGAAGGGTAAAAATCTGTAAACCACTTAGCAAAGTGGTAATTCTGAAGCCCCAAGAACATCGTCATAAATGTAGTCAGCTCCCAGTTACGATAGTTTAATTTTATATTAATACCACCGTTGAAATCAGGTACTGGATCTCCCAAATAAGTACGATCGTCAGGTGTAATTTCCCCGTCACCGTCTAGATCAGCGTAGCGAAATCGTCCGACTCCCGCTCCGTTTTGAGTAGGTGCATTGTCTACTTCTGCCTGGTTTTGGAATAATCCCTCTACTTGGTAGCCAAAGAAAGAAGAAATAGGCCGACCGGGTTGGTTACGTACTACGTTTCCAATTCGGGTTCCCCCTTCGTCAAAGAAAAACACACCAGGAGCTAACGACACAATTTCATTTCTTAAAAAGCTACCAGTGAGAGTAAGCTCTAGATTAATATCAGCACCTAGATCTTGACGAGTAATAATTTGCAGATCAATTCCCTCATTGAGCATTTCGGCAATGTTCACAGAAGGCGCGCTTGCTGAGGGACCAACTACGGCTGGTAATGGTACTTGGTACAACAGGTCTTCCGTATTCTTTCTCCAAACATCAAGCACTAAATCCAGCTTACCACCAAAAAATGAACCATCAAAACCAATGTTAGAAGTTGTAGATGTCTCCCACTGAGCCGCTGGATTACCGATGCGACTGCGGAAGAACCCTTCTACCACACCACCATTAGAGCCAGTGATGTCATAAGATGAGTTCCCTAAACTAGCAGCAAATAAACTGAACTGATTATTGGGATCTACATTGAGAGAGTTACCCATTTGACCCCAGCCCCCACGAATCTTCAGATCATCAATAAAGGTTACACCGGACATAAAGCTCTCTTCAGAAATACGCCAAGCAACCGAAGCTGCTGGAAAAATACCAAAGCGATTTTCTGAACCAAACTGCGAAGAACCATCGCGCCGTACTACTCCATTGATAATGTATTTATCGTCATAGATATACTTAGCTGTACCAAAGTAAGAAAAGTAATTTTCACCTCGGAAGAAGTCACTATCTACTACCCGGTTCCCAGTATTAGACAAAGTAACGTAGTTAGGATCTGATGAAAACGGATTTTGCCCAGAGCCTCTCATTGCCCGACCTGTTCCGGTATTAATTGCCTCGATTCCCGCTAAGGCACTCACCGTGCTACGTCCAAACGATTGTTCGTACCGTAAGGTATTGGTAAATGTCCAGTTAAAGAAGCTACTAGCGCCTTCGCTGTAGTTAAAAGTCGTGTTGTTCTCTGAATTCTCGTATTGAGGAGGGCCGTAGGAGTAAAAGTAGCCGTTACTATAACCACCACCAAAGCTACTCCGAAATGTTAACCCTTCTATCAAGTCTACTTCAGCATAGAGATTTCCAAAGCCGAAGATATCGTAGGCATTATTGTCCTTGATTCGTTCGCGGTTGGCTACTGGATTACGGGGGTTATTAAAGCCTCGAGCTGCTGTTCCCGCATAGCCACCGAACTCATCAAATACTGGGATAATGGAAGGCATGCGGAACGCTTGTAAGAAATCCGTCTCTTGTCCAGCAGCTCCTCTTCCTCCGGCACCACCAATCAGACCCAGAGCCGAGAGATAGGTTCCTTGAAAGGATTGTCCGATGCGGATGCGATTCGTAATATCATGCTCCGAATTGATTCGCAATGAATATCTTCTAAATTTTTGATTGATAATGATCCCATCACTTTCCTGAAAACCTAAACTTATGTAATAAGCGCTGCGCTCAGTACCACCTGAGAACCCTAATGTATGACGATTCAGAGGGGCAACCCGGGTAATCTCATCCCACCAGTTAGTTCCTGCTTTATTGGCTCTTACCACTTGATAGACTGGGCCAGCATTCGGGTCAATATTGTAGTTAGCTCGCTCGGCGTCCAGATCTACTGTACCTATTACCCCACTCTGACCACCTACGTTAATGTAATCAGGCAAGATAGGCTGGTCTCCTGTACCATACTGAGGATGATCAAAAGTAGGATCCTCTCCTAGTTGCCAAGCAGTATTACGAAATGCTTGCCAAGTCCAATCAGCATCTTCTTGGGGACTTAAGATACGGTTGAGTTGACCGGGCGTAGTTACACCAAATACCCCATCATAACTTACGTGAAACCCTCCATCTCTTTTTCCTTTCTTAGTAGTAATAACGATAACCCCATTCGCTGCCCGAGCACCATAAATAGAGGCTGCTGCTGCATCCTTCAGTACAGTGGTTGATTCCACATCATCAGGCTGAACGAAGTTTACGGTTCCCACCGGTACTCCATCTACCACGTATAAAGGCTCGTTACCACCAAATGCACCAAATCCTCGCACTCGTATTTGGCTAGTTGTTCCTGGCTGCCCATTCGTAATCACAGTAACTCCAGCTACTCGACCCTGTAATTGCTGCTCTACGTTACCCGAAGGCACTGCTTGCAGGTCTTCAGCCTCTACGGTGCTCACTGCTCCAGTTACATCTTTCCGTTCTTCAGTAGAATAACCTGTTACCACAATCTCAGCTAGTGACTGAATATCAGGTAACATAGTTAGATCAATAGTGTTTTGGTTACCTACCGTTACTTCCTCACTGGTATATCCGATAGAAGTGAATACAATAACTGCGTCATTGCCTGGCACGGTCAGTCGGTACTCTCCGTTCATATCCGTCACTGTACCTTGAGTAGTGCCTTTAATCAGCACGTTTACTCCAGGAAGTACTCCACCATCTTCACCATCACTTACGGTACCCGAAACGGCTCGGTCCTGGGCGTATCCACTTACACTTAGCATCATACTAAGTAAGAAGAGATACACACATCTGAAATGCGTAGAGATTCTCATACTTGTTAGATTTAGGTTTATGTAAAAGTTTGATTAAAAATCCTGAGCACTCCTCAAAGCTATCTGCTTCTTCGGTATGAAAATACTATTACACCTTGTGTTGTTACTATTTTATTACAAATAGGTGCAATATTGCGCTGTGTTTTAGGAAAGCGTTAATTGAGTTCGGTAAACTAACAAAATTTTTTACTGAACTTCAACCCAGTCTGGTTATAGAATTAGTTAGTTTTTACATTCTTACACTTCTTCTAACTATTGGGTAAGAGTTAACGTTATTGGTAAAGGATCTTAAGCCTAGACGCTGGGTAAAAGAAAGTCAAAGCGAAAACCCAAGTGTGATAAAATGAAAAAAGCCAGACATGTGTCTGGCTTTAGTTAGTTAAAAAAGAGGTTGTGATTTAGTAACCAGGATTTTGTATTAATACTACCTCACCATCATTATTTTGCAGGTCAATTTCGTTCTGAGGAATTGGTAAGTACTCATCCTGACCGGATTGGAAATCGGCTCCGGCAAAAGCCGTTCCTAAGAACTGACGTTCGTGAGCTACATAAGCATCCAGCGTAGGCTCGGCAATGCCCCAACGTACTAGATCATACAACCGATGTCCTTCACCAGAAAGCTCTAATTTACGCTCAAACCGAACAGCATTTACAGCTTGCTCTTGGCTAGCGAACGATGGGTATAAACTAATTACGTAATTAGCTGCGGGTGAACCATCCTCATTAGACACTAAATCATTCTGTGCCCTAGCACGCACTTGATTAACCAGATCCAAAGCAGCTCCTAAATTACCTAACTCTGCTTCGGCTTCAGCCGCCATTAGTAGTACATCCGCGTAACGAATAATATAATAGTTAACCGCGGTATAGCCAGGAGTCCACGAAGTAGCATCGTTCTCAATACCTTCTCCCTCCTTGTAGTACATGAACTTCTTAGGAGAGTAAGGTCCACCGTTGGGCTGGTTACGAATCCAGTCACGACCCGGGTGTGGACCCCAGTCTAGGTAAGGAATACCTCGGCGACCAATGGCATGATCTAAGCGCGGATCGACGGATCCAGCATCAGGAGTAAATGCATCGGCACTTGACAAGCCAAAATCAGTAGTCAAAGCGTTCGCACCATCATTGTATGAACCATCCAATAGTGGTAAGCCGTCAGCAGTGGTACGGTAAGAATTGGCTAACTCAAAGCTAGGCTGATTAAAGCCACAGCATCCCCCAGGTCGCTCTGGCCCGCTAGAGCCGTGCGGAAAGTTGAGTACTTGAGCGGGGTTCGCATTATTAGTAGTTCCAGTATTAGCCGAGGCTTGCACCGAAAATACTGTTTCCATGTTATTATCGTTCGTAGAACGGAAAAGATCGGAGTAATTTGGCATTAATCCGTAGGTCTCTCCAGTGGCGGTTACTCCGTTGGCAATCACCTGATCGAAGATTGCTTTAGCCTCAGCATGCTTACCTTGAAACAAAAGCACTTTACCCAAATAAGCACCCGCTGCCCACTTATTGGCTCGCCCGGCAGCAGTTTGTACTTCAGGTAGATTATCGAAGGCAAACTGAAAATCCATCTCAATCATCGGCCATAAATCCTGATCGTTTGGAATTGGAGTGATTTCATCCCAAGTTTCATCTACGAACGGCACATCGTCAAAATTCTTCTTCAAATCAAAGTAGTAGTGCCCCCGGAGAAATCTAGCCTCTGCCTCAATTCTGGTCTTAGCTTCCTCGGTCGCATCTTCAGATAGCTCAATGAGTGCCAGGGTAGCATTCGCCCGAGCTACTCCTTCGTAAGTAGCCTCATACTTATCCTCTATTGAGGCATTGTTCGTCTGAGCCGCGTACAGTTGTATCTCGTTTACCTGCGACTGATCACCGGGGTCACTACCTTTGTTGGCATCTCCTCCTAGTACACCGCCCCAAAACCAGTTACTAGCATCAGAGTAAAATCCCGCTCGCCCCAGTAAGATAGCATAGGTAGCAATCAATGAACCTTCCAATCCTTGTTGAGATGAAAGTTCAGTTTGACTTAACGACCCCGCAGGAGCCACATCTAAGAAAGAATCCTGACAGGCTACGGTAACCGATATGACAGCTACCAAACTCAAAGCAATTATTCGTGTAATTTTCATATGTAGGTTAACTTATTATTGTAATTAAAATGCGACATTTACTCCCAATACCCACTGACGCGTTACCGGAATATTACCTCGGTCAATACCGAAGTTAGTATCTGCTCCACCACCCACTTGAGGATCTAGTCCATCGTAGCCGCTAATAGTAAATATATTGTTGGCCGAAGCAAACACTCTGAGTTTCTCCATTCCCCATCTATCTAGCATTGTTGTAGGAAAGTTATACCCTAGCGTTATATTTTGCATCCTTAAGTAAGAACCATCTTCGACGTAGAAAGAGTTCGATTGAGTATTGGTGCTAAAGTTAGAGACATCCTCAAAAATGGGAATTTCTGCCCCGGTATTTTGAGGAGTCCAGGTATCTGTTACCCGAGAACTGATAGCAGCTCCAGGAAATAAAGGGTAAAAATCGGTAAACAGCTTAGAGACGTTATAGATTTCATTTCCGGCTTGACCATAAGTATAAGCTTGTAAGTCAAACCCTTTGTAAGTCAGCTTAATGGTAAGTCCTCCGGTAAAATCTGGAATAGGATTACCTAAGTCAGTTCGATCATCTAAAGTAATTTCTCCATTACCATCTAAATCGGCAAAGCGGAAACGACCGGGAGCGGCACCTTCCTGAGTAGGTGCATTATCTACTTCGTTCTGATCTTGGAACAGCCCTTCTACCTGAAACCCGTAGAAATTGGATAGTGGCTGACCTAAACGATTAAGTACCGGAATTATTCCTCGATACTCAGAGCTTCGGTTGGGTAAATCTTCAATGCCCGGAGCCAGAGCAACAATTTCGTTCTGCAAGAAACCTCCGTTCAGAGTTACTTCGTAGCCAATACCGTTACCAAAAGTACCTTTGTTCACGATTCGTAAGTCAATCCCCCGGTTTAGCATTTCTCCTACGTTTACCGAAGGGGCGCTGGCTCGGAAACCCGCCTGAACGGTTACTGGCACTTGAAATAACAAGTCCTGCGTCCTTTTCTCCCACACATCGAAGATAACGTCTAGCTTTCCGTCAAATAGTAAGGCATCAAAACCAGCGTTGATAGTCACCGCCTGCTCCCAGCGAGCGAAAGGATTACCGATACGATTTCGATAGAAGCCGAGTTCGGCAGATGAGTTGGTACCACTGATATCGTAACTTCCCTGGCCTAAGTTAGTCGTATATAAACTAAACTGATTGTTAGGGTCTACGTTATTAGAGTTACCAATAATTCCGTATCCCCCTCTGATTTTCATATCCTCAATAAATGTTACTCCATCCATAAAGCCTTCGGATGAGATTCGCCAGGCTGCAGATACAGCGGGAAATACGCCGAAGCGCTCTTCAGACCCGAAGCGGGACGATCCATCATAACGAACTACCCCAGTAAGTAAGTACTTATCCCGAAAGTCGTACTTCACACTTCCAAAGTAAGAAGCAAAGTTCACTCCGTTTGATTTACCACCGCCACCCGGGTTAGCTTCTACCGTAGAGAGCGTAATAAAGTCAGGATTCTCCGAGAATGGGTTAATCCCTGATCCACCAAAACCATTAAAGAAGTCTTGCTTCAATGCTTCTTGTCCCAGTAGTATATCAAAGCCGTGGTCGCCGAACTCTTTCTTGTAATTTATGGTATTAGTGAATACCCACGATAAGCCATAACTAGAACTACGGTTATAACCAAAAGCAGAGTTATTTTCCGAGTTTTCGTACTGGCGACGAACGAAACTTTCTGAGTTAACTACGTCAAAACGCCCACCAAAACTAGAACGGAATATCAAATCTTCAATAGGTTCAAACTCTAGGTATACATTTCCGAAACCACCTGCTAGAAAGTTGGTATTATTACGTTGACCATCTAAATTGGCTACTGGGTTACGAGGGTTGTTAAAGCCAGGGGCAGCAGTACCAGCATAACCACCGAACTCATCAAAGACAGGAATGATCGGTGACATGCGCGAAGCATCCAGAATAAGATTTTCATCATCAGCTGAGCCAGCTCCCCCTTGTCCCCCAAGAAGAATATTCACACTTCGGTAGGTTGCTTGGATATTTTCACCAACTCGTAACTTATTAGGGATTATATCAAATTCAGAATTAGCCCGGAAGGTATAGCGCTTAAAGATTTGGTGAGTTAGAATCCCTTCTTGCTCCTGCATATTCAGGCCAATGTAGAAGCGATTATTTTCCCCGCCCCCTGATAAGCCTAAGTTATGACGGTGCAAAATACCCGGTCGGGTAATAACATCGTACCAATCGGTACCTTCTTGGTTAGCCCGTACTACTTGGTAGATAGAACCTAAATTAGGATCAATGTTGTATAGGGCGGCTTGCTCGTCGAGATTGACATTACCAACAACACCAGCATCTGGCCCCACCAGTAGAAAGTCAGGGATAACAGGTTGGGCTCCAGTGCCATATTGTGGATGCTCAAAGTTAGGTGTTTCGCCTCGATTGGTGGCTCCATTACGAATAGCGTTCCAAGTCCAGATGGCTTGATCCTGAGGGTTGAGCACACCTGGCCCCTGACCAGGATCAGTTACCCCAATTTCCCCATTATAAGTTACCTTTAGCGGCTGGTTCCTACCGCCCTTTTTGGTGGTAAAGACAATTACCCCACCCGCAGCCCGAGCACCGTAGATAGACGCACTGGTGGCATCTTTCAGTACAGTAGTAGACTCAATATCGCCCGGGGCTAAAAACTCAGTATTTAGCGTTGGTACTCCATCTACTACGTAGAGTGGCTCGTTACCACCTAGGGCTCCGAATCCGCGAACCCGCACAATACTAGATGTACCAGGTTGGCCGTTGGTAATTACGGTTACTCCTGATACTCGCCCTTGCAGTTGCTGTTCTACGTTACCCGAAGGTACTATCTGCAAGTCTTCAGCCTCTACGGTAGCCACCGAACCGGTAGTTTCCCGCCGATTATCTACCGAGTATCCAGTTACCACAATCTCCGATAGTGATTGGATGTCGGGCAACATCGTTAAATCAATGGTGCTCTGGTTACCTACGATTACTTCTTCGGCAGTATAACCGATGGAAGTAAAAACTAGGACTGCATCGTTGCTGGGCACCGTCAAACGATACTCCCCGTTCATATCGGTTACTGTACCTTGAGTTGTGCCTTTAATCAGCACGTTGACACCCGGAAGGACATCACTGTTTTCACCGTCGGTTACTGTACCTGAAACGGTTTTGTCTTGAGCGTACCCTCCTATGCTTAGCAGCAAGCTAAGCACAAAAAGACACAAGCATTTAGCATGCGTAGAAATTCTCATACTCATTGAGTTTACGTTAAAGTTTGATTAAAAAAAGTCTTGAGCTGTATATAATATGATGCGCACATCAATCGTGTATGGCTTTCTTCATTAGAGGTAATAAAAGTGGCTAACGATGCCACTAAACTAATATAATTAACCCACAAATTAGTTAATATTTTGTCACATTTTCAATATTTCTACCATAATTAAGTCTCTTTTTATATTATTTCAAAGACAGACTTTGGTATAACCCAGATTATGTAATAAATGAGACAAATGATCGAAAGTAACTTACTCCTATTTTTTACTACTTAATTTTTCAAAAAATATTTTTATATCATAAAAAAAGACAGCTTTTCAGTAAAAACTGTCTCTTAATAATATACCTAAATAATAGTAACCCGTTGAGAGTCTAATCTCTCGGCTATTGAGCTATGATGAGTACTCAGCCGTCATCTTTTCTTCTTCAGGTACTGCCTTCTTAGAATTTTTCTGCCAAAAGAAGAAGATAGTGAATAAGACGATTAGTATCACTGGAAATATTAGCATATTCTGAAGGGCATCTTGTCCGACCGCCAACTCTAAAGCATCTCCGCTAAGCCCTTCGGCTACATTGGCCGCCCGGGCACCGTCAATCCAACCACCGATAACCGGCTGGAAAATAGCGGAAGAAAACATACCGACGGCACCGATGACTGACATACCTAACGCACTGCTTAAAGGAACCCGCTGCGCAGTAGCCCCAATCATCACTGGCCAGAAGTAGCCGTACCCTAAACCAAAGATAATTGCAGCCAGGTAAGCAATAGGCCCCGTTACAGTACTAAACAAATAAATACCAATAGCTGCCAAGATAGCCCCACCTAGCAAGACCCCGGTCTGCCCGAGTGATCCTACCACTGGACCCGCAAAATATCTGGCAACAGTTACCACACCATATGTTAACGCGATTACTAGCAAGGGGTCAGCTCCACTAGCCCCCAGAATGAAGGTTACCCATTGCCCCGGCCCAAACTCGGTAATAGCCGTAAGCGCCATCGCCACGAATAAGAAAATAAAGACGGGACTTAGCATAGCCTTGGCATTCTCAGCCAAAGAAGTAGCACCCTCTACTTTTGCCTTAGGGAAGGTTTTTCCGAAGAATAAAACTGCATAGATTATGGTTGGTATCATGATGACCCATATCTGAGCTTCCCATCCGAGGTTAGCATCCGTCATGAACTTAGAAATTAGCGAGCCTATCAACAGCCCACCGGGAAACCACATGTGGAAACGATTCAGCATCTTATTCATTTTCAATCCCGAATAAGTATCAGCAATCATTGGATTACAGGCCGCTTCCGTACATCCGTTACCAATACCGATCAGTAAAGTAGAGATAAGCAGTGTGGTATAACCCCCGGCGTAGATGGTCATGAGTATACCTACAGTATGGGCTAAGAAAGCTATATTCATAATAGTTTTACCACCTACCGTATGGTAAACCAGCCCACCTATTACCATGGATATTGGAAAGCCCAGAAACCACATGGAGTTTATGAATCCTAGCTGTTCGGCAGTAAGGCCAAACTCCTCACCAAGTTGAGGTAATATTCCCGCCCGGATAGAGAAGGAGAAGGCGGTAGTGATTAGAGCAAAGCAACTCCCGTAGAATAGGGCGTTTTTGTTAATGTTTTCGTTCATAGGTCTCGAAGATTAGTTAAAATATTACTAAAAAGTTAAAGGTATCAAGCTGGCTAATGACCGGAATAGGCCACACTAGATGATAAAAATATAGAAAATAACGATATAAATGGTGATAACTTACTAAAAATACGGGCAGATCACCGACATTCATTGAGGAAATAGCACCATTAAACAAAAAAAGCCAGGCAAAACTGCCCGGCTTAATGCGTATCTGGAAAGAATGCTTTTGGCTAGTTAGAACCCGTATTATTGGCTTCAGTGGGGGTGATACCCATATTCTTAAGCACCAGGTCTGATATATCGGCTTCGTCTCGATTCTCAACGTACAGCAAAATAGGGTTGCCGGCCACGTCCAGGCTAAACACATGAGTATAGCTGTTTTCTTTGGCCACCGCATCAATCGCCTGCTGAATTTTATCCAAAGCGGGTTGTAGCAGCTCCGCTTCTTTGCGCTGAAGGTTGGTCTGAGCCTCCTGCTGATCTTGCTGAATTTGGGCTTGCAAATCCTGTAGTTCTTTTTCCTTGGCTACCCGGGCATCTTCAGTCATGGTAGCTGCTCCCTTTTGGTAAGCATCCACTTGGGTTTGAAAACCTTGCACTGTCGCCTGTATTTTATTCTGAAGCTGGCGCGAATACGCTTGCAACTCCGATTGAATAGATTTTGCCTCGGGCATCTGGCTTAGCACGTATTCGGTACTTACAAAACCGAACTTTTGCTGGGCGTTTGCCTCGGCAGTGAAGAATAGTGCTAATGCACTTATTGCTACTAAAATATTTCGCTTCATGTTAATATAGGTTACATTAAATTTATCGAATAGTATCTTCCCGTTCCCCCAAACCAAGTTCGTCCAACACATAATCGGTATAATCGTGAATGGGATTGGTATAAAGCATTGTTAAATCACTGGACTTATCGAACATGATTTGCAGCTTGTTTTCTTCTGAAACCTTCTCTATTGCTTCAAACACTTCCTCTAGAATTGGTTTCATTAGTTCTTGCTTTTTCAGATGGTGTAACCCTTCAAAACCGAACACTTTCTGCTGATACTCCTTCAGGGTTTTTTCTTTCTGCTGAATAGCCTCACTCCTTTCCCGTCTCATTTCTGCCGTTAGCAACACCTCTTCGGCCTTCAACTCACTGTACATATTATCTACCTCCTGCTGCATTCCCTGTATCTCACTTTGCCATTGGGCAGCCAGTTGATCGATTTCTCCCTGAGCCTCTTGATACTCCGGTATCTTACTTAGAATAAAATCTGTAGTAACATATCCAAATTTCTGGCCAAATACGACCGAGGGTTCCAATAAAGCGCACAAAGTTACAAAAACTATTAATAAAACCCCTTTATCAAGGAAAACAATCTTGGTCATAGCGGGCAATTTACGTAATAGATGAAGCGGGATTAGCGAATTTGCTGGCCAATACGAAAGTGAAACTCCGGGCCAGGCGGGCGGGCTTGTAACCCAGGAATATTATTAGGAATGGTGTCAAAGCCGTAGCCCCAGTCAATACCCAGTAAGCCAAAGGCAGGCATGAAGATACGCGCCCCTACCCCGGCTGATTTGTACAGATCAAACGGATTGTACTGATTAAAGTCAGCAAAGTTATTACCACCTTCTACGAAACCAAGTACAAAGATGGTAGCAGCCGGATTGGGTGAAACAAGGTAGCGTAACTCGGCTGAGAATTTATTGTAAGCAATTCCACCTCGAGCATTCGTTTCGTCCTGGGGTCTGAACGCCCGGTCGGGGTAGCCCCGTAGCCCAATTTGCTCTTCGGCCACGAAGAAGTTCTGCCCAGCCATACCCGCACCTCCCAGAGTGAACCGCTCAAACGGCGAGTTGATTACGTTATCTTTATACGAACCGAAAAAGCCAAAGTGGACATTAGTATTCAGCACCAGATTTTTACCTAATTGGGTGTAGTGCTTAGCATCAAACATCCAGCGGTGGTACTCTAACCAGTTGTAACGATCAGCGTATTGCTGCTGCCGCAGCACCGGGTCTTCGGCAGTAATAGGAGCATTATAATCAATATTGCTATCAAGGACAGAGAAAGGCGGAGTGAGTGCCACTTCCAATGATATGGATGAACCCGTGCGGGGAAACATCGGATTGTCTATACTGTTTCGGGCAATAGTAGTGTTTACCGACAAATTATTGGAAAAACCAGTGGTAAAGCCAATACCAATGTCTTGATAATCATCAAGTGCGTAGCGTCGGTATACCAAGGAGTTACTCATAGTGAAGTAGTCATCGGGCCAACGAAGTCGCCGTCCGAGACCTACGCTAATGTTGGTAATCCGCAGCGAGCCACCAATCTGTGGACGCCCTCCAAAACCCCCGAATTGACCACCAAATTGGTTAAATCCTCCAAGTCCACCAAACCCCGTAGTACTGCGAATAATTTGGTGAGAAAGACCAACGGTCAAACTGTTGGGTTTTTTACCGCCCAGCCAAGGTTCCGAAAATGTAGCCGAATAGTTTTGGAAGAATCGCCCGTTGGCTTGCACCCGTAATGAAAGTTTTTGACCATCACCAATCGGCAGAGGTCGCCAACGATCGAAGTGCGGAATATTCTTTACTGAGAAATTATTGAATACTAACCCTAACGTGCCAACAAAGCCCATGAAACCACCCCAGCCACCAGACAATTCAATCTGATCGCTCGGTTTCTCGACCAATGCGTATTCAATGTCTACCGTGCCTTCGGCCGGATTGGGAATGGGATTGATACCGATCTGCTCGGGATCAAAGTAACCCAGTTGGGACAGTTCCCGCTGGGTACGGATGAGTAACTCACGGCTAAATTTCTGTCCGGGAAGCGTACGGATTTCCCGCCGGATCACGTGGTCGTTCGTACGATCATTCCCGGTAATGATAATTTTACTAATGGTTGCCTGCTCACCCTCAAAAATCCGCATCTCAATATCGATAGAATCTTCCTCAATCTGCACCTCAATGGGTTCTACCCGGAAGAACAAATAGCCGTTATCCATGTATAAGGCACTGACATCGGCTCCCTGCGGATTAAAGTTGAGGCGTTTATTCAGGTTTTCCAGATCGTAGACATCGCCCTTCCCGATGCCCAATACGCGCTCTAGCACTTCGTCTTCGTATACATAGTTACCCGTCCAGAGAATATCCCGGAAGTAATACTTATTTCCTTCGTCTACTTTAATATCGATGCTGATTGCATCTGCACCTGATTTATACACGCTATCGGAGACAATTGCTGCATCGCGGTAGCCTCGGGAATTATAGAAATCTATGACCGCTTGCTTATCGGTCTTAAAGTCGTCACGAATAAACTTAGACCCATTGAAAAAATTCAGCTTTACGTGCTCGTTGATGTAAGCCCGCATATCATCAACAGAAGAGTCTCTTTGCTTAGTTAGGAATGTAGCTGCTTCTTTGGGTTTAGTGTTAAGTAAGCGAGTGATCAGATCGCGAACCAGTGTGAAGCGTACCCGCTCATTGGTATTTTTCATCTTTCCCTTCAGCTTCTTCCCAGAAAGGGCTTCATTTCCAGTAAAATTGATCCGGTTGATTTTTACCTTGCTCCCCTTATCCACGTTGATATTGAGGGCAATCGCATTGTTCAGTAAGGTATCTTGCTTCTGCTGAATATCGACCGCCACGTTTAGATAGCCTTTGTCAATAAAGAAGTTTCTCACCGTGAGGCGAGCCCGGTTAATCAGGGCATCATCTACAATCTGCCCTTTGATGAGCGTAAGGTCGTCGGTAATCTCCGTTTCCTGACTGCTATTTACTCCGTCTAATACGATTCGGCTCAAGCGGGGCTTTTCGGCCAGGCTGATAATCAGGGAGATCTTTCCATTCTCTATCTTACTGGCCGAGACCGAAACATCGCCCAGAATTCGGCTCTTCCACAGCTTTTTGATGGCTGAACTTACGGCAGGGCCCGGCACCCGGATTTTATCACCTACCGATAGACCGGATAGTGAAATGATGGCGTTAGCATCCAGCCCCTTGTTACCGGAAACGGTGATCTCGGCAATTTCATACTCCTGCGGATCGTTGTAATCGACTGACTGCTGAGTAGTAGGTTGGGTGCGACGACGTCCTACCCCAATTTGGGCAAAAACCCCTTCGGTAAGCAGGGCCAGTAGGACTAATAAGGTTACTAAATACTTCATTATGTTTTTACTTGCTCACTGATTTTTCCAAATCTGCGCTCACGCTGCTGGTAGGCGATAATCGCCTCGTATAAATGCTCCCTCCGGAAGTCAGGCCAGAGAATTTGGGTCATATATAATTCGGTGTAGGCTATTTGCCAAAGCAAGAAATTACTGATTCGCATTTCACCACTGGTACGAATAAGTAATTCAGGGTCAGGTATATCGTGAGTGGTTAACTCCCGGGCAATCATTTGCTGATCGATAGCTTCCGGATTAATTGCTCCATCTTGTACTCTAGTAGTCAACCTTCTCACTGCTTCGGTAATCTCCCAACGTCCGCTGTAGTTGAGGGCTAATATTAACGTTAAACCGCTATTATCCTGGGTAAGTTCGATGGCCTCCTGAAGTTTATAGCGGCAGTTACCCGGTAGTTTCTCAACATCACCAATCGATTGTAAGCGAACGTTATTTTTCATTAGCGTTTCAACCTCATTACTGATCGTCGTTACTAGCAACTGCATTAACGCTTCTATCTCCAACCGGGGGCGCCCCCAGTTTTCGGTAGAGAAAGCGTACAATGTCAGAAACCCAACCCCTAGCTCAGCACAACCCTCGGTCACCTCACGCACAGCTTTGATAGCATTGCGATGACCAAATACCCGCTCGGCACCTTTCTTCTTTGCCCACCGACCGTTCCCGTCCATAATAACGGCAATGTGTTGAGGCAAATTGCTAAGGTCTATTTTTTCTTTCATGCTTACTCATCCGGGATTATCGGCAAGGTACAAAAATTTTTATGATGGTGTTAGGGTGTTTTAGTGTTTAAGTGCTACGGCATTATAGTGTTGTGGTGCTAAAGTGACTGAACCCGAAACCATAATACTATAACACTACTACTTACATCCTGCGAAGCTTCTCCGGTGCCAGGGGGTGATGCCGTGTTGCTGAATGGCTTCCCGATGGGTAGAGGTTGGGTAGCCTACGTTACGCTCCCAACCGTACTGCGGGTATTTTTGGGCAAGCTGCTGCATCAATTTGTCACGATAAGTTTTGGCTAAAACTGAGGCCGCCGCAATAGAAAAATACTGCTGATCACCCTTTATCACGCATTGGTGCGACACCAATGGATAGGGTTGAAAACGGTTTCCGTCCACTAAAATCAGCTCCGGCCGTAGACTAAGGGCGTCTAGTGCCCGGTGCATCGCCAGGAAGGAAGCGTTCAGAATATTGATCTCATCAATTTGCTGATTACTCACTTCCGCTATGGCATACGCTAGCGCCTGCTCCTTAATTTCCTCAGCTAGCTGAGCTCGAGTTTCCCCTGAAAGTTGCTTAGAGTCGGTGAGGATAGCGTGAGTAAAGCCTTTAGGAAGAATGACCGCCGCAGCTACCACCGGTCCTGCCAAACACCCTCGGCCTACTTCATCGCAACCCGCTTCTATTAGATCATTGGTAAATGCACTTTTTAACATTTTTTAACTTTTTCCAGTCCACAGTATTAATAATGACTGATGAATAATGAGTAATGGTTGATGTCGGCTATTCGTCATTATTCATCAATCATTACTCATTAGATTAGACTGTGGACGATCAATCAAAATTCTTCTCTCCCACTGGAATAGGAATATCGAGCACATTCTCCCGGGGAGGCAGTGGACAACTGAATGTAGGGTTGTAAGCGCAGTATGGATTATACGCTAGATTAAAATCCAGCTCCAGGCTTTTTTGTCCGGTACGACTGGGCATTTCTACATTGAGGTAACGCCCGCCCCCGTAGGTTTCTTCCCCACTAGTAGCATCGGCAAAGGCAACAAATAATATGGGGGGGCGCTGTTGATCGAAGGGTTCTAGCACCAACAGTTTTTGAGATTTCTCATTTATCTCGAACGTAGCGTAGCCGTAGCGGATGTACTTCTCCTCTTCCCCATCGGAAGTAGGCAAGGTGAGTAATTTATGATCTTTAATGCGCTCCAACCGGGCATTTACCCGGTAGGCGGGATCAGGCTTATAGTAATTCAATTCTTTAAACGGAATATTGTCCGGGGCAAAGGGCGATTCGTCTGAGCCTCGTAAAAAGTTGCGAATGTTTTCCCGTTCTTTCAGAATCCGCTCGGTGTAGTCATCAGTACTCTCCCCGCCTTGCAGTGAGTACGCTAGTATCCCAGCAATGACCAAACCGATGGTGATGATTACTATTTTGTTCATAAACTTTTTCCATTAATTGCGATCTATTTTTCCCCAACGAAACGTTTCTCCGTAGGAGTTCGTTGCAAAGTATATATCAAGTAAAATATGGCGAAATCGCGAGAGACATACAGTAAGAAAGAGAAAGAGAAGAAACGTTTGAAGAAGAAGCAAGAGAAGCAGCAAAGAAAGGAAGAACGTCAAGAAAATTCGCTGGGTAGCGAGTTGGGCGATATGATCGCTTACGTAGATGAAAATGGCAACCTTACCGATACCCCACCTGACCCGGACAAAAGGAAGAAAATAAAAGCCGAAGACATTGTAATTGGCATTCCGCCCAAGGAGAAAGAGGATGACTCACCCCTTCGTACCGGGCGGGTTGAGTTCTTTAACCACGAGAAAGGATACGGTTTTATCAAGGATACCGACAAGTACGAAAAGTATTTTGTCCACGTTACTGGACTAGTTGACGAAATAGACGAGGGTGATCTGGTAACTTTTGAACTTGAGCAGGGGCCGAAGGGTCTGAATGCTGTTAAGGTAAAGAAATAGCCCCAGTAATGCCCAATCATTGACTCTTTCCAATAATTCATTTCCACATTAAGGAGTAGGCTTATCACAGTCCTACTCTAATTTTTCCATCCCACCCATATCGTGATCATCACTTAACCCATTAGACCTTCAAGGAGAAAACCTCCTCACTCATAAGCTCATCTCCTCATGGCTTTAAACCAAGTGGGAAATACTGCTTTCACTTAAAATACCGAAATGACTTTTCAAGACCTAAAAATTACTGCCCCCATTTTAAAAGCCTTGGCGGCAGAAGGATATACCCACCCCACTCCTATTCAGCAACAAGCCATTCCAATTCTACTGCGTAGGCAGGACTTACTCGGTTGCGCTCAGACCGGAACCGGCAAAACGGCGGCTTTCGCTATTCCAATTTTGCAGCACCTGCATCTCGATAAACGGAGAGAGAATCAACGACGTAATATAAAAGCCTTAGTGGTGACTCCCACCCGGGAATTAGCTATTCAAATAGATGAGAGTTTTACCGCCTACGGCAGATTCACCAATGTTAGAAACACTGTTATTTTTGGCGGGGTGAAACAAGGCTCTCAGGTACAGGCCCTCCAGCGGGGAGTAGATATACTAGTAGCTACTCCCGGCCGATTACTGGACCTATTAGGGCAGGGTATTATTACGCTAAGAGCTATTGAGTACTTTGTGCTGGATGAAGCCGATCAGATGCTCGACATGGGCTTCATCCATGATATTCGTAAGATCATTGCCCGCCTGCCCGAACGACGACAGTCCCTGTTCTTCTCGGCTACTTTGCCTCCGGAGAGTCTGAACTTATCACGACAAATTCTGGGTAACCCCGAGAAAGTGACAATCAAACCCGAACAAACCACCGCCGAGAAAGTACAGCAGTCGGTGTATTTTGTGGAAAAGAGAAGTAAGGCTAAGCTGCTGATCCACTTATTGCAAACCGAGGCGATAGACTCGGCACTGGTATTCTCCCGAACCAAGCACGGGGCTAATAAAATTGTGAAGTTACTGGGGAGAGCGGGTATTCAGTCTAATGCCATTCATGGTAACAAATCCCAAACAGCCCGGCAAAAAGCTCTAAATAGTTTTAAGACTGGCAAAACAAACGTGCTGATAGCTACCGACATCGCCGCGCGAGGTATCGATGTGGAGGAATTATCGCACGTAGTGAACTACGATTTACCCAACGTACCCGAAACCTACGTGCACCGCATTGGCCGAACTGGAAGGGCCGGAGCGAGTGGCGTTGCCCTTTCGTTTTGCGACACTGAGGAAAAAGCTTACCTCCGTGATATCCAGCGGACCATCAATCAGAAAATTCCAGTAGCCGACGATCACCCTTTCCTGGGAAATGACACTGAGCCTGTTGCGGAAAACACACAAAGTACGCCCCGGGTAAACTCACGACCAAAGTCAGCAACGAGTGCTTCAGTAGGTGTAAAAAGTCAGAAGCCCCGCCGCCCTTACTGGAAAAAGCGCCGACCCAAAAAATAGGGTTTTACTACTGTTCAAACTTAACACAAGCATAACATAAAAGCTGAGAAAGAACCCCTGTTGGTTAGTTTACTAGGGTATGAGTGCATTACTGTTGAGCTTGCCCCTATTAACCTCTCATCTGTCGCCAAAAGAGTATAACAAAACCCCCCATTGGGGAATACTCCTGAAAATTATAACTAACTGCTCGATCTATGTATTTGAATGACAATTCAATTGCATCTTGCACTATATGAAAAGAATTGCGCTTGACCAGATGAAAGATAAGCATGTGGGAAATCCCCAGCGAGACAAATATGAGTTTAACTTGCAGATAGAGGTGCTAGGCGACATGATAAAATCAGTAAGAAAAGAACGAAACACTACCGTTAGCAGCGGAGCAATATCTTCTGCATGAATTCCTCTCCAGTCTTTGGTGATTAGCTTATCTACCAAATCAGCAAGGCTCTTACCTTTTTCTTTAGTGTATTCTAACGTTGCTTAGTCACTTATTTATTGATTTACACTGTCAAGGTTGGTAAACAAAAACTGTGTATAGTCAATCACTCCAATATATTCACCGTTTTCTTCAACGGGGGCAATTCTCACATTGTAGTTATACATTAACCTCGGTACATACTTAATATTCAAATGGGCTGAAATTGAAAACACCGGTTTGGTCATTATCTCGTACACGCTTACTTCGTCGAGGGTTTTCTTCGGAATGATCACTCCTTTTATTATATCATAAACGGTAATAATTCCGTTAGCGTCAGCATTATTTCTTTTCTGAATGATAAGCGCCTGAACATTTTTCTCTTTCATCAATTCAGCAGCATGTCTTGCGCTGGCCAAACCATCAATAAAAAACAGTTTATCGGAAGCAATATCTTTTGCTTTTTGAAAAGTTTCCATAACCTTCTGTTTATAATTGTTCAGTGTTGAGGTTTTCTCTGATTTTCTTGATTTGATTAGATAGGCCCGCCACTTTATCTATCTTCAGGGCAACTAATATTCCGTTGCCGTGCTCTTCAATATTACATTCATCCGAAACAGATTTTATAATTCTGTTGGTATGGTGTTCTTCAACTACAAAAAGAACGATATCGGTTTTGTCTTGTATAGATAGACCTAAAAAACTGGATTGTTCCATGCCGCTACCTTTGCCCTGAATAATTACATCGCCAGTTGCCCCTGATTCTTTGGCTGTAGTGATGACTTTTTCGGTGATGTTCGGGTTTACAAACCCTACGATTAAATCAAATCTCATAATTTTAATTTTTACTGAGCTTCTTAAAATATATTGCTAGATCGTTTATTTGTGCGTATCCTAGTACCGTGATCATCGGGAAAACGCTGGCAAAAGCAATTAACCCAAACCCATCTATTGCGGGATTTCGACCAGGCACGACTGATGACAATCCCAACCCCAACGCTGCTACAATAGGTACAGTGACGGTAGAGGTAGTAACCCCTCCCGAATCGTAGGCCAGAGCCACCAGATCTTTTTTTACAAATATGGTTTGAATCACCACGATCACGTAGCCCACCATAATGTAGGTAGCCAGAGAGTCCCCAACCACAATGCGATAGGTGCCAACCACCAAGGCGATGGCCACACCAATTGCCACCACAAAGCGAAGATACAAGGTACCTATCGTGCCTCCTGATACTTCGTTGGCTTTTACGGCGACTGCATACAGCGAGGGTTCAGCAATGGTGGTAGAGAACCCCAGTAATGCCGCAAAAATATATACCCAATAATAGGCCTGCCAGTCGGTTAACGAGCCCGAATACGTTTTGGTAATAAACTCTGGGTTGGATAACTGTTTGGCCATTAGCTCTCCTACTGGAAATAAAGCTTGTTCTAGCCCCATTAGAAAAAAGGTTAATCCGAAAATCACCAGCACCACCCCAAAAATTACATTTTTCAGACGTGGTATCGACTTCTTTATGATAAAAATTTGGAATATGGCAATTAAGAGTACAATGGGCGCTACATCCCTAAGGGTGTTTAAAAAAGTAATTCCTAGTTCTATTAGCATTCCTGTGAACTTAGAAGATGAACATACCGTACCCCATTACGAATATCATCGGTAACAATGACGCAAATGCGATCAACCCAAACCCATCGGTTAAGGGACTTCTGCCCTCAATCACTGTTGCCAAACCAACTCCAAGTGCGGTAACCAAGGGTACCGTGATCGTTGATGTTGTAACCCCACCAGCGTCGTAAGCAATCCCAATGATTTCTTCGGGGGCAAATAAGGTCATGACAATGACCATCACATACCCCCCAATAATTAAGTAATAAATGGGCCAACCTTGGATGATTCGCCAAATCCCGATGAGTATCGCCAGTCCGACGGAAATCGCAACCGAGATACGTAAGCCAAGAATGTAACTTGATTCGATTTCAGGTTTTATTAAATCTGACTCTACGGCTATTTCTCCGGCTTCCTTAGCGACGGCAATCAAGGCTGGTTCGGCAATAGTGGTGGAGAACCCTAGTAGAAAGGAGAAAGATAACAGCCAAAATAAACTCCCTTTTTTAACTAATGCGTAAGATAGATTCTCTCCAATAGGAAATAGCCCCAGTTCAAGTCCTTCCACAAAAAGCATAAGGCCTATCACAACAAATACCAACCCGACGAGGGTTTCGAGCATATTAGGGAAAGGCTGCTGTAGGACGATCGTTTGAAAAAACACTACCACCACGATAATGGGTAATAAGTCAAAAAATGAGGTCTTTAATTTGCCCGCTATATTACCTATTAATCTTAAGATCATTAATTCAAGCCTTGTTATCTCTAAAATTTACCCTGTCTCGCGTCAATTCGTGGGGGTAGACGGGGTTAAACATAGCCATATTTTTACTCCTTTATTGATAACCAGTATGATCTGTAATCGTATCATTCTCACCCTCAAGCCGAAAAATAATCTGGCGGTAGCTCTTGGTCACTCGTACCAATTAATCTCAATATGATTTTACTATTTCCTTCAGAAAATCTGCTGTCCGGATGATTTGAACTGGCGGGAACCCTATTTTCTTCAGAACATTAAAATGCTTATCGTCAGTTACTAAAAAATCTGCTTGTCCATTCAGCGCACAATCTACGAATTTGTTATCGTCAGCATCCTTAGTAATAATTGACCACTTAAAGTGAATATTCACTTGCTCAACATCAGGCGATCTTATCAGGAAATCCGCGATGTTAGTGGCTACTGTTACGTTTGCCTTTTCTTCTAGTACTTCTGTATACTCGCTTACTACATCGTTGGAAATCAGCAACTTGATTTTTCCTTGAATTAACGCATCAAATATTGGTCAGTACTTTGACTTCTTTCCAATACTTACCAGTAAACTGTTGGTGTCAATAACCACTCTCATTTGTCCAGTTTACTAGCCCTCTTTTTGAGTAGTATCTTCATCATTGAGCCACTCATCCATGGTCTTATTTGTCCAGCCTTTCTCTTCCCACAATTTGTCCATTTCGTCGGAGGCTCGGTCGGCAAAATACTTGGCTAATAGTCTTTTTATAGCAATCAAATCCTCTTCGCTTACATCTTGACTGTAAAGCTGAAGTAGCTCGATTTGTAAATTGCTCAAGGGTTTATCTAAAATTGCCATTATTTTTTTCTTTCTAATTTTTACAAATCACGCAGTTTAGCAACATCGGCAAACACTTCTTCAAGAGAGGTATTAACTATCGGAATATCGTTTTTTGCCAGTGCTTTCTCGAATTCATAACGACCTACACCCGATAGCTGTACAGCTTTGCCAATCGTCAGCTTTTCTTGCTGAAAAAGCATGATAGCAATTGTTAGCTGAAATTGATCCCGCAACTCTTCCTCTTTCTGATTGAGAGTAATCAAAATATCTTGAGGAATGGTGACTGGTATCGTTTTATCTTTCATTAGCTTTCTAATTCAACTTTGTTTCAGTATGCTATCAGCGGTTTTTCCTGAGATACTTCCTGGCTTTTTCTATTCCGGAACCTTTCCATTCCTTTTCAACTTTCCCGTCGGGGTTTACCATGATATAGGTTGGGTAGATATCTACACCAAATTTTTTTAAAATAGCCTGGCTTTCGTCTCTCAAACTTACCCAGCTAATTTTATCTTTCTGCTTCTTTGCAATATTGATCCAGGCTTCCTGCTTGGTATCGTCCCAAATAGATAAAATCTCTAAATCATCGCCAAAATCTTCTTTAAGCTTAACCAGTTTATCAATATCTATCAAACAGGGCTTGCATGCGCTTGAGGAAAAGTCAATTAGAAGAAATTTGTCTTTGGGCCTATCAAACCTCTCTTTTTCTCCTTTTTTATTGATAGCGGTCAGATGTTCAAATTGTTTTTCTGAAGGATCAAACCCAGCATTGTCAAATTCTTCCAAGTACGCTATCAGCCTTTCAGTTGCCCAAAATTCGTATTTCTCTTCCGGAATTTGATCGATTATCTGTCGCACGTAATCTGTCTCTTGACGATTTATATTATTTACCAGATAGACCAGAAATGGCTGAGAAGGCGTAAATTCCGGTTTTTTCTCAATATTAATTTGTTTCCACTCTTCTTCCATATTATTAGGTAGTACCTCTCCACTGTTAGCTGGTGATAAGTTTATATCATCAGTATTTGAACTACTTATTTCTAAAGTGCTCCCGGTCAACCAGATAGTCTTATGAGTCTCAATTTTACTCTTTTCAATAGAAACTAGTTGGATGATTGTAGGAAGGTTCTTGACTTTCATTTTAAGCATCCCGGATTCAGGAACTCTGTTGAGTTCACCACCCTCGCTAATAAAAACTGGAACGTTATACTGGAGATTGGTTACATCAATTTTTACTTCAGTTGCATTTACCCATGGAGCGTATAATATGAAGACTACAATAATCAAATTTTTGAAATTCATGTTTGTCATTTTCTAGTGAATCACCAGTAATAATTGCATAATAACGGTTAATCCCTGCTAACAATGGGCACAAAACGGAGATAAGTCACTGTTAGCTTACCTTTAGCCGTTTAAATCTAAGGAAAATCATAATCTTTTGACAGGGTTGTCGTCGCTATCTCAACGCTAAGTACTACAAACCACTCTCGGCACTTTTCATTCTTTAGCTTAAAGAATGTATCTTACCGAAAATACCTAACCTATGATGAAGCACCTTTCCTTTATACTACTTCTTTCGGTAACCCTAGCCGGGTACGCCCAGAACGCAGATTCTATTTATGTGCGGGAGAATTACGAAAAGCGGGAAGTGACTATTCCCATGCGTGACGGGGTAAAGCTATTTGCTAATGTATATCTGCCCAAAGACCAGAGCAAAAAATATCCGATTTTGCTGAAACGCACTCCCTACAGCGTAAGTCCGTACGGGGAAGATCAATATCCGAACAGTTTAGGGCCATCGCCTTATCTGATGCGCGATGGGTATATCTTTGTATACGAAGATGTGCGGGGTCGCTACCGTTCAGAGGGGCAATACGACAATATGCGGCCCAACCGCGACAGTGAAGACGAGATTGACGAAAGTTCGGATACCTTCGATACCATTGAGTGGTTACTAAAAGAACTGGGCGATCGTACCAACGGCAAGGTGGGGCAGTGGGGTATTAGCTATCCGGGCTTCTACACTATTGCCGGAGCGGTAGACGCTCATCCGGCTCTGAAAGCTTCTTCGCCCCAAGCCCCTATCTCTGACTTTTTCTTCGACGATTTTCACCACCACGGAGCGTTTTTGCAGAGCTACTGGATGACCTTCCCGGTGTTTGGCGTGCAGCACGAAGGCCCCACCGACACCACTTGGTTTAAAATGGCAGCTCCGGGTACGACGGATGCTTATCAGTTTCATAAAGAACTAGGTCCACTGAAAAACTCGCAGCAGTATTACGCCGATAACTTCTTCTGGCAGCAAGTTACCGAGCATCCCAACTACGACGAATTCTGGCAGGAGCGCAGCATACTTCCCCATCTGAACGATATTGATCACGCCATTATGACCGTAGGTGGCTGGTTCGATGCTGAAGATTTGTACGGTCCACTAAACATCTACAAAACCGTAGAACGGAACAATCCGGGAACGTTCAATATGCTGGTGATGGGTCCCTGGAGTCACGGTGATTGGTCAAGGGAGAGGGGTTCTCAGGCGGTCGGGAATATCTACTTTGGCGATAGCATTTCTACCTTCTACCAGAAAGAAATTGAGTACCCGTTCTTTACTCACTTCTTGAAAGACGGTCCGGCTCCTCAGTTGCCCGATGCTTATCTCTACGATACCGGACTCAAAGAATGGAAGAAGTTTGATACTTGGCCTCCGGCTGATGCCCCCCGTTACACCTTCACCTTTAAAGAAGGAGAAGCTTTACAGGCGGATGCTTTAGTCATCAATGGCGACCCTGATGATAGTCAGGTGTTTGAGTACACCAGCGATCCTAACCATCCAGTACCCTCGACCGAAGATATTAAAGTCACTTTCACTCCCCGCAAGTTTATGACGGACGACCAGCGTTTCGCCTCTCGTCGCCCCGATGTGCTCACTTTTGAGACTGAGCCGCTGGAAGAAGACTTGACACTGATGGGAGAAATTATGGCGAAACTGAAAGTGTCCACCTCGGGCACCGATGCCGACTGGATCGTTAAGCTGATTGACGTAATGCCTTCGGATGCCGAAGAAAGTCCCACCATGCAGGATCATTTAAAAATGCCTGGCTATCAAATGATGGTACGCAGCGAAGTATTCCGCGGTCGCTTCCGCAACAGCTACGAGCAACCTGAACCCTTCGAGGCTGACCGAATTACGGACGTAGAATTTCCGTTGCAGGATGTACTGCATACTTTCAAAAAGGGACACAAAATCATGATTCAAATTCATAGCACCTGGTTTCCCTACATTGATCGTAACCCTCAGAAGTATGTAGAGAACATCTTTGAGGCTGAGGCCGAAGACTTTCAAACCACTACTATGCGCGTGCACGGCAGCTCCACAGTTGAAGTAGGCAAATTAGATACCCAGCCCGCTTCGGTGCAGTTACCGAGTAAGTAAAAGGGGAAAGTGCCCTGTTAGTAAACTCACGATGGCTCATCCTTTATTAGGTAAGTTTCGCCAAATCATTAGTCTTTCGGATTCGGAAGCGCAACTGCTGCTTTCCCTCTTTACCAAAATACTTTTTGACCATTGGATCGCTACATTGGGCATCTTTTCGGGTAAATGTCGGTGCCCGTTTACAGACAGGAGTAAAGATTGGCTAGTAAATCTAAAGGACGATATTTACATCGTCCTCATAGTCGAAGGGAACGCTGAAGGAAACGCCGTACATTTTTACCCGGGCTTTGCCCTTGTAACGGATTTTCTTCTCTTCGCCATTGAGCATACTCATCGCCGTACTGAGCAGATTCATGTTTAGGTCCTCCAGAGTGAGGGTAACGTCAATAGGCACTTTTACTTCGCTGTTAGGTTGGGCAGTAATATCGTACTCCCGGGAAATATCTTTTACTTTTTGCCCTTCTACCGATACTTCTACATCTACTTGCTTGAGGGTAATCTGACGATCATTAGGGTTAAAGAACACTGCATCCCCATTAATTCGGGCGCGGCTCAATCCTTCTACATTTACCTTTAGATTTTCTATTCCTTTAAAATCAGGGGCTTCGGGAGAGGCACAGGAGGCAAGCAAGAGGCCCAACCCGGCAATCACCCACCATTTAGTCCAAAGCTGGTTCATAATCGATTACTTTCTGTTTTTCATCAGCCGGAATAGATACCGGTCGCCCAGTTTTCTTATCAATGGCCACCATTACTGTTGAGGCAGTGAAGAACACGCACTCGTTGGCCTCATCTGTAATAATATTCTCAATAGTTAGGCTACTGTTGCCCAGGCGGGTCGTCCGCATCTGAACCACAGGCTGTACATTGGGGGTCAGTGGAATTTTAAAGTCCATTTCAGCGTGAGCTAAAACCAGCGCAATTTCATTAGCACTAGCTGAGCTTATTTCCCGAAAATAAGCCAGGCGGGCGGTTTCCAAGTATGTCAAGTACACTGCATTATTAGCGTGCCCCAGCATATCCATATCCGAGTAACGTACCTGAACAACGTAGCGAAAGCGATATTTATTGATGTCGTCGGGCGAAATCATTATTCAATAATGATCGTTACCTTGTTCATTCGCTTGGCTACCAGCGAGTCGGTTTTGATACCAGCTCCGTAGTTATTCAAATCGCCCTTTTCTACGTTAAGGTAGTATTCGCGAGGCTCAATACCGACAAATTTTACCCGGCCTTTATCATCCGTGTAAGCCATTTCACCTACCGGGTTAGTTTCTTCCTGATATTCTTCTTTACTGGTAAATAACTGTACTTCGGCCCCTTCTACCACATTTCCGATATTGTTACGAACGGTCACCTGCAAGGAGGTCTTCATAAACTGAATAGGGCTGCTATCGGCCGCAGGGACGCTGGCGGAAGGAATACTCTGACAACTCATGATAACAATAGCAGTCAGGACTAAGGTTTTCTTTAGCATGGCTTGAAGATTTGGTAGGAAACAGTTCAACATAAACAATCGTTTGGTAGGTTAATTAGTTTGTAGATTCACATTGTGTTCCTGTGTTTATGTTTTCAAGTGTTCGTGCACCTGCGTTACTAAAACAAATACCTTGGACACACGAACACTAGCGCACTGGAACACCATTTCAGATGAATAAACAACCTTACATAATAGTTTGTCTCATTGGGCTATGGTTGCTTCCGATGCTGACGTGGGCGCAAAAATACCCAAAACTTTCTATAACTGACACCAAGAGAGTAACAAAATACTATCGTCAGCTTCGAGCCGAGGTACAGGCCGAACAGTCCTACCTTGTTCAACTGCCCTCCCCTGCCACAGGTTTGGCACTTCGGGCGATTCTTAATACCGATTGGAAGGATACTTATCTCACTATCGGTCAAGATACTTTTCGGGTACAGGGCGAAGAACACGAAACTGAAGGTCTAGCCCATAACTTAAGCGTGTTACTAGTGTGGGATGTACCTATTCAGGGGTTTATTCTGCATAGCGGGCAGATGAGCGGAGATATGCTCATTTCTCTTTTTAACGCCCAAGCTGATAAGTCGTCCCATCCAGTGCTACGTCAGGAACGGAGCGATAAAGATCAGCTATCTTGCCAGAAGCCGTCGTTTATTTCTCAGGAGGAGTGGCGCAGTGGATTGCCCGCGCCCAGCTACCAGCGGGCTATTACGCAGGTCAACCACGTGATTATCCATCATTCGGCTACATTCAATTCGCTGACTGATTACGAGAATGTGGTGCGGAATATTTACCTATTTCACACTCAAGATCGAGGCTGGTCAGATATTGGTTATAATTTTCTGGTGGCCCCCGACGGAACGCTGTTTGAAGGGCGCAGTGCTGGGACACAAAACGTAGCGAGTGATGACATTCGCGGAGCGCATTTCTGCGGTCGGAACTCGGGTACTATGGGAGTTTGTCTGCTGGGTAACTACAACACTGCTACTCCCACCGATGCTGCACTCGCCACCATTGTGCAGGTAACTAGCTGGAAACTGGATAAGGAAGGGCTAAATCCACTGGCGACGAACAATCATCCTACTAATCGCAACTTGGGGGTTGTGGCGGGTCACCGCAATGGTTGTGCAACCGAGTGTCCCGGTGAAAACTTATACGCCCGTTTGGAAGATATTCGACTCAATACCGAACAGCAGATTGCCAAGGGGTGCCAAGAAGAACCTCAAGTGTTTAACCTATATCCAGTACCCAGCGATGGTTTGCTTACGGTTACCCTGCCTGAGGCGGACTCTTTACTGACTTTAGAAATTATCAACCTACAAGGAAAAACCTTATCGCTTCCAGTAGAGAGCGATAACCTGGGGCAATTCGTCATTGCAACCCAAACCTTACCAGCGGGTTCGTATATTGTTCGCCTTACGACTTTAGAAGGCATCCTTATCAGAAAAATCTCAATAGAGTAATACGGAACTAAACATTGTTATTAGCAAACAGGTGACTCACAAAATCGTCGAAGTGCAGGGCATCCTGGTACAGGCGGTCGGAATAAAAACTTACGAGAACCTTGAGAAAGCTAGGGCGATTGTCAATAAAAACCTGCGACAAAGAGACATTGCCAAACTGCTGATCGATGGGTTGTTTTTCCAGGCTTTCGGTATCGAGCGGGGGCTTCAAATAGTAGTGCTCAGTGGTTTCCACATAGTTTGCTTTTTCAACAATGCGTCGATTGGTATTCACCACGCGATACCCCAGCAGAGCCACCCGGTCTTTCAGGTAGTCAAGTAAATACTGAAAGTGTTTTTTCTGAATGCGGGGGTGATAAGTAATAGCAAAGCCATTGGCCGTCGGCATATTTAGAATATGCACATCAATTTCGGAGCGAATATTGGTCTTTTTATAATAATAAGCCTGAGCCACCTCCTGAAGAAGTTGCTCCCTATCGCCACTCTCTTTCCACTGCTCATACGCCCTTCGGTCTTTATCGCTGCGGCGCATCACTTCCCGGACCTGAGGAGCCACCCCATTTTTGGTGGAGAATAATTTTTCGGTAATTCTATCAAAAAAAGACATAAAAATCGGTTAATACAGCGTGTGAGGATGCCGGAATGTGGGGTATCTCAGTATCTTAGTACTTATATTCAAAATCTGAACGCATGAACACCGCAATACCTGGCACTATAACACTATCGCAATTTACAACTAACTTAACGACTTGTAGTTATCGATGTACTATGAAACAGATAATTTTTCCAACCTTGGTAGTAACGCTTCTGGCTTGTTCTGCCCCCGAAGAGTCTTCTAATACTATGAATGTAGACTATCCTCCTACCCAAACTGTAGACCACACCGATGAGTACTTTGGCGTAGAGGTAGCTGACCCCTACCGTTGGCTGGAGGACGATCAGTCAGAGGAAACAGCCCAGTGGGTAGATGCCCAAAACGTAGTGACCCAGGGCTACCTGGAAAACATTCCTTACCGCGAGGCGATTGAAGAGCGGTTGACTGAGCTGTGGAACTACGAAAAGTACGGCACGCCTTTTAAGCGGGGCGACCGCTATTATTACTTCAAAAACGATGGGCTACAGAACCAGAGCGTGATGTACGTGCAAGACAATCTAGACGCTAAACCGGAGGTGTTCCTCGACCCCAATCAGTTTTCGTCGGACGGAACAGTTTCACTAGCGACGGCTAGTTTTACAAAAGACGGCTCAATGATTGCCTATGCCATATCTGAGTCGGGTTCGGACTGGCGAAAGGTGCTGGTGATGGATGCCACTTCGCAGGAAATTGTGGAAGATACGTTGCAGGACGTGAAATTCAGTGGTATCGCCTGGAAAGATAACGAGGGGTTTTACTACAGTAGTTACGATAAACCCAAAGAAGGAAGTGACCTTTCGGGTATCAATATGAACCACAAACTATTTTACCATAAACTAGGTACTCCTCAGAGTGAAGATGAACTGATTTTTGGTGGTGAGCAAACTCCCCGTCGCTACGTGGGCAGTAAAGTTACCGATGACCAAAGCTTTTTGATTATCGCTGCGGCGATGGGTACCACCGGACGAGAAGTATACATTAGGGACTTACGACAATCAGGTAGCGAAATAGTACCTATCGTCCAGAACTTTGAAAATAATCACTCGGTAGTACATAGCGAAAGTAATATACTATACATTCTTACCAACTTGGATGCGCCTAATCAGCGACTGGTGAAGGTGGATGCTAATCAGCCTACGCCCGAAAATTGGGAGAATGTGCTGCCCGAGAAAGAGTACGTGCTACGCGGTGTTTCCTTCGCCGGAGGTAAGTTATTTGCCAATTATCTAAAAGATGCTTCTACCCGCATTGAGCAGTACGATCTACTAGGGAAGTTTGAGAGAATAGTTGAGTTGCCTACCATCGGCACGGCAGGTGGCTTTGATGGAGAAGCCGATCAAGAGAAACTATTTTATGCTTTTACTTCCTTTACTTACCCTACTACGATCTTCGCTTACGATATAGCCTCCGGTACTTCCAGTGTGTTTAAGCAACCCGAACTAGATATTAATCCCGAAGACTTTGAGACCAAGCAGATATTTTATGAGAGTAAAGACAGTACCAAGATTCCCATGTTCATTGTCCACCGCAAGGGTATGGAGATGGACGGGCAGAACCCTACCTACCTCTACGCCTACGGCGGATTTAACATCAGCTTAACCCCGAGCTTTAGCATAGTGCGTTTGTATTGGCTAGAAAACGGAGGGGTGTTTGCCATGCCTAACCTCCGGGGTGGGGGCGAATACGGTGAAGAGTGGCACGAAGCCGGAATGCAGATGAACAAGCAAAATGTATTCGACGATTTTATCGCCGCTGCCGAATACCTGAAAAATAACCAGTATACTTCTACCGAAAAACTGGCGATTGCCGGAGGCTCTAATGGTGGATTACTTGTTGGGGCTACCATGACGCAACGCCCGGATTTATGCCAGGTAGCCTTACCCGCCGTCGGAGTGATGGATATGCTACGTTACCATAAGTTTACCGCCGGAGCAGGCTGGGCTCCCGACTACGGTATTGCTGACAGCAGCCAAGCGATGTTTGAATACCTACACGATTACTCACCCTTGCACAATATTGCGGAAGGCACCGCCTACCCCGCCACGCTGGTAACCACCGCTGACCACGACGACCGGGTAGTGCCCGCCCACTCCTTTAAGTTTGCCGCCACCCTGCAAGAAAAACACGAAGGGGAAAACCCCGTACTGATCCGGATTGAAACCAAAGCCGGGCACGGAGCGGGTAAACCCACTTCCAAACAAATTGAAGAGTGGGCCGACAAATACGCCTTCACCTACTATAATATGAATGTGATGCCGGAGCATGTGCGATAGTATTCTATTTATAAGTTATGGGAATTGATATTCTTATAGTTTCAGATAAAGACGAAGAGATAAATTCTGCTGACCGTTTTAGCGAAGAAATAGAACAGTTCTTTAAAGGCAGCATTTCTCTAAGCCGAACGTTCTGTAATTTTATGTCTTGGAAGGATATAATAGATCATGAGTCCGAGTTAGATCAGATCGGCCGAATCGCGGGGGTAGATATACGACCTTTGTATGAAATGGAAAGCTATCCAGATGAAGATTATATAAACTATGAACTTGAAAGGGCTGACGATAGCAAGGAGAGAGAAAGTATTTTAGCTAGGGCGAAAAAAGATCAAGAAAGAATACAGGGCAACCTAGGAGCAGTTATATCAGTCGTTAATAGCCTTGTTCAAAAGCTAGACCAAATCGATAATCTTCCGGCTCAGCTTATGCCTACTGAACGGGATACCTTAAATAATGAAGCGTATTTCTCAGATAAAGTTGATGAAGGTATTGGGGATAATTTTGTACAAGATCTTAGAAATTTTAGACAGCACTTAGAGTATATCAAAAGTAAAGACGGTTCAACAGTTTGGTTTCATTATGGCTAATTTTAGACTTGAGCTTTGATGATGAATAAATACATTTTTTCTAAGCTACTATGAAATCCCGCATCAACATTACCACTGCTTACTACTTTCCAGTTAGTGCGATGATTTTTGGCGGATGTTTGATTTTTTTAGGGTTAGTTTTGATTCTAGACTTCAGACCGTGGGGTTGGTTAGGGTTACTGCTTATCTGGGCGGGTTTCACTACATTTACGGCTCGCTATCGGCTAACTATCAATTTGGTGAAGCAAACGTACCACGATTACCTCTGGATTAGTGGTTTCAAGCAAGGAGAAAAGAAGCATTTTGATGCGATCACTGGAATGTACATTAACGAAAATCCCTACACTCAAGCGGTAAACTCAAGAGCTAGTACCATGACCAAACACGGTATAGAGTACAATGGCTACATCCGCTTTGATGATGAAAATATTCATTTGCTAAGTGATGACAGTAAAAGCAAGGTGATGGGAAAGATGAAAAAGATTCAGCAGGTGCTACAAGGAAATATCGTCAGTAGCACCAGTATCCAAATCAATAGCGAAATAGACGATTACACCAAATCTGAAAGTCAATAGAAGTTCTTTCAAGTTATCAATATCAATTATCCACCATCCATCCCGGATCAAGTCCGGGATAAATTTTCAACTAACATGTCAATCAACCTTCGCGACGGAATAAAAGAAGATTTACCCCAGGTGCTCCAACTCATCAAAGAACTAGCTGAGTTTGAACGGGAGCCACAGGAAGTAGAAATTACCTTGAGAGAACTAGAACAAGACGGTTTTGGAACAAAGCCAGTCTTTGATTTCTTTGTCGCGGAAGACACTGAGCAAAACAAAATAGTGGGATTGGCTTTGTACTTCTACAGCTACTCCACCTGGAAGGGCAAGTGTATTTATCTGGAAGACCTCATTGTCACCGAAGCCTATCGGGGACGAGGAATCGGTAAGCAACTGCTTGATCAGGTGATTCGGAAAGCCAAGGAGGAAGATGCCCGCCGAGTAGTTTGGCAGGTGCTAGACTGGAATACTCCAGCCATTGAGTTCTATAAATCATTAGGAGCTTCTCTGTTACCCGAATGGGTTACTTGCCGTTTAGTGAAAGATCAAATCCAAAATTATAGTTGACAGTGGATAATTGAAAGTTGACAATGGTTGATGGGTAATGAATATTAGCAGTTAACAATTCCATCATTAACCCATTCTAGCGCTCAAGCTCTACTCAACTCGAAAACCGTAATCTCCGGTCGTACGTTGAACCGCACCTGCCACAGATAGCCTAGCACCCGGCAACCCGGTGTCAACTGTTCATTGAATCACACTTCTTCCATCAAGGTGCGGAAAGCTACGGTTCGGTTGCCGAAACGGTTGGCAGATTCTTGGCGTAGGGCATCGGCATGGTCGCATTCGTAGGTTTGGTAGTCTTCTATATTGTCAGCAAAGTACTGAACAGCGTAGGTGCTAGTACCCTCGGACTGCTCTATGTTTAAAAGACGAAAAACCTTGGCCGTCTGAAATAGTCCAGTGTTAATAACGTCGAGCATATGCTCGTTTTGCATCCACTGGAGCCACTCCTGTTCAATAGCCTGCTCGACATTGACGGTTACGTTGTATAGAATCATATAATAAAATTACGAAAAATACTTGTACCCCAGTTCTGATACTTACCTACCTCACTGATTAGTCAGCTATTCAGCTAACAGAAGAAATCATTTCGGGGGAACTTAGTATTTCCACTCTGGGTTGCTCGGCGGTGGCCTGTACGTTACGACCATCAGTCGTATTTTGTAATACCAGATCTTTTAAACAAGCAATCCACTTAGGGTGGTCATTCAGGCTTTCTACCAGTTGCCATACTTCGCCTCCGGCTTCCAGAAAGTCATCTTTGTATTCTTCGCCCACTTCCAGCGTAGTTTCTAGACAATCCGCTACAAAGGCCGGGGAGAATGCCAAGACTTTTTTGATTCCCTTTTCCGCTAATTCTTCTAGAACTTCATCGGTGTAGGGACGAATCCAGGGTACTGGTCCTAGCCGCGACTGAAAGGAAACAGTATATTTCTCAGGCGGGATGTTTAACTTTTCAGCTAGTACCCGCGAGGTTTGGAAGCACTGGGCACGGTAGCAAAATTGGTTTTTTTTGTGAAAAGTATCACAGCAGCTACCCACTTTACAGTAGTTGTCTTGTGAGCCTTTCTTAATCTGGCTCACCGGTATTCCGTGATAACTGAAGAGGATATGCTCAAAATCTTGCTTGTCCAACTGTTCGCGAGCACGATCCAGGTGAGCCTCAATAAAGAGCGGATGATCAGGAAAATGACTAACGAAGTTTACTGATGGGATAATCTGCCAGGTTTTCACAATTTCCATTACTTTGTCAATCACTGAACCGGAAGTAGCCGAAGCGTACTGGGGAAACAGCGGAATGCAAATGATATGGCGTACGTTGGCCTTCTGTAATTCATCTAACCCCTGCTGAATACTCGGACTCTGGTAGCGCATGGCTAGCTTTACAATGTACTCATCACTCAAAGATTCTTGCAATAAATCACGTACATCTTCTCCGTAAAACTTGAGCGGCGATCCACGTTCTTCCCAGAGCTTTCGGTACTCTTTGGCTGACTTAGGCGCGCGAAACGGGGCAATAATTAAGTTGACCAACATCCACCGGGGAATCAGGGGATAATCTACCACCCGTTTGTCCATCAAAAACTCTCGCAGGTAGCGACGCACATCTCCAGTCTTGGGGCTATCCGGCGTGCCCAGATTAACAATGAGTACACCTATCTTACTATTCTTTTTCTTCATCAATGCAAGGATTCAATAACGGTTTATGTACCAACAGTAAAGGTATTTCAAATGTTCATCGTGGACTACTTGTTAGTTAAACTTCCTCGATCAAAGATGTGTAAAAATTATCAGGATTGACGTAGTAGTAAGAAGCACTTGCGCAGATACCTAACCAGGTTTTGGATGGCTTGGGCAACTCACTGCCGTACTTGAATTTGTATCCGTAGAGTTTTCCGTCTCTCCTTCTACACAATCCAACTCTACCCCGATATACGTTCTATTGGTAATCCAGTAGTTTTTTCCGTTCAATCATAAGTTAGGAGAATTCACGCTAGTACCGTGAATTAACTAGCGCAAATCACGCGAATTCCGCTAACTCGATGCTAGATCAACCGCACGTAACTTCCCAGCCACTTCATCTCTTGCCCGTACTGCTTCACAATATGCTGAATATTGTCGTCTTGCCAATGACCCTCAAAATCGATAAAAAACTGATAGGTGAAGGTCTTTCCCCGCTTGGCGGGGCGGCTCTCAATCTTAGTCAGGTTGATACCTTCTTTATTGAACGCTTGCAAAAAGTCAGCTAAAATACCGGGTTCATCCGAATGAGGTAATTTTACCAGTACTGATGTTTTGTCTGCCCCACTAGGCTGGTTAGTGAATGATTTACTGATGATAAAGAATCGAGTTTGATTATCGCCTGAGGTCTCTACATTCTCAAACAAAATAGGTACTTGGTACTCCTGAGCAGCGATACGAGAGCAAATCGCGGCACTGTCAGGTTCGTGGAAGGCCAGTCGGGCTGCTTTAGAAGTTGACTCTACCGGAATTAGTTCAACCGTACTATCGTTTACTACCTCATCAATAAATTTTCGGCACTGCCGAAACGCAATATCTTTGGAGTAAATCTTTCGGACCTTTGATAGATGATCGGCCTGACTGACGAACGCAAAATGTACGTCCATCGGTAGTTCAGCCACAATATGCACATTATACTCATCCAGACAATCAGCGGTTTCGGGTACTAAGCCCTGTTGGTTATTTTCCACCGGTATCACCCCAAAGCGGGTTACCTCGGCCGCTACTGACTTAAACACTGCCCGAATGCTACTCACAGGCAAATACTCACTCATCGCCCCAAAGCGGCTTTCAGCCGCTTGGTGGGTAAAGCTACCGCTCGGTCCTAAGTAGGCAATTCGCTGTGGTAGTTCAATATTACGGCTTACGGCAAATATCTCTAAAAATATAGCATCGATAGCTGCCGCTGGTAGTAAACCCTTATTCTGCTGTTTAAGACGATCGAGAATAGCTTTCTCCCGCTCGGGGCGGTAAATGATACTATTAGTAGAGCGTTTGAGTTCACCTACCTGCTTTACCACTTCCATGCGCTCGTTGAGCAGCATTAAGAGTTGGTCGTCAAGTTGGTCAATACGTTGGCGGTATTTGGTAAGCTGAGCTGATTCCATGGCAAAAAATTTGGAATCAGCAAATTAGAAAAAATTCAGCTTCGTTAAATGGTACTTAAGGAAAAACCGGGCTAATAAGAAATATTAGGAAGGCTATCCGGTAAAAAGTGTACCGAGCGTAATGCTTAGCTTAAAAAGGGAAGATAACTATTTAGATGAAAACCAAGTCTCGTTGGTAGACTGCGTGTGACATCTAGATAACAGTTCTTGTAGTGCCTTCTCGTTCTGGTCAGATAATTCACTTATACTTAATAAGTCTCTTAATAAAACACGTATTTGCTCAAAAATATCGTTGCGGTTCTTCATAATGATGTAATAATTTAACTGTACTACTACAGAAGCAAAATCTGTTCAGAAGAAATAAACATTTATTAAGTTATATATAATATTCTTAT
>JBCCTI010000033.1:0-63922 GCA_039198955.1 Bacteroidota bacterium | reverse complement strand
CGGTGTGCCCGATTGGTGCGCAAAACGCTATCTTTTTCCAAAACTTGGGAAAACCACTACCTGGCTATCAAGTACTTCTTAGTTCATTACAATCTTGAAAGAATGGCAAAAATGCCATCCTTATTTTAAATACACTACCTCGTGGAAAATGTCTACGAGGCATGGATAAATTTTCTAATGATTGCATATTATTGTATTATAAGATGTTTTATTGCAGCTAACTAGCCTATATGCGCTACAGTAGCACTTACACACTTAAGGTAAGCTGTATTAACGCTGTACTTCCCTAAAATAAGGACTATTTCTTCGGCCTATAAAAAAACAAGCTATATTTATTCCTAGAGATAAACGTCAGCTCGCACATTCTTGAATAGATGATCTTTTGGTTAGCTATCTAACCCACTTGAGCCTCGATAAGTAAGTAGCCCTTAGTGTCTAGACACAATTTATCTCAGTCGTACAACACCGTATCAAGGCTGCTGACAGTATCAGAAAGCCATCCGAACGGTCACTCACCTCGCTAATAAAATGGCGGGGCAATTATAAAGCTAAGCAATCACGCTCACGATGTAGCCAGGCTACACGGGCAGCAAATTAACGGCGGGGAGGAGTAACATCGCCAAACGAATAACCGAAAGGGGTAAAACTCAGCTTCATCAGCTTAAAGTGCTGTAAGCCGAAGGGTATCCCTATAATCGTGATGCAAAGCACTAAGCCTAGCACCAGGTGGGTCAGGGTAATCCAGATGCCGCCGAGCAGAATCCAGATAACGTTCAGAATGGTAGAGATACCCGAACCCCGATTGGGTGCGTCCTTTACATCGTTGCCGAAGGGGAAAAGACTGGCCCCGGCCAGCTTAAATGACTGTATTCCGAAGGGGATGCCAATGATGGTCAGGCACATTAGCAAGCCCGATACCAGATATTCAAAAGCAATAATAAAACCGCCCAGAATAATCCAAAGTAGGTTTCCGATAAAACTCATATAGGTGTAGTGTGTTCGCTATTATTTACGAGTAGAATTGGTAGTTGGTTGGAAAGCAGCTCTTAGTCACTGGTCATCATCCATTACTTTCGTAGTATTTTCCCGTGCCGTTCCCCAGTAACTTTTCCTTTTTCCAGGCTTACTTTTCCATTTACAATCACGTAATCTATGCCTTCAACTAGTTGGAAAGGGTTTTCGTAGGTAGCCGTTTCGTGCACCTGCTTCGGGTCAAAAACCAGAATATCGGCTTTCTTACCAACGACCAGACTTCCGCGGTCTTCTACTCCCATGGTTTGAGCAGGTAGCGATGTCATTTTGCGTACTGCCTCAGTTAGTGTGAGTACACTATCCTGCACCACAAATTTCTCAATAATCCGAGCGAAGGTTCCGTGCCCCCGCGGGTGACGCGAGGTCGGGCTACCATCGGAACTAATCATGACTAAAGAATCAGCGATAAAGCGGGATTGCAGTGAATCGTTCATGACAAAGTAAGCACCAGATGCCCCACCGGGTTTAATATTGTCAATCAGAATATCTTCAAAAGGCTTGTTTATTTCCTGGGACAATTGAGCCAACGTTTTTCCGGCGTAGGGAGCTGTACCCAGCAAAGTGGCCTCCGGACCGTTGCGCTGGTTTACTTTATTCCGAAGAAATTCTTCCAACTCCGCCCGACGGGTACTAACCACTTGGGCGAAATCGTTGGGCGGTTTAGCCCATTCGGGAAATAAGATGCTAATACCGGTATAACTAGCAGTATACGGATACACATCAGCGGATACGCGAATACCGTTCCGTCGGGCTTCGTGCAGCAAACCCAGCACCTGCTCGGCTCGGCTTTCGCCCTGACCGTAAACCACTTTCATGTGAGAAACATGTACTTGACAAAATTGCCCCTGGTTCAGTAATTCCCGAATGGAAGATTCCACCTCATTATCATCTTCATTACGAATATGGCTGGTGATTAGCTTATTTTTTTGCCCCACAATTTTTGCTAGATGCTCTAGCTCGTAATTGGGAGCGTAAAAGCCAGGGATATACTCCAGCCCGGTGGTCATACCAAAACACCCGGCATCTAAATTTTTCTCTAGCAGTTGCCCTATTGTTTCCAGTTGCTTATCTGAGGGGCGCGGATTATATTTGATTCCCGATTGCATCCGCAGGGTGCCGTGTCCCACAAACATAGCAATGTTTACTCCTGGCACAGTATCTTCTACCTGCTGCATCCAATTGGCTAGATCCTTATAGTCGGGACTAGAACCATCTTTACCTAATGATATTGTGGTGACTCCCATCGCCAGGAAATTTTGAAAGTCAGGCGTCTCCAGCGGGTTACCGTGGGAGTGCATATCAATAAAGCCGGGGGTTACCGTCTTACCGGAGGCATCAATAGTGCTTTCAATCTCAATGAGTGTAGTATCCACCTTGCCAATAAAAACGGTTGTATCTTCTTGAACTAGCAAATCGGCTGCGTAGCTATCGTTGCCTAAACCATCTATGATATGTCCATTGCGAATTAGCAGCGAATACTTATTTTCTGGCTGTTGGCTTAAAAAGGATTCAAATTTGGTAGGGGAAGGTTGAGTACAGGCCGTTAGAAATAACAAGCCAAGAAATATACGCATACGTTATAACTTTTTACTAATCCGGTGCTTACCAGGGCCAGTGACCAGCAGAGCTATGAAGACAATACCTGACTCTAGCGAGTGAGAAATGCTACCGTAGCCATCACCGTTGCTAATGTGCATGACTGCCGCTACCACCATCGTTGCAATTAGCAGTAATAAAGCAGGAACCCACAGAATACCTAGAATTAGACAAAACCCACCAACGCACTCAGCGAAGCTAGCCATAAAGCCCCAAAAGGCTGGAAGAAAAGTTATTCCCAGGTTTTCCATCGTTCCGCCCAGCTTTTCCCAGCGTTCAACGCCGCCCATCAGTTTAGGTAAGCCGTGCACAATGAACGACACACCAAATCCGATGCGGATAATCAGTAGGCCTAAGTGAAGGTTTCTAGTGGAGGAAGCAGTTAGTCGGCGCATGAACTAAGCTATTTTCTGGTTACGTCCTACTGCGAAGTAGATAATCGCCCCTAGAAACTGCAAAAAAAGGACTACTAGTACCCAAATGATTTTATCGGCATCGTTGCGAAAGCGACTGCGGAGCACATCAATCAGTGCAAAGAGCCAAAGACCAAAGCCTAGGATACCTACCAGTATTCCCCCAATAAATAGAATGTCAAAAAATGAAGCCATGAAACAAGGGATAAATCGAGAATGTTAGGGTAAACTTACACCATTTTCTACGTTCTTCCCAACTGAGATCGGTCGTTGGCAATCAGCTACTCATTAATTCACATTCTCGTACTCACTCAGAATACCCCCAGTCAAACGAAGCAGTTCAGTTTCGGACTCAATGAGATCATACTTGGCCTGAATGTTGGCTAGTGCTGTGTTCAGGTAATTGATCTGAATATCGCGGTAATCGAAGGAGTTGATAGTTCCGTTGCGAAAGCGTTCCTCCGACAGGTTCAGGTTCAACTGAGCGGCTCGGATGTTTTCTTCCGAGATGGATAGAAGCTTCTTACGAACATTATACAAATCGTAGGTCGCCATTAGGTTGTTGCGTAACGTAATCTTCTGTTGCTCAATCTGCACTTGGCTGATGCGCTCTTGCGTGTAGGCATTCTCAATGGCTTGACGTACTCGTCCACCATCAAATAATAAATAGTTTAAGGTAAACCCCGCGGAATAGCTAAGGGTTCTACCCTGAACTATTTCTTCCCGATTGGGGTCATCAAAGGCGAACCGGGCATTAGAAACATCTTGCCGTTGCCAGGTGTAGCCAGCTCCGGCAGTAAAATTGAGTTGAGGGTAAAGCTCAGTTTTGGCCAATCGGGTATCTGATCGGGCTATTTCTAGGTTGATGTACTGATTCTGTAAATTCCGATTACTGGCAATCATCCGATCGTATAAATCTTCTAATTCATAAGCAGAAGGCTCTACTGCCAGACTATCGGTTAGATTATACGTTAGCGTTACATCTTTACCCATTAGTAGATTCAGGGTGCGACGAGTGTTTAGAAAATTAATTTCTTGGGTAACCAGATTAGATGAATCCGTCAGAAAGGCATTCTGCTCCTGAAGCACATCAAATGTAACTGCACTGCCTAGTTCTCCTTTCAGTCGCACGTATTCATAGCGATCTTTAGAAAGTGAAAATACCGTCTCCAGTACATCTAACCGCTCCTGCTCTAACTGCACTAAATAATACTGATTAATGATTGCCTGAATCGCGTTCTCGATGACCACCTGAGCATTACCACGGCTAAAATTTTCTAGCTGTTGCAATCGTTCTCGACGAATATGCACGGAAAACCCGTCAAACAACGTCCAGTTAACATTCACCCCAGGGGTAACGTCGTTTGAGATAGTTAACCCCTGCAGAAAGCCTGCTGGATTTTCAACATCCCGAAAGTTGTTATTTTGAGATACGCTCAAACTTACAGTTGGCCACCGCCCGGCGGCTCCCCAATTATTATTGTTTCCAGCAATCTCCACGTTTAGCTCTTCAACTTGTATATCGAAGTTACTAGCTAAACCGATCTGGATAGCATCTGAAAGAGAAAGTTCTTCTTGTGCCTGAAGGGAAAGGGTAAAAAGTAAACTTACTATGGTTAGGGATAATTGCTTCATGAGGATTATGAAAATGATTAGGTTTCTAGAGTTCGTACTGTAGGCTGATACTAATTAAGAATATTGTTAAGCTCAATGGTATATTTTTTCCTTAGATGCATTTCTTGACAGCACGCTAGACGAGTTTCATCATTATTAGCATTCCTCAACTGAGACAGTATTACGTTAGTACCAGATATTAGACCCAACAAACGAGCAATATCTACTTGCAATTCATCTTGGTTTTTCACGTGGGATTTGGTTGTGGGTATTAGATCCGTGCACCCTCAACCCTTTATCTTTCATATCTCATATCTTCCTAGGCTTGCTGTAACCGTCGCTGCTCACGAATAGCGGGTTCTACGCCTTCGTGGTCAGGAGATTCGTAGGGTTCATCTGGACTCATGAAATGTTTCATCCTGCCAATACCTTTGTTGACGTACAGCTTAACATCGTTAAAGACCAGGATAATCACAGGGAAGAATAGCAAAATCATCAGCGTACCGAGCATTACCCCGTAAGCTACCGAAATGGCCATCGGAATCAGGAACTGAGCCTGAAAACTCTTTTCCAGAATCAGCGGGTACAGCCCAACTACCGTAGTGATGGACGTGAGTAAAATAGCCCGGAAACGAGCAATGCCTGCTCCAAATGCCGCTTCTTCTACCCGCATACCTTCTCGCAGGTTCTGATTGTACTTATCCAGCATCACTACCGCATCGTTGATAATTACCCCCGAGAGGGCGATCATGCCGTACATACTAAGGGTAGAAATGGGCTGATCGTGAATACCGTGCCCGATAGCGGCACAAACCAGTCCTAGAGGGATAAGTAGCAAAATCAGAATGGCTTGATAAAGCGACCGAAATGAAAGGGTGATCACTAGTATCATCATAATTAAGGCGGTAGGAAATACCTTAACAAAGGAGTCAAAGGTACGGGCTGACCGTCGCGATTGCCCCTCGAATGAATAAGTTACGCTAGGGTACTTCGCCAGAATAGAGGGAAGAATTTCGGTTTGCACCTTCTCAATAATCGGCGGCACTGGCTCATACGGATCAACTAAATCAGCTTCTAGACGCACTTCTCGCTTACCATTGAAGTGATTGATATTCATTACCCCTCGCTCAATATTGTAGTCGGCCAGCTCTCGTAACGGATACTCATTTCCTTGCCCGTCTTTGATTCGCATCGATTCCATTTGCGAAATAGTCAGGCGGTCCTCTTCCGGATAGCGGACCCAAACCCGCACCTCATCCGTCCCGATAATCAGCCGCTGGGCTTCTTCACCGAAGAATGCTTGGCGAATTTGGTTAGTGATATCTTGCTGGGAAAAACCCAGGAAGTAAGCCTGCGGACGTAGCTCTAGTTGGATTTCCCGCTGTCCGGTAGCGGTGTTGTCTTTAATGTCTTTGAGCGATGCCAGTCCCATAATTTCGGTCTTGACTAGCTCTTTAGCCTCCATTAGATCTTCCAGGTCGCTACCGAGCAGGGCCAATGAAAACGGCGTTCCGAAGCGGTTCTGCCCACCCACGCTAAATTTCTGTGCTTCAGGTACGACTCCAATTTTCTGCCGCACCCGGTTGGCAATCTCAAAGCTAGAAATGTCCTCTACCCGCTCCAGGTTAGCTAAATCAACCCGAAGGTATCCGGTATGGCTTCCTCGCTCTACTCCTCCCCGACCACCACTACTGCCGATATTTAGGCCAACCGTTTCAATCAACGACTGCTCATCATTCCGGTCTTGCTTAATTTCTTCGTTTACTTCCCAAACAGCAGCCTCGAAGCGGCGCATGTAGTCTTCGGTAATATTTTCACGAGTCCCTGGGTTTAGTACTAACGATACCTCAAAGTCATCGAAGGGAATCGATGGAAAAATAGTGTATTTAATAAGTCCACCCTGAATCATGCCCCAGACGACCATGATAATGAAGAGAGGAATAGCAAATGAAACCCAGCGCCACTGGATCAGTAGCCGAAGCACCCCACCGTAAACATTATCCCGCAGGTACTTAATTCCTCTATCCAGTCCATCCCGAATACGATCCTTCTTGGGCTTATGATCCGCATCTTCGGCTTTGCCGGTTGCCAGGTGAGACGGTAGTACGAAGAAAGCTTCTACCAGTGAGAAGGCCAGACAGGCAATTACTACAATAGACATTTCGGTAGTGAATCCTTCGTTATCTAGTAGCATCAGAGGAATGAAGGCAATAATTGTAGTAGTTACCGATGTAAATACCGCCGGCAGCACTTCCATTGTCCCGTCCACCGCCGCTTTTATAGGACTTTTTCCCATTTCGCGGTGGGTATAAATATTTTCGGCAATTACAATACCGTCATCTACCAGAATACCGATCACCAGAATCATTCCGAATAGTGAGAGCATATTGATAGTAATGCCCGCCAGGCTGCCAACGATAAACATACCCAGAAACGAAATAGGGATACCAATGGCCACCCAGAACGAAAGCCGTAAACTCAGAAATAAACCTAAGGCTACTAGCACCAATGTGAGTCCTACTAGGCCGTTGCTGGTCAGTAAGCCAATGCGTTGCTGAAGCAGGGTATTGAAATCGAAGCTGGCAACTAGCTCAAAGTCCTCATTTTCGGCATCGAATTTTTCCAGATACTCTCCTATAAATGCCGAAATTTCCTGCAAATCTTCCTCTGGTAGCTTACGTACGCTTATGGACGTAGCTACTTGCCCATTTGAGTAACTTTTATTAGGAGTATCGGCAAACTGGAATTTTATATTAGCGATATCCTTCAGCAACAGGTTACTTCCGTCGGGGTTGGCTCGTAGAATAATCCGCCCAATTTCTTCGGGGGCATATTCTCGTGAGTTAGCCCGAATACGAATTTCTTCTTCCAACGTCTTGATCGACCCTCCCGAAATATCCCGGTTATTGAAGCGAACGGCGTTAGCCACCTGAGCAAAGGTAAGGTTGTAGCGCTGCAAATCATCTTCTGACACCTCAATAGAGATTTCTAGCGGAGGATAGCCATAGATTTCTACCTGCGAGATCTCTCCAGAGTTGAGTAAATCATCTTCAATCTTCTCGGCTTTTTGCTTAAGAGCCTTAAGGTCAGCCGGGCCTTTTAGGGTTAGAAACGCCGCGCTGGAGCTAAACCCTCCCCGATCCTTGGTTACAATAGGAGGCTCAGCCCCTACCGGATAAGAGGGAATTCCATCCACCGCGTTTTTTACTTCCGCCAATACCTCATCGATATCGTAGTCGTCGCGGGTTTCAATATTGATTGTGGCGGAATTTTCTGAAGACTTAGAGGTAACCTCCTCAATTCCTGTAATACCTTTGAGAGATTCTTCTACCTTGATTGTGATTCCCTCTTCCATTTCTTCCGGAGAAGCACCCGGGTACGTTACCCTAACTGCGATCTTATTAGGAGGTAATTCGGGAAAAAAGGATTTGTTGATACTGAGATAACCCAGTACCCCAAAAATGATAATGATAATCAGAATAGCGTTAGCCCAAATGGGGTAGCGCACAAAAAACTCAACAATTTTTCTCATGTCTCGCTGCGATTTTCAGTAGTGGCTGAATCAGATTGGCTATCGGCCTTTCGCGGGCGGTCGCCACTCGGACGCCCCCCGCTGGGGCGACCCCCTCCTACTTCGGTAGTTACCCGCATGTTTTCTACCGCGTTAACGGGTAGTTCTACCGCCAGACTATCGCCCGGATTAAGGCCAATGCCCGCTACCGGACTAATCAGCACTTGATCTTGAGTGATCTTTTCAATATTAACTTGTCGGGATTGTAGCACCCCGTCCTTCACTACGTACACTCGGTCTTCGTTGAAGAGCACCCGACGGGGAATCTGCATGGCCTGCTCTAAACGCGAACCTGGAATAGTCGCCCGTAGATACTGACCGTCGTACAGCCCACTACTGGGCTCTGGTTCTAGTCCCACATATACGTTAATGGACTGGGTAGCCGGATTGAGATAATCAGCGATGCGAATCACTTTTCCAGGCCAGCTTTGGGTTCCGTCTTCCGAAGAAACTTCCACGGCAGCTCCTTCCTCTACCCAGCGAATTTCTTTGGGGTCAACCGGGATTTCCAGTTCTAGCTGATCGGTACGGATAATGCTGGCGATATTCGCGCCCGGGTTCACCACAGTACCAGTTTCTAAATTTACGTTGACAATACTGCCGTCGTAGGGAGCATATTGATAGTACTTCCGCAGATTTTCCTCACCGCTTTTAATACTGTAGTACTCGCTGAGAATATTTTTGGTCGCTAAAAAGGTTTTGACTTTACTGCTGGTTACCTCCGGGAGAGGTTTTAACGATTCGCTAATCTCAATACTCTCAAAGTAGCTCTGCCAGGCGGGGTAATCTTCGGTAAAATCTATCTTGAAATCAGGCAAGCTGGAAGCAATCAGGTTTAAGAACTGGCTCTTGCGAGCTTGCAGATTTAAGCTGGCTTCAGCATCGTTAATCCGGTAAAGCAGTTGTCCCTTGCGGAAGTTCTCCCCCGGCTTGAGGTTGACGCTGCCTGAAAACAAGCGACCGCCTACTTCGGCAATCAGATTGAGGGGTTGAGAGGAAGTAATGCGGCCGTACTCTACTACTTCAGTATCTATCTCTTTGTAAGTTACTTCATCAACCCGGACAAAATTGGTGGAAGCCCGTTTGGGACGTTCGGGAGGTAGTTCTTTCATACCAGCGAATTGTCGCATAGCGATAAATCCGGCAGCGACTACTACTGCAAATAGTCCGAAGACCAGTAGTTTACGTTTGTTCATGAGGATTAGGGTTGGTACTAATGACTAAGTCGGTTTAACGTGATTAACCAGATTAGTTAACGGACATTCTAAGTCTGGGGTAGTCAATTTTCTACAAATTTGCTCAATTAATAGACTAATCTGTCCTGGCTAAGCTTGTTTTCAGCTATTCAGTACTGCTTCAGCCATTCCGACAGTGCCCAGCAGGCGTACAACTCGTAGTACTGCGAACGATCCTTAGCTATTTTGCAGAGGCGTTGCTGACTCTCCTGTACTTCGGAAAGTATCGGTTTAGACGTTTCTCCTGATTGTTGAATAGCCCGGGCCGCCATTAGCATTGTTGCGCCTTTGCTATCGAGATGGTTAATAAGTACGGGAAGGGCATTATCATACTCACTAAATTTGCACAGTAGTAACGCTACTTGAATTTGAATTGAAGGAAACGGGTCGTCCAAATACTTTTGTAGTGCCTGTTGATCTGAAGATGATATTAGTATTGAACCAGGCATAGAACCTATACCCGCTAATCCCCAATAACGCAAAATCGGAATATCACTATTGATAGGTACGCTCTCCAGACTACCTTCTATCTGATATGAACTGATTAGTTCCAGCACTTCCCTAACCGGAAAAATACTATCGTCCCTTACCATTTCGTAGATAGTGCTACTTCTGGCTAACCGCTGCATCATAGGTTCAGGAATTAGTCCCGAGTCGTGGGTTTCAGTAGCCCACTGCTGCTGAGCGGCTCGCATTTCGGTTAGTATTTTTGAATATTCGGGGTTATCGGCTAGGTTGTTTATCTGATAAGGGTCGGCTTCGGTATCGTAGAGTTCTTCTGCCGAGCGAGTGGGAGCCCACATGTGTTGCTGGGCGGGAGTTAAATTTCCTTTGGCTAAAACTCTCCGGAGCTCCACCATCACTTCCGACTGGTCGGTATAAAAGTTCGGCTGAATCAACGGAAGATTAGGAAGGTAATTACGAATATACAGAAAACGTGTCCCCCGTACGCTGCGGGAAATCTCGAAGGCCTCGTCTACCCGATCAGAAGTAGCAAACACATATTCGGAAGCGGGTTGCTGATGATCACCTAAAAAGGCAGTGCCTTGCATTTGCTCGGGTGCTTTCTGCCCGATAATACTTAGCACCGTCGGAGCAAAATCCACAAAGTTGACCAAACGGTCGTTTTGTGTTCCTGGAGTTAACCCTAGTACTTCTTGATAGACAGATGGTGCTTTTACTAGGAAGGGGACTTTCAGTCCTGAGTCGTATAGTGCCCGCTTGCCCCGAGGCATACCCGTTCCGTGGTCGGAGAAAAAGAATATAATCGTATTTTCTACCAAGCCATCTTCCTGCAACTGGTTTAAAATATTCTGCACCTGCCGATCCATAATCGTTACTAAATCGTAATAGCGCGCCCACATCTTTTGGGTAATAGGCGTGTCAAAGAAGTAAGGCGGAATAACCATATCATCCGGATCGTGCCGTTCTTCCGCACTAAGCTGATGTCCGTACTTCTCGTAAAATTCCTCGTCCGTACCAAAGATCTTCGACTGATGGGTAGTCTCAATATTAAACACACTGAAGAAGGGCTTGCCTTCGGGACGGTTACGCCAGTGCGCCTGTTTGCTGGATTCGTCCCAGATGCTGCTGTCCTGAAAATTATAGTCTTCTTTACTGTTATTAGAGCAGTAGTAACCCGCTTCACGCAGGTAGTGCGGCAATGTTTTCACTTCATCGGGAATTTCTACTTCGGAACGAAGGTGCTGGGTTCCCATTGAAGTCGCGTAGATACCAGTAATCAGCGCTGAGCGAGCCGGAGAGCAAACCGGAGCGGTAGCGAATGTGTGCGTAAATCTCACTCCCTCACTTGCCAGCCGATCTAAGTTAGGAGTGACTGCTTGCGAATCACCGTAGCTACCCAAGTAGGCATTGAGGTCTTCGCAGGTAATCCAAAGGATATTGGGTAAATCTTCGGTTGTTTGTCCGAACATTGGCCTGAATGGAAGTAGAAAAAGAAGAAAACAAACGAGTGGGGTGTAGCGCATAATGAAGCAATTAGGCCGAAAAGATAGGCATCTTTGCTGAAACATTTATTTTTTTGGATACTACTGGAGTTGTATTCCAACCCAAGCGAGTCGGATTGAGTCTTTCTAAAAAAGCCTCTAATAATTTTTAAGAATATGACAACTTCATTTCGCCCCCTGTTTGTACTATTTCTCTTCCTAGCTTCGCTTCCTCTTATTCGCTGTAGTGAAGACCCGATTGCCACCGAGCCTAATTTACCGGATTTACGCCCGGTCTCGGGTGCTGCCGAAACACTGGTGGAAACATCTAACGCTTTTTCAATCGACCTATTTAAAGCAATTCAACAGCAAAAGCCTGATGAAAATATTTTCATCTCACCCCTCAGTGTGGATATTGCGCTTCACATGACAGTAAACGGTGCTAGTGGTGAGACTAAAGAAGTGATGAAAGAAACGTTAGGGGTAGCTGACCTCGGTGATGAAGAAGTAAACAATGCAGCGAAATCACTAACTGAGCAACTGCTGAATATGGATCAACGGGTAGCCCTCGCGATTGCAAACTCTATTTGGTTCAAGGATAAGTATACACTGCAAGACGGCTTTGATGAACTCATTCGTAAGTACTACGACGGGCGTATTGAGGGGTTGAACTTTGACAATCCAGCCTCAAAAGACATTATCAATAGTTGGGTAGAAGATCAAACGCAGGGAAAAATTAAGAACCTGATTGAGCAGATTAATCCTTTGGATGTGATGTTTCTGATTAATGCCATTTATTTTAAAGCGGATTGGCAGTATCAGTTCAACGCTAGTGCCACGCAGGATGAACCCTTCTACCTAACCGACGGTAGTGAGGTTTCGGTGCCCATGATGTTCAATGAAGGCACTAAATTACGTCTCAATTATCAGCCCGGTGGTACCCAACTGCTGGAAATCCCCTACGGTAACGGACAGTTTAGTATGATTGTACTGCTACCTGCTGCTGAGAGTACGGTATCTAACCTAATAAATGATCTATCTACCGAAACGCTGAATGCATGGATAGCCGAAGCCGATACGCTCACCACTCACTTGATGCTACCCAAGTTCAAAACTGAGTTTAAGCTGAAGCTTAATGAAACGCTCGTTGGTATGGGAATGAAGCTTCCGTTCACTGGGGATGCCAATTTTGACGGTCTTTTTAACGAGATTCCTGGTGAGGAACTGTACATAGATCGGGTAATTCACCAGTCATTTATTGAGGTAAACGAAGAAGGTTCAGAAGCAGCAGCAGCTACTGCGGTAGTAATTAGTCAACTCAGTGCAGGAGCAGAACCTCAACCTCGAGTAATTCGAGTAGATCGCCCGTTCGCCTACTTTATTCATGAGAAGCATACCAATGCCATCCTGTTTGCCGGAACCATGCTAAATCCTGTAAAGTAGCTTCAGTCGAGACTTTCGCGCTTCAGCGACCGTTTCACGGCGACTATCGCACAGTGCCTGAAGTCTTTTCCGATATAGTTAGCTACCAACCTTTTTCCGTCTTGCTTCCAACTTATTCAATCTAAATTGAGTCCTGATAGAAACGAAAAATTTCTTTTGCATGAAAAACGTGAGCATTAATCCCTTACTGAAAACTGCCCTTTTTTTACTTGTAAGCAGCATCATTTCACTATCCTGTAGTGAAGACCCTATTGTTGGGGACAATCCTCCCAATCCACCATCGTCATTCACCTGGAAGCAGGTCGGATTGGATGACCTCACCGTCAACAGGCTTGAGTTAGTCGGGAACCAGCTATACGCCATGACTAACGATGGTCTGTATACCATGAACGTGGATACTGACAACGATTTTTCGTTAGTAGGTTTGAAAGGCCTCAACCTGCTGGATATGGTGATGCTCGATGAAAATCACTGGCTGGCTTCTTATCGGGGTATTGACTGGGGTGGCGTTGAAATTTACGAAACCTTGGACGGTGGGCTAAACTGGACTGTTAAGGAACACAACTTTGGAGTACCAGAACATCAGCTACCAGAAATCACAGAAGCAGTAACTGACTTTAAATGGGACGTCGCTAATAACATTTTATACGCTACTGGCTATTATGTTCTGGCTAAGTCTACCGACCAAGGAACTACCTGGGAACCGATCTGGGGCGGCTGGGACTACCTAGGAACCGGTATGATGATTGAAATCAACCCTCAGAAACCCAATGATATTTGGTTTGGTGGTCAGGGTGGTTTTGAAAATGGCTACTTAGTCAACTTTCAAAACGGAGCTGTGCGTAAGGAGTGGAATGACTTGGTGCCGAACCCGACGGTTCCCCAAGAAATAGTTTTTGACAACAGCACCCCACAGAATATCTACGTCGGCTGGGAAGGCGAACTAAACAAAACCTCGGACGCTGGTGAATCCTGGACTATGTTAATCGACCGTCACGAAGAATCTCATTTCTTCTTTGGAGTAGGCGTAAGCAGTATCAACCCTGATTTGATCTTCGCGGGGAAATGGATAAAGGGAGTAGATGAACAGCCCCTAACCCTGTATTACTCGCGCGATGGCGGAGATACTTGGCAAGAAGACACTTATACCGACGAAGATTTCGGAGGTATTTTTGACCTTAAAATTATTAGCACTGCCGACCAGGAAAGAATATTTCTCGCCCTGGATAAAGGCGGAGTGTACGAAGTTACCACCGAATTAAACAAACCCCAAACCATCCAATAATTCCCTTTCTTATGAAAACCATTGACTTATCAAAAATCGTAATATTCCTATTCGTGAGCTTACTGTTTATGCAGTGTAGTGAAGATGACCCCGTAGGCAATCAGAATAATGCGCCTGATTTACGCCCGATCTCCGGCTCTGCCGAAACCCTGGTGGAAACATCCAATTCCTTTGCTATTGATCTGTTCCGCTCAATTCATCAGGAGAAGTCAGGTGAAAATATTTTCATCTCGCCCCTCAGCGTAGATATCGCGCTGCACATGGCAACCAACGGAGCTACCGATGAAACCAAAGCCGTGATGAAAGAAACATTGGGGGTAGCTGACCTGAGCGATGATGAGGTAAATGGTGCAGCGAAATCGCTGACTGAGCAACTGCTAAGTATGGATCAGGATGTGGCTTTAGCCATTGCCAATTCCATTTGGTTCCACGATGCTTTTACGCTACAATCAGGCTTTGATCAGATGATACAGGAGTACTACGATGGGCGAATTGAAGGATTGGATTTTAGTCAGCCGGAAACCAAAGAAACCATTAATCAGTGGGTAGAAGGGCAAACCCAGGGGAAAATTAAAGACCTGATTAGCCAGATTAAGGACACAGATGTGATGTTCCTGATTAACGCGGTCTACTTCAAAGCCAACTGGCAGTATCAGTTTGACCCGGCTGAGACCCGTGAAGCTCCCTTTTACCTAGACAATGGCACTACGTCTTCAGTACCTTTCATGTCTAACGAAGGATCAAAAGTAAAGTATAATTACGAGGAAGGTCTGCAAATCATTGACGTGCCCTATGGTAACGGGCAATTCAGCATGGTTATGCTACTCCCTACCGATCAAAATACTGTGACTGATTTGATGAGCGGTTTAACCACCGACCAACTTACTAGTTGGCTAGAACAAACGGATACACTTACAACTCATCTAATGATGCCCAAGTTTAAGACTGAGTTCAAACTAAATTTAAGCGATGTGTTGAAAGGCATGGGGATGGAGCTACCGTTTACAACTGATGCCAATTTTGACGGTTTCTTTAACGAGATTCCCGGCGAGAAGCTCTACATGGATCGGGTAATTCATCAATCTTTTATCGAGGTAAATGAGGAAGGTTCGGAAGCCGCTGCCGCCACTGCCGTAGCCATCGGAGTAGAATCAATCAATCTGGAACGTCCTGATATAATCGTAGTCAACCGCCCTTTTGCCTACTTTATTCGCGAGAAGCATACTGGTGCTCTTTTGTTTGCCGGAACCATGATGAATCCGGCTAATTAGCGGTAATCGCTCGCAACGTTTTTAGGTTCTCCGCTTTATCAAAAATTGCCCGAACTGGAATGCTAAAGCCGGATAGAGCGTGGCTATTAATATCACCCTGTCCGGTTTTTAGTAGTAATTCGTAAGTACCATCTTGCAGCACGTATTGTTCTACTACTTCTTTTTCAGGATCGATAATCCAGTACTCAGGGATGCCGTGGGCTTCGTAATCTTTGAATTTTACACCATAGTCATTCGCCTTCGTGCTGTCCGAAAGCACCTCTACTACCCAGTCAGGAGAAGGAAACTTCATCTGATCGTCGGTAAACTGATCGGCTTTCTCTTTAGAGAAGTAGCAAGTATCGGGTTCGTAATCGTTACGAGTCAGTGAAATTAAAATCTTTTCAATACCGACGAAGCCTAAATCGTGTAGGTCTACATATGTACTTGTCAGCGTCGCTAATGACCCGCATACCTGATTTTGGCGCATTGTTGCTGGAGGATGAACGAAAATTACTCCGTTGATAAACTCGACTTTTTGTTCATCCATTGCTTCATGGAACCGCTCCCGTCGCTGTTGCTCTTCAGCTAACACCGCTTGCACCTGTTGCATCAGAAGGTTAGCCTGGGGCTCCGCCAAAATCTGTTCTACCAAAGTATGCATACGCTAATCGTTTGAAAAGTCAGAGTTAATATACAAATTACCCGCTCCATCATAACGTACCAGCTATGCTTTTCCGTTTTGTTCCGCTGAGTTTGCTCATTTGTTTCGCTTGTGCCCAACCGAGTCCATCTACGCTGGTAGAAGTAGAACAAATCATTCAAGACCGACTTAGTGAGGTGGAAGGTGACTTTGCCGTAGCATTCCAGAGTTTGGATAATCCTGAAGAACAACTGCTGATCAATGCCCGAGAGGAATTTCACGCCGCTAGCACTATGAAAACCCCGGTGATGCTGGAAGTTTATAAACAATCCGAAGCGGATATGTTAAGTCTGGACGATTCCGTACTAGTTAAAAATGAGTTTTACAGTATCGTGGATAGCAGTACGTATTCGTTGTCTCCTGAAGATGATTCTTATAATGAACTATATGAGCAAATTGGTACGAAGCAAAGTCTAAGCGATCTGGTCTACCATATGATTATATCCAGCAGTAACCTCGCTACCAATATTGTGATTGAGCTAGTGGATGCTAAAAAAGTGACCCAAACCATGCGTGATTTGGGAGCTAATGACATGCAGGTACGACGCGGAGTAGAAGATGGAAAAGCCTACCGACAGGGATTGAATAATACGACTACCGCTTATGACTTAATACTTTTATTCAAAGCGATTGCCCAACAAGAAGTAGTCAGTGCTGAAGCTAGTCAGAAAATGATCGACATCCTACTCGATCAACGCTTCAACGAAATGATTCCGGCGCAACTGCCTGATGATGTACAAGTAGCCCACAAAACGGGTTGGATCACCGGACTACACCACGATTCGGGTATTGTTTATTTACCCGACGGACGAAGCTACGTACTGGTGCTACTCTCTAAAAATCTGACCGATGAAGCTGCCGGAGTACAAGCTCTCGCCGACATTTCCAAAGTGATTTACGACTATGTAGCCAAATAACAAATCCTACTGTGCCCTATGTGCCTATGTGGTAATCCCGCGAATATCCCCCATCGACAACAATTTCCCTTTCCACCAAAGAATTTCACAAAACTATTGGCAGTTCATTAAAAAGTTAGCAATTTTAGGCGGTGATTTATTCCATATTATCCTTCTCTAACCTTATTCGTCAATTCACCCCTCTCGCCGTACTACTATCGGTCACATTTGCCTGCAAAACGAAGCCCCCCATTACCCAAAACGAATTAAGCGTACCCGCTTTTGCCAATCGCCAAGCTTACTTAGCCACTCGTCAGCAGTACATACAACAAGACTCTGCTCAAGCCTTCGATGCTGAAATTGTCCTAAGCGAAAAAGAAGAACGAGCGAACCAGAAGTTGAAAGCCATACAAAAGGAAATGCTGGATCATTACAAAGCAACTAACTTCTTTCCTCCAGCCCGCTACTTTTATCAATCAAAAGAGCACATTGAGAAAACTGAATTATTTAAGCTATTTCGGAAAATGCCGAAGGGCGGATTGTTACACCTGCACCCATCGGCTAGTGGCGATTTACACTGGGTGGTAGACCGAGCGCTGACTGAACCAAACTGCTACGTTTTCTGGGACGATAAGCCGAGCAAGCACATCAAAGGAGAATTGCAATTCTTTCAAGATAATGACGTGCCGGAAGGATTTCAGCCAGTAGCAGAAGTAAATCAACAAGTCCCTCATTTTGCTGATTCGCTTTACGATTTGCTAACGTTTGACCAGCGCATGAGTGAGGATTCGGTAGATATTTGGGGGGCGTTTGAAGGGCACTTTACCCAGCTAGGGGGCTTCTTTTACTACCAACCAATCTTTCGCGATTATCTGACTGCTGTATTTGATACGCTGATTGCCGACGGCGTGCAGCACGTGGAACTTAGAGCGGGGATCTCCTCGAAGCGATTGTACGATTTAGATCACCCCATGGGTTACTACACTGCCGACACCATGGTGCGGTACTATCAGGACGCTTTAGAGCGAGCCCAACAAACCGACCCCGATTTTACGCTTAAATTGATTAAAACCAACCTTCGGTTTCGGTCACTAAGTACCATTCAGCAAGATGTAATTGAGTCGTTTCAGCTACGACAGCGTTACCCCGATTTTATCAAAGCCTACGACTTGGTAGCGGAGGAAGATAATGGAAACTCTACGCTTCACTTCCTCGATGCCTGGCTCATGTTCGACTCGCTCCGTCAAGTATACGGGGTAGATCTACCCCTCTGTTTGCACGACGGAGAAAGTGATTGGGATCTGGATAATTTGTACGATGCCGTTACACTACGTAGTGTTCGGATTGGGCACGGCTTTAACCTATATCGCTATCCGGCAGTGCAACGAGCGATGAAGGAGCAAGACATCTGCATGGAGGTTAACCCTTTGAGTAATCAAATTTTGGGCTACGTACGCGATCTACGGGTGCATCCCGCAGTGGGTTATCTGGCTCAAGGCATTCAGTGTAGTATCAGTTCTGACGACCCTGCCGTGTTCGACTACAAAGGCGTGACTTACGATTACTGGACAATCTTTCTGGCGTGGGAGCTAGATTTGCGTGCTCTAAAGAAATTAGCCATGAACTCTATCACTTACAGCCTACTCAACGATGACGAAAAGGAAGCAGCTTTGCAGGTATGGCAGCACCGCTGGGATGACTTTATTGATGAATGCTTAGCGTATTAGAATGAATTATAAAAGCATTGCCGAAAGAATAATTGGACTGAAAGATGCAGATCTGGAACTTCGGGAAAGGCTTATTCATAGCGGGCGACTTGGAAACGGGTATGACACAGAGATGGAGCAACTGCACAACCGAAATGCGGAAATACTGAATGAAATAATAAACACCATCGGTTATCCGACAATCGATAAAGTTGGTGAAGAAGCCAGCGAAGCAGCCTGGTTGATTATACAACATTCCATCAGCCAGCCCGATTTTATGCGAAAGTGTGTGAAACTTTTAGAGAGAGCCGTTAATGAGCATAAAGCAAATCCAAAAAATTTGGCTTACCTAACTGATCGGATAGCTTCGTTTGAAAACAAGCCACAACTTTATGGGACTCATTTTGATTGGGACAAAAACGGGGAATTAAGCCCAAAACCTTTTGACGATATAGATAAAGTGAATCGAAGAAGAAAATCGCTTGGACTTAACACCCTTGAAGAACAGACAGAGGTAATGAGAAGGCAAGCAAACAGCGAAAATCAATCACCACCAGCAGATTTTGACAAAAGGAGACAGGAAATTGAACAGTGGAAGAAGACAGTTGGTTGGATCAAATAGAAAACATCCATTTTAGTAGATTCAAGTTCACCAACACCTGGACAATAGACCCCGGAATAAATCCGGGGATAACACTTTAACACCGTCGACGGTCGCTTCGCACGCTAACACTAAAGAAATATGCGCCTACTAACCTTCCTTTTATCACTGGTTATTCTCTCTTGTCAGCCAGAAAACTCTTCTTCACCTGAGAATCTCATTGAAGAAGCTATGCCAATTAAAGTAGTAGTGGTCACCATGTTTGAGCGGGATGAGGCGCAGGGTGATGAACCCGGTGAGTTGCAGTACTGGGTAGAACGCTTTCCGTTTTCTAATACTATTGCGTTTCCGCAGGGTAATTACAATTTATACTATAACGCCGAACAAGGAGTTCTGGCGATTACTACCGGAGTAGGGAGTATTAATTCAGCGGCTTCCATTATGGCGCTAGGTATGGATGAGCGTTTTGATCTGACCAAAGCCTACTGGGTAGTAGCCGGAATTGCCGGGGCCGATCCCGAAGATATGCCGTTGGGTTCTGCCGCCTGGGCGGAGTGGCTGGTAGACGGGGATCTAATGCACGAAATTGATGCCCGGGAAATTCCCGATGATTGGGAAACTGGGATTTTTCCTCTTCGTGAAACCGAGCCCTTCCCAAAAGAGACGCCTAACCCCGAAAGCGGAGCGGTTTTTCAACTCAACCCCGGCTTAACCGAGTGGGCGTATCAGCTTACCAAAGATATTGCACTAGAAGATACCGAAGATTTACAACAGTTACGAACTCGCTATGCTAACTATCCGGTAGCTCAACAAGCGCCAATGGTGATAAAAGGAGACCACTTAGCAGCCATGACCTTCTGGCACGGTAAAGTAATGGATACCTGGGCCGACCGTTGGGTAAACTACTGGACTCAAGGACAGGGTGAATTTGTCACCTCAGCGATGGAAGACACTGGAACGGCTCAATCACTACAATTGCTGGACAAAACTGGTAAGGTAGACGCTAGCCGATTGTTAGTGCTACGAACCGCTAGTAACTTCACTATGCCTCCTGATGACATGACGGCTGCCGAAAGTATGCAAAACGAAAACGACGGCTACTCCGGCTTCATTCCTTCATTAGAGTCAGCTTATCAGGTGGGTAGTGCAGTAGTACGAAACTTAGTAGAGAACTGGGAGCAGTATCAGGAAAAATTACCTTCCGTAGAAGATTTGTAGTAAGGTTTACAAAACAGTATGTATTCTCAAAATATTCTAAAAATAACAGTTATATCAGAATAATATTTTGCTTATCTGCAAAATACTAATTTTCACCAATTGGAAAATTGTAGCTTCCCCGACTTTCCTATTCAGGATTCTTTCCGTAAAGAGTATAATTTCCGTAATATTGCGGTTTAAACCTAATCAATTTCTGATGAGAACAATTCTACTTCTTTTAGTATGTATTTTGGGGCTTGGCCTCCAGTTCACCTGGGCGCAAGGAACCACTACCGCTAGTATGAATGGTGAGGTGACCGACGGAAACGGCGCGGTAATTCCAGGTGCCAGCATACAGGTAGTACACGAACCTACCGGCACGGAATACATTAACGCTACCAACGGAAATGGGTTCTTCCGCATCGCCAACATGCGAGTGGGTGGCCCTTACACACTTACGGTTTCTTTTGTAGGCTACGATAATTTAGTGCAAGAAGGCATTTTCCTGGATCTGGGACAGACCTTTAGTGTAGATGCTGTCTTGAGCGAATCAGTGACGCAATTGCAAGATGTGGTCATATCTGCTGGAGGGTTAATTGATGGTAACCGAACCGGTGCTGAAACTAACGTAGGCCAGGAGCAGATTATGAATCTGCCAACCGTAAATCGGAACCTGAATGACTTCACCCGTTTAACGCCTCAAGCGAACCTAACTCCCGGTGGAGGTATCTCTATCGCCGGGGTAAACAATCGCTTTAATACCATTTATATTGACGGTGCAGTAAACAACGATGTATTCGGACTAGCTAACTCGGGAACCAACGGTGGACAAGCCGGTATTTCACCGATCAGTCTAGATGCACTAGAACAAATTCAAGTAGTAGTTGCCCCCTACGATGTAACGCTGGGTGGATTTGCTGGAGGCGGAATTAATGCGGTAACCCGCAGTGGTAAAAATTTCTTTGAGGGATCAGCCTACTACTATTTCCGAAATGAGAATCTAGCCGGAAAAACCCCCGGTGATATCCCCGACGATCAGCGTACTCGTCTAGCCCCTTTCTCAGTAAATACCTACGGCTTCCGACTGGGTGGGCCAATTATCAAGGATAAGCTATTTTTCTTTACTAATGTAGAGTTATTACGCGAAGAAGAGCCTTTTCCCTTCATTCCTCAGGAGTACGAAGGTAGTGCTACCGCTGCCGATATAAACCAGTTAGTAAACTACCTAGGTAGCGAGTTTGGCTACGATCCGGGTGGTTATCTCAATAATATCCAGACCCGGAACAGCGATAAAGTAATTGCCAAACTGGACTGGAATATCAATCAGAACCATAAATTAAGTGCCCGCCACAGCTATGTGTTTGGAAATACTGATCGACTCAATCGCCCCACTAGTCGCGATATCTTTTTCTTCAATACCGGAAATGCTTTCCCGACTACTACGAACTCTACCGCCATTGAGCTGAAGAGTAACTTTGGCAATAGCTACTCTAATAACCTGATTCTCGGCTACACTCGGGTACGGGATGATCGGGATATTTTGGGAGCACCATTTCCCCGCGTAATCGTTGAAGATGATCCCGCCGAAATTACGTTTGGAACCGATGCCTTTTCGTTTTCCAACGTGGTATTCCAGGATGTTTATACGCTGACCAATAACTTTAACTGGTACAATGGCCGGCATACATTTACACTAGGAACGCACAATGAGTTTTTCCAGATTGAGAACCTATTTACTATCTTTTCTACTCCGCAGTATCGCTACAGTAGCCTAGATGGTTTCTTAAGAGGCGACCCAGGTTTTGTACTATTTGGCCACGAACAGTTGGCTCCGGGGCAATCAGAGGTTCGACTGGGTGATGACGCTAGCAATCTAGGGCCAACCTTTGATGCGTTACAGATGGCATTCTATGTTCAGGATGAAATCCAGTTTAACAGCGACTTCAAACTGACGGTCGGTTTACGCGCTGATATTCCGGTCTTCTTAGAAGATCCTCCACTAAACAATACCCAGTTTAACCAGGAGACCGTTCCGATGATTGAAGAGTTCTACGACTTGCAGGGAGCTCGAGCCAGTCAAACCCCAGCGACCCAAGTGCTATGGAGCCCTCGGGTTGGGTTCAACTGGGACGTAACTGGCACCAAAAGCACCCAGTTGCGCGGGGGGGGCGGTATCTTTACCAGTCGGGTACCTTGGGTCTGGCCCGGCGGTATGTTCATCCGTAACGGTCTGAATAGTACCGTAACCGCAGGAGTTCAACCCTTCTTTGCTACTCCCGCTGAATGGCGAGATAACCTAACCAACACTACGGCGGGCCCCTCGGGAGATGTAGATTTATTTGTAGAGGATTTTAAATATCCACAGGTGTTCCGTACTAATATTGCGGTAGATCAGGCACTACCATGGGGGTTACTAGCTTCCGCCGAGTTTATGTACACCAAAACGCTGAATAATATATCCGTTCAGAATGTCAATTTAGAGCCTAGCTTCTCTGGCCGCCTGGAGGGCACTCCTGACAATCGCCCCATCTTTACTGGAGAAAGTATTGACCCCACCTACGCCTTCATTTCATTAGTAGACAATACTAACGAGGGGTACACCTGGAATGCTACCGTACAGCTACAAAAACCAGCTACTAATGGCTTTGGGGGTAGTATCGCTTACTCATTTACCCGCGCTGAATCACTGCTTGACGGACGAGGCTTTATTAATGCTACCAACTGGCGACAGATATACAGCCTTACCGGACGAAATGATCCGTTGGTGGGACGTTCGACATTTGATGTAGGCTCCCGGGTCACAGGGTCACTTTCGTACCGTAAAGAATACGCTGGTTTCATGGCCACTACGGTTTCCTTATTCTACAATGGTCAATCAGGTGAGCCATTCTCGTATGTATACCGCGGTGGCGACGCATTATTTAACGAAGATAACCAGGATTACGAGCGGGCGTTGATCTATGTTCCGAACAATGCTAACGAGATCATCTTTGGGCAAAATCAGCAAGTGGGTACCGATGCCGATGGCAACGCAATTACCGCTGGGGTTCCCTTTAGCGAAGCCGAGCAACAAGCTATGTACACTGCGTTTAGCAATTACGTAGATAATGACGATTACCTGAGTGAACGACGGGGGCAGTACGCTGAACAAAACCGCTCGCGGGTACCGTTCTCTAGCGTATTTGATTTGAAATTGCTACAAGATTTTTACATCACTACGGCCAATGGTCGTCGTCATACCCTACAGCTTTCGCTAGATGTATTTAACTTTAGCAATCTGCTTAACAATGATTGGGGGCGTCGTTACTTCGTCGGCAGCGGTGATAACCGCTATGTATTTGAGTTGCTTCAATTTGAAGGGTTTGAGCAAGGTACTACCCGTCCGGTTTATTCATTTAGCGAGCCAGGCGATCCTTGGGATGTAAACCAATCACCTACGGTAGAAGGCTCTCGCTGGGCTGCTCAACTAGGAGTACGTTACTCTTTCTAATATTTTAGTTTCTACTTATCAAATAAGGAAGCGGCTCGTGAAGCCGCTTTTTTACTTTAAACCACTCGTTCCTATACATTTTCTAGCGAGTAAAGTTGATAAGCTACTAATAGGTAGGGCATTAGTACACTGTAAAGTAAGTTATGCAATATTTAGGGGGTTAACTTTTTGGTAATAGCAGCTGAGTTTTTCTCAGGCTTGTTCTTTGGTAAACTACCAGTGAATCTTCACTTGTTGTTCATTGCTTTGCTGTGCCCACGCTTGCGCCTCTATTTGCAGTTTTTCTACAGTAGCAATGCGCCGGTTCAAACACTACCTGCCCAAAGCCAATAATTCTATTTCGGCCATATTAAATCTCGGCAGGGAACCGCAGCTAGTATGTAAGGGGGTAAAATGGAACTCTAAACGTTGAGCTAAAAGAAAGACCTGATCGGCAGATAAGACCTGATAAAGGGCACTTCTAGTATGCGTAGCCAAATCGTCTTGAACGATATGTTGTTACTTAGCATCGGTGCCCTGCTGCAAACTGCATAAAGTCAACATACTCTCGTTTGCGACGCCGCTCATAGACTTTGGTGTACCATCGGCGAGCGGTTCTACCGCCATGAAGAGGGCGGTACGGAGTGCCCTGCACTACCAAGTTTTTCCTAAGCATAGTCTTGCTTCATATCAAATACGCGGTATTTTCCTGCCATAACTGTTTTGTATCTATCTTTTGGGGTGATGACAGTATGACGTATAATTTAATTTACAGTGTACTTACAATGACTCTAGGCTGGGTAGGTATTCCTAATGATATTGATGGGGTAATTTCATCTATACTTTCTCAGGAGAACTGCTGGATTTCGCTCCGGCGAGTTGGGCATCCAATCAATAGTTTCAGCGATTTAAGGGCGTGCGAACTGCTGTTTACTTCTAACTACCAATTCGCTTGTTTTTACTGACCTAAGAAATAGTTCTTATTTTAGAGACGTATAGCGTCAATACGGATTGCCTTAAGAATGTAAATGCCACTGTAGCCTATATATCTTAGTTATACGCAATAAGGCCACATGACAAAAAATCTCCACCAGGAAATTTAAAACGTTGATTATGGGAAATAGTTGGTACACAATAGGATTCGTTATTATAGTTATCTTATGCATGATGGGAGGGTTGGTCTTCATGACAAAATATCTTGTCGAATCCTCAAATATTTCTGAAAAGATTATCATTGCCTTGATTGCTGCTTTATCGACCATATTTACAATAACGGGATCTATCCTCACAAATCGACTTCTAACCAATGAGCAAATCAGAAAAGAAAAAGAAAAAGAAAAAGAATTCTTAAAAATAAAAAGAGAGTTTTACCATGAATTTTCTGAACCCTTTCTGATGAGTTTTGCATATAAAAATTCAGGGCTGCTATGGACGAAAGAAGCGATAGAGAATAAGAATAAATTTTTAATAAACAAGATGCGACTGCCGTTGTATGCATCACAAGATGTTATAGAGTTTTTTGAAGGTATTAATAAAGGTCAATCTGATTTTTCAGAGCTTTTCACACTGATTAGGGAAGACATATTGGATAGTGATCTTAAAGAATTTAAAAACCTTGAAAAGGTCACTGTTCACTTACCAGCTATCCAAATTGATAGCAGTTTGCAATCTCAAATAGACAAAGTAAAGTCTGACTATGGTCAATTTAAATCTTCAGAATTGTTTGATGATTTTATAAAGATATTTTCAACAGAATCAGCTATAAACGGTATTCCACAAACTCAAGACAACTACGTAATTTTAAATAAATTGAGAATGGAGAAATTACTTGAATATAGCCACGATCTCAATGTTTTTACACTATCCCTACGAGGGAAAAACTATTATGATCTGTATAAACTGGAGAGGCTTTACAGTAAATAAGGATAAAAGCGTAACGCCTAACATCGATCAAGCATCATGTCTAAAAAGGTCTAAATCCTCCTTTCTCAAAGGAGAAAAATCAGCCACTTCAGAAATCTCCCCAAATGATTCTGAAGTAACCTGCCGAAGAATAGGAATTTTCCGCTTGGTGTCGTAATTAGTGATACCAATGTTCGTCTTCTTACCTACGCAACCATGCTTGCCAATATTCAATCTCTATTTCTGCTGAGTTATATTTTATTTACGGTGGCTTGCCAGTCACCGGAATCTCCCTCCGTTGAGACTACCCCAGTTAGTTTGGTAGCGGCGGTCAGCGATTCTTATACTCCCCCCACCTTTCAGGATGATAATCGTAGGGAGCAGTTGCAGTCTATTGCCCCGAGGTTGAAGGAGCTGATGCAGCAGCATGCCGACGACCGACATATTTCCGGGGTGGCCTGGGGCATTGTGGTGGATGATGAACTGCTGGTAGTCGATGCCTACGGACTGGCTAACCGGGAGGAGAATATTCCCGCTACTACCACCTCCGTGTTCCGAATCGCTTCTATGACCAAAAGCTTTACGGCGATGGCTATTCTAAAGCTGCGGGATGAGGGAAAGCTATCGCTACATGATCCGGTTACCGAATACATCTCCGAAGCAAAAAACCTACAATACCTCACCTCCGATGCTCCGGTAATGGATATTGAAAATCTGCTGACCATGACCGCGGGCTTTCCCGAGGATAATCCCTGGGGCGATCGTCAACTGGATGAACCCGAACAAATGCTGCTAGATTTATTGCAGCAAGTCCCGGCATTCAGCAACGTGCCGGCTTACGAATATGAGTACAGCAACACCGGCTACGCCATGCTGGGCCTGATCGTGCAGCGGGTATCCGGGCAACCCTTCGGCGAGTATATCCGCGAAAGTATTTTCCAACCGCTGGGCATGAATGATACCTACTGGGAGATTGATCGGGTGCCCGACGAGAAGCTGGTGATTGGCTACCGCTGGGAGGATCAGGAATATAAACTAGAGCCGATGCTGCACCACGGTATTTACGGAGCTATGGGCGGCTTACTCACTACCATTGAAGACTTCCGCAAGTACGTCAGTTTTCATTTATCGGCTTGGCCTCCCCGCAGTAGCGAGGATGATGGCCCGGTAAAGCGGAGCACCTTACGAGAAATGCATACTCCCCAATTCGTGCGCTTGCTAGCGAACGCTACCGACTGGAATGACGAAGCCTGTCCGGCTACAGTGGGCTACGGTTACGGCCTCAGGATTTCAGAAGACTGTAAAGGTTCGGTGGAAGTAACGCACGGCGGGGCGCTTCCGGGCTTTGGGAGTAATTATAAGTTCTACCCCGAGTTGGGTATTGGCTTTATGGCCTTTGGCAACCGCACCTACACCGCCCCTTGGCCCTGGACGGAAATCTTAAAGTTGGTTTTTAACGAGCTTGATCTCCAACCCCGCAAGCTTCCAATTTCCGAAACTTTAGCCCAGCGAAAAGAAGATGTAGTGAATTTGATTCAGCAGTGGGACGAGCCAACCGAAGCGCAATTGGTAGCCGAAAATTTCTACCTCGATCAATCCAAAGAAAAAAGAAGGGCAGAAGCGATGAACTTGCTGGACAGTGCCGGAATCATTCAATCAGTGACCGAAATCTCGCCTCAAAACCAGTTACGCGGAAGTTTTAAGATGCGGGGAGAGAAAGGCGACATTCGGGTATTTTTCACCCTGAGCCCCGAACCCGATGCTCGCCTCCAGGCATTATGGTTAGCTTTTGAAGCTGACAGTGAGAACTAATTTCGTAGTTAAATTAAGCTGACGTAAAAACTCAACATTATAGTGCATGATTTATGATAAAAAAGTCAACCATAGGCATTCTAATGCTAATTATATTCAGTTCTTGTCAGGAAGAAACAAAGATTGAAATCCCATACGCCGAAGCAAGGGTTGTTGTTCATCCTATCCGTTTAAATAGTACACAAGATGCTGAAAGTATGTTTGCAAGCTATAACGTGGACTATCAAGACACCTTAGGAGTTGCTTTCTTAAAAGGCTACAGTAATCGAGTAGAATTACAGCTTAATTTAAACTGCGACAAGCCCAATACTTCAAGTGCCCTTCATATGCATTATGGTACTCCTGAAAAACCTAAACATCATTGGAATCCAGGAGGGGCGGCAGGTTACTGCGATGTACTAAGTCTTGGCGAAGTTTGGGGGAGAAAACATGCTGGCGATCTTGGCAACATAGATTTCGATGAATCTGGTGATGGTACGTTCTTTTTAGAAACTAATTTGTGGTCTTTGAATTCTGGTGAGAAAAATGACATTCTTGGGAAAATCATTGTCGTTCATTATTTGTACGAAGATTTTGCGCTTCAATGCAACAATAATTCTCATAGTCATACTCACCAAAACCCCAAAATTGGAAGCGGAATAATTGAATTGATTGAATAAACATTTTGAACGGATCATATGAAAAGCATCATAAAGGTTTTGGTACTTTTACAAATACTCTTTTTTATTTCATGTAATCAAGAAAGTCCCACACCTACAAATTCAGAAGAGATATCGTACACGCTATTGTCTCAACTCGACGTATCGGGTGATGTAAACGACTTATGGGGTTATGAAAATGGAGCTGATGAATTTATTATAGTCACAAGTCTTTCAAATGAAACGGAAGAGGGCGAAGTGGTAATTATCAATATCAGTGATCCGCTAGCACCTACCGTTGCAACAAGAATTCAGGAGGTTGCAGTGGACGCTAAGGTTTGGAACAACTATTTATACATAGTTGCCGGGTCAAACACTGATAATGAAGTGTTTATGGGACACATATTCGATATAACAGATCCTACTGAGCCTCAAAAAGTTGGCTCTATCCCTGACTTCCACAACATATACATCGACGACTTAGGATACTTGTATGTTACCGGGGTTTTTCAGAACCCAACCCTTTCGGGATCTACGGGTCTGGAGGTTGGCATTTATGATCTTAATCGTGAGCCTGAATTGCCCCAGCTTGTATCTTCTATTCCCTCAAGTCCTAACTTTATAATTCCAGCCCATGACATATTTGTTAAAGGAGATCGATTGTATATTTTCAGCACGAGTGGATCTTACGTTGAAATTGTAGACATTCAAGATAAAAGCTTGCCTAGATCTTTAGGGAGATATACGTTTGCAAACAATGAGAATGTCCACAGCGGCTGGGTGACAGAAGATGACCAATATCTGTACGTTTGTTTAGAGGAGGCTGAGGATGCCGAAATTGATGTAGTAATTCTTGATATCTCAAATGTATCTTCAATTACTCCTGTCGGCACTATTCATGACACGGAAAATGTAATACATAATGTATATATCATTGAAAATATTGCCTATGCCTCTTTTTATAACGCTGGTTTTAGAGTCTATGATGTTACTGATCCGGTAGCCCCTTCTCTGGTTTACAGCTATGATACTAATCCTTTATCAGAAGGGTTAGGTGCTTTTGGAGTATATCCTTTCTCCAAAAGTGGGGTCATAGCAGTCAGCGATTGGGCAAATGGATTATATCTTTTCAAAAGAGATAATCCTTAATATTCACTAAGCATTACCTAATAGTTAATGTAACCTTGAAAAGTCTAGGAAAGATCAACCAGCTTGAAACCTTGACCATGCACAGTTAAAATTTGTACGTTTTCATCGGGCTTCAGGTACTTGCGAAGTTTGGCAATGTATACATCCATGCTGCGGGCGTTGAAGTAGCTATCGTCACCCCAAACCAGCTTGAGGGCTTTGGTGCGGTCTACGGTCTGGTTAATATGCTGAGCAAACACCTTCAATAACTCAGCCTCCTTAGACGTCAATTTTACTTCTTGACTGTCATATTGCAACAGTCGCTTCTCATAATCGTAGGTAAATTTCCCAAATGTATACTGACTTCGCTTAGGTTCACTAGGTTGGGAGCGGCGCAGAATTGCCTGTATTCGCAGCAGCAGCTCCTCCATGCTGAAGGGCTTGGTAATGTAGTCATCCGCCCCTAGTTTCAGCCCGGCAATGGTATCTTCCTTCATAGATTTAGCCGTTAGGAAAATCATCGGAACCTCACTGTCCAATTGACGAATCTCTTCGGCTAGTTCAAACCCATCCATTTTAGGCATCATCACGTCCAGTATACAGATCGCTAATTTGTCTGTTTTCTTGAAGGTAGCCAATGCTTCTTCCCCATCTCGGCACAAAATAGTTTCGTAGCCCTTAGCTGTGAGGTAGTCATTTAAAATCATGCCTAGGTTCTGATCATCTTCAGCTAGTAGTACCTTCATATTCGTAGGGTAAATAAACAGTGAAGGCGCTACCCTCACCTAGTTTAGACTGTACAGAAACCTGCCCACCGTGGGCTTCCACAATAGACTGTACGTAGGATAAGCCTAACCCAAAGCCTTTCACATCGTGGCGGTTACCAGTGGGGGCACGGTAAAATTTGTCAAACACCCGGCTTTGTACCTCTCGGCTCATTCCCATTCCCCGATCCTGAATTTCAATTACCAATCCATTACGGGTACTTTTGGTAAGTAGTGTTATCTGCGGGGCTTTAGGAGAGTACTTGTTGGCATTATCAATGAGGTTATTTAGGACGTTAGATAGGTGGTGCGGGTCGGCATAAACCGTAGGTCGGTCCGCTTGTAAATCAGTGCGAAGCGATCCATCTCGTTTTTTGATGGATGGAGTGGCATTCTTTTCAACTTTCTGAATAAGCTGATGTACATCTACTTGTTCTTTCTTTAGGGTATAATCCTTCTTATCCAGCGAGGCAATTTGCAGTACCCGTTCTACCTGTGACCCTAACCGCATATTTTCTTCCTTGATAATTCCCAAATACCGTTGTAATATGTTAGGGTTTCGAGCCATATGCTCATCCTGAAGGGCTTCTACCGCTAGTGAAACAGTGGAAATAGGAGTCTTCAGTTCGTGGGTCATATTGTTGATGAAGTCGTTCTTCATATCCGATAGCTTCTTCTGTCGGAAGATAGTGCTAATGGCGTAGTAGAAGCAGTACACGACAATTGCAGTAAATAGTAGCGATGAGAGTAACGTCAGCCAAATTTTCTTCAGTAAGTACCAGCTTTGTTGAGGAAACTCAATATTCAGGAAAGCCTGGGAAGGCACAAAGTCATTCGGGAATAGGGCCACTTGGGCATCCCCTGGTAGAAACTCAGCAAACTGAGGAGTACTTGCCATAAGCACCGTATCGACTTTAGCATCTACTACCGCGTACTGATAAGGTGTGTGAATACCTCGGTCACTCAGGGCAATTCGCAATAATGTATCAAGTTGCTGATTAGAAACCCGGCTATGTACCGGACGACTACCGGAGATAAGTTGCTGAAGAGCCTCTTCAAACATATTAGTTCGCTGCTCTAGCTTTCGCATCTGCTCCTGATACACTAGCACCGGATGGTTACTGAAACTCGGAGGACGTACCGTAAGTACGGCGGGCGAGTCAGTTGGGGCAACCCCCACTGATCTGTCAGCTTCAGCTTGACCATTGGTCTGATTATACGAATAGACAAACGACTGCCTCTGCCCCTGCTGAATGACCTGAAACTGCGAAGAGAATCGAGATACAGAGCGGTTTCTCATTGGCTGGCGCCCCGTTGTACGACGTCCTGGTGATTGTTGCCCTAGATACGCTCCATTCGTATCTAACTGTAATACCTGTTGCCCAAAGGTTTGGTAAGCCAGTTGGTAAGCTTCCTGCTGCTCTAGCTGGTTTACCACCGTATTAAGTGCTTCGTGTACGTTTTGAGTAAAGCGTTGCTGATTAGCTTGTACGGTCTCGTTGATCCAGTACCCCTGGAAACTCACCAATCCGGTCAGTGCTACGCTCATCAGCCCTACAATCACGTATACCTTTTTTCGATTCATCTTTTAATCATAACGTATTCGCCTGAAAATCGTCGCGATTTAACGTTTTTTAACAAGAAGGTTGGAGGTTGCTTGTATCTGTGTATATGGAAAATGTATTGTGACATATGTTTGCCAAGCTCGAGATTTTATTCCTAGTGGTACACTAGCTGATTTTCATTTTTCGGATAAACACCGAAGTAGATTTTACAATACACTGCTAATCAAATCTCTACGCAGAGATAGCAAAGGCCTGTTGAGGGTTATTTACCAGAAGCTGATTAACCTCTTTCTCGGTAAATCCATTTTCTTTCAGCATAGGAATGAAACGGGTAAAGATAGCCTCGTAGGGACGAATGATTCCACCCCGAGGGAAAGAGTTGCCGTCGTGGGAAATCAGTACCCTCGACAATAAACCTTGCCTTTTCAGGGTGAGCAAATGCTGAAGGTGGTGGTTCAGTACCAGCTGATGCATCCTTGCACCCACTCCGACAATTCGCAGTCCATCCAGGGAGATCCACATTCCTTGTTTTGCCATCGCTATTAGTTCTTCAGAGGTTTCCATCTGATGGGCGTGCGTCCACACCCAGGCTGAGGGTTCTACGTTCACATCGCTCATCAGTTCCAGAGCTAGTTTTGGCACTGCCGGATTATCGCCAGTATGGCAAGCAATAGTGAGGTCAGTAGCCTGAGTGGTCTTTATGGCAGCTTGCATCAGCTTTTTGTCAATATCGGAAATCTCACCGCTATCGGCCGCAATCTTGATAAAACCGGGATGAATACCCGTCTGGTCAATACCCTGCTCACATTCTTTTATCCATCGTTCAGCTAATTGTTCAGCCGTTTCCCGGTAAGCGTGTTGGGGCACATAGCGATCGTTCGCCGCTCCGTAGTAACCAGTGTTGGTAATCAGATAGATTTCACTTTCTTCGGAAAGCTCCTGGAGTAGCGATACATCCCGCCCAAAGTAGGCGGTGGTGCAATCCAGAATACTGTCCACTCCCAACGATTTAATGCGTTTTAGATAGGGTACTACCTGGGCTTTCAGTGCCTTAGTATTATAATTGGGCTGGTAGCTTCGCTCTGCTCCAAAGTTAGACATGATGTGCTCATGACTCAGGCAAACGCCCAATTCACTGGCATCAATAGCTCCGGTAACTGTATAAATTTTTTTCGCCTTGCTCTGCGTTAGTCCAATACTCGGTGAAAGCATAGTGCCCAGTGAGACAAAACTAAGCTCTTGAATAAACTGACGACGGGAAGGCACAAGTAATTTCACTCTGAGAATATAAGTCAATTAAGATTTAGGTAAATGTTTTAAATTAACATGAGCTTAGCAACTTTATGAAACTTTTAGCTCTACTTTAGCCTGTTTACTCTCGAATGTTTAAAGATATCTACTTCAGATAAACTTGTAATATTCTGAATTACAGCGATTTGTAATATTTTGCCTAGCGTATTGTCTACCACCTACATAAGTCGGATTAATGTTCAATCTCCCTGCTCCACGTTGAAGTTGAAAATTAACCTGATAGGGTCTTGGTCTGTAAACGCAAGTCCCCTCTGTTCCTGTATAGAGCTATAGTCCATAGTAAGAATCATTTCCAAATGGCTAAAGTTGAGCCTAGTTCATCTATCAAATAACTGTTCAGTCAACAATAGAAAGTTTGATTAAATATCATATATTTATTATACAAATATTAATAATATATGATATGATGCCGAATCTCGGACAACTAGAAGAAAGCGTATTACTCCTGGTGATGATTATGGACGAAGCCTACGGGGTTTCGATAGCCCAAGCCTACGAAGAGAAAACGGGCAACACTATTTCTATCCCCGCTATCCATACCGTGCTCAAACGACTAGAAAAAAAGGGGATGCTTCGCTCGCAGATGGGAGAGGCTACAGCGGAACGGGGTGGACGACGCAAACGACTCTTTGAGGCTACCCCCTACGGCTATCAGGTTATTTCTCAACTCCGAGAGAATCGCCTGAAGCTGTGGTCTTTAATTCCAAAATTCAATTAACCCAATGGCTGAGAAACGGGACAATAAGTCATCGGTGGCTCCTCCTAAGTGGGCAAACCGATTTTTGGAGTGGTACTGCGCTGCTGAGCTACTGGATGAAGTTCAGGGCGATCTTCATGAGGCTTTTTATTTCCGAGTAAAAAGATATGGTCTCCAGAAGGCAAAATGGCTATTTGTTAAAGAGGTGCTGCTGTTTTGTAGACCTTCTTCGTTCAAGAAAAATACTTCTTTGCATTATGTAACCAACCCTGACATGTTTCAAAATTATCTCAAAATTGCCTTCCGAAACCTACTCAAAAGTAAGGTGTTTTCCGCCATCAATGTATTCGGTCTAGCACTAGGCCTAGCAGCTTGCTTTCTCATCATGCAGTATGTGCTTTTTGAATTAAGCTACGACCAATTTCATGAAGGCTCAGACCGGATTTATCGAGTATCATTAGAAGGTAATCGAACTCACAGCGCAGCCAATCATCCACTGGTAGGGCCAGCTTTGAAGGAGGATTTTCCCGAAGTAGAAGCTTATATAAGAATGGTACATCAATCGATCATCTTCGGAGAGAATGTAGCTATTTCATACGATGATGGGCAAGGGAATGTAAAGATGTTTAATGAAGATCGTCTGTACGATGTAGATTCGTCGTTTTTTTCCATGTTTAACTTTCCCTTCCTCTACGGTGATCCTGAAAACGCTTTATCAGAAGCAAGCTCAATCGTTATTTCGGAAACCATATCAAATAAGTTCTTTGGATCAGAAAATCCATTAGGAAAGAGACTCCTAATCTTTGGGCGATTTCCTTTCACCGTGAGCGGAGTATTTAAAGATGTACCAGAAAACTCTCATATCAAGTTCAATGTCTTGATAGCAACTTGGATGAGACATCGGGAAGGTATGCAAGCATGGCCTGAGTTTTATACCTACATCAAATTAGATTCTCTGGCCGATCCAGAGCAGCTAGCCGCTAAATTCCCTGATTTTATGCAGAAGTATCTAGGTGATCGTATGAGAGAAATGAATAATATAGAGCGACTCCATTTACAACCTATCACCGATATTCACTTAAGATCCCCCAAACTAACCAAAGAACGTGAAGCACATGGTAATGAACAGACAGTTTATTTCCTTACGCTAATTGCTGTACTAATTCTAGTTATTGCTTGGATTAATTACATTAACCTCTCAACCTCCAAGTCTATTGAGCGGGCTCAGGAAATAGGTTTACGTAAGGTAGCTGGTGCCTCTCGACGACAGCTAATCACCCAGTTTTTGTTTGAGTCAGCCATTGTGAACTTCATAGCTATTGTATTGTCATTCATCATTATAATAGTCTCTGCGCCTCACTTCTATCAACTTGCCGGAAAAAATATTGAAATCTCTATCGTTGATCTTATGAGCAAGCCTCAGTTTTGGTTGACATTGGCTGGGGTATTTTTGTTCGGATCATGCTGTGCTGGTTTATATCCTGCTTTGATCCTTTCTTCTTTCCGGGTTACTACAGCACTGAAGGGAAAGTTTTTCCGATCAAGCTCAGGTATTGTATTGCGCAAAACGCTGGTATCTTTCCAGTTTGTGATTTCGGTAGCGCTCATTGCTGGAACCATCATGGTACTCCGTCAGGTATCCTTCATGCAAAATCAAGAATTAGGCTACGAAAAAGACCAGCTTTTAGTGATAAAAACTCCTCTTGTTGTTGATTCTCTATTTCATCAAAGGCTAAAAACCTTCAAAATTGAATCAACGAGAAACCCTAATATTTACCATGTAGCTCCGTCTAATGAGATACCTGGTAAGTTGATTTCACAGGTGAATTTTATTAGAAACAAGGGCGAAGGAACTGAAGCGAATACTGGAGTATTTCATTTTCATATCGGTTCTGACTTTATGAGTACCTATGGTCTTACAATCATAGCTGGGCGAAACTTTAAAGAAAACGAAGATTTATCAGCTTTTGATGATCTAACTACCCAACCTGTCCCAGTAATGTTAAATGAGAAAGCTGTTACATCGTTAGGGTATCGAAATGCAGAAGCAGCTACTAACCAATTAATTAATTTTGGACTAGGGGCTCGCGACGATTGGGTAGGTGAAATTGTCGGGATTGTATCGAACTATCATCAACGATTTCTGAAGGAAGAATATGATCCTATTCTTTATTTTCCGGTTAAAAATCCAACACCTCACCTTTCAGGGCAATATGTTACCGTCAATTTAAACACAAACCAACTAACTGAAACCATTGCATTTATTGAAGAGCAGTATGCCGAGGTATTTCCAGGCAACGCTTTTGAGTATTTTTTTCTAGACGACTATTTCGATCACCAATATGCGGCTGATCAGCAATTTGGTCGGGTGTTTGGCCTATTCTCAGCTCTTGCGTTAATAGTAGCTTGCTTAGGCTTATTCGGTCTTTCTACTTTTATGATCTCCCAGCGGGTGAAAGAGATTGCGGTCAGGAAAGTACTAGGGGCTACCATTTCCAGTATGGCAGTGTTGTTCTCCAAAGATTTTGTTCGGCTCATTCTCCTGGCTAATCTTATTGCGTTACCACTGGTGTATTTGGGAGTACAGCGCTGGTTGAGCAACTTTGCTTTCCAAGTGCATATTGGCTGGTTAATATTTGTGGTTCCGGCTGCGATTCTACTAGTCATCTCGCTTAGTACGGTCAGTTTTCAGACTCTCAAAACTGGTTCGGGGAACCCAATAGATCATTTAAGGCAGGAATAGCTATGTTAAATGAAAAGCCTCGTAAGCCGGACGTAACTCCACCCCAATGGGCAGCCCGCTTTTTGGAGTGGTACTGTGCTCCTAAACTGTTGGATGAAGTGCAAGGCGATCTGTACGAGGCGTTCTACATCCGCGTAAAGCAGTACGGTGCTCGGAAAGCCAAGTGGCTATTTGTTAAAGAGGTACTACTGTTTTGTAAACCCACTTCGTTTGAGAAGCCCAACACTACTAATCTTCTAATCGCCCCAGATATGTTTCAAAATTATTTCAAAATCGCCTTCCGAAACCTTACGAAAAGTAAAGTGTTTTCGGCTATCAATGTGTTTGGTCTGGCAATAGGTCTAGCTGCCTCCTTTTTGATTACCCAGTATATTCACTTTGAGTCTACTTATGATCAGTTTCATGAGAAGATTGATCGAGTTTACCGGGTGACTTTATCAATGACGAAACCCGGCGAGGAAGCTACATCTAAAACTACTAGCGCAGTCAATCATCCGGCGGTAGGCCCTACCCTGAAGGAGGACTTTCCTCAAGTTGAGACCTTCGCCCGGGCAGTGCCTCAAACGATCTTTATGAATGCTTCTTCTATGACCTACGTAGATGAAACGGGGCAAGCTACTACGTTTAATGAAGACCAAATGTACATTGCTGACCCCGCGTTTCTATCAATATTTTCTTTCCCTTTTGTAGCTGGGAGTGCCGAAACCGCCCTTGCTAAACCACAAACCGTTGCCATCTCTGAATCTACTGCAAAAAAATATTTTGGTTCAGCCGACCCACTGGGTAAAGCATTAGATTTAAATGGCGAATTTCCACTGACCGTGGGAGGGGTGTTTAAGGATATTCCAGAGAATTCTCATATCAAATTTGATATATTGATCTCCTTTCTCACCTTGGGTGAAAAGTGGGGCTATGACACCTGGATTTGGCCTGAGTTTTACACCTACGTATTGCTAGCCCCAAATACCGATCCCCAGCAGATTGAAGCCCAACTTCCTGCTTTTGTTGACCAATACATGACTGATATTATGGCGGAGCACAAATTTCAGGCGGGCATGCATTTACAACCAGTAGGCGATATACACCTAACCTCTCACTACAATAATGAAGTTGAGGCGAATAGCAGTCAGGAGCTGATGACCTTTCTCACTATCCTAGCTGCTTTTATTCTGTTTTTAGCCTGGATTAACTACATAAATTTATCAACAGTCAAATCGCTAGATCGGGCACGGGAGGTAGGGTTGCGTAAAGTTGTGGGAGCGGCTCGCCCGCAGTTGGTTGGTCAATTTCTGCTGGAGTCGATGCTTATTAACGTATTAGCATTACTACTATCGGTGGGTATCGTTTGGTTAGCTTGGCCCTTCTTTCAGCAGATTACTGGTAAAGAAATAGGTGAAAGTTTATGGGCGTTACCCGTATGGCAGGAGCTTTGGTTTTGGGGGCTGATGATTGCGGTTATTATCGTAGGTGCCTTGCTGGTTGGGTTTTATCCGGCTTGGATGTTATCCTCTTTCCGACCTGCTAAAGTGCTGAAAGGAAATTTTCACCATTCTTTTACTGGTATTTCTCTGCGGAAAGTGCTGGTATCCTTCCAATTTATCCTGACGATTATTCTGATCATCGGCACCATTACGGTGTATAAACAATTATCGTTTATGCGAAACCAAGACCTAGGTTACGCAAAGGATCAGCTTCTGGTTGTGAAATCTCCGGCTATATACGATTCTACCATCACTCAACAGATCACTTCCTTCAAGACTGAGCTAGCTCGCCATTCGGCTATTCGTCAAATAGCTACTTCTACTGAGATTCCGGGAGAAACGATCTTTGCTCGTAATCTTATCCGGAAAAAAGGTGAGGAAAGAAGCATGGATGTGGGCTGCTTTTATTTAGAGATTGACCAGGACTTTATCAACACATTTGAGATGACAGTGGTAGCGGGTAGAAACCTGCGGGAGGAAGAAAAGATACCTTCTTTTGAGGCCAAATATGCTAAGATTCTAATTAATGAAGCTCTCGTAAAAAATCTAGGCTACTCGAGTAATGAAGATGTTCTTCACGAACGTCTGATATTTACATTAACTCAAATTCCTAAAGAGGGGGAGGTGATTGGGGTAGTAAAGAATTATCACCAGCGATCACTGCAACAGGACTACGATCCTATCTTGTTTTACTATCCGGGCTGGAATCGGTGGAAGTATTTGACGATTAACCTCCAGACAGATCAGTTAAGTGAGACCATGGCATATATTGAGCAACAATACCAACAAGCCTTTCCGGGTAATGCTTTAGAGTATTTTTTTCTGGATGATTACTTTAATCGGCAGTACGAAGCCGATCAGCGATTCGGCAGTATTTTTAGTGTGTTTACTACCCTAGCCATCATTGTAGCCTGTTTAGGCTTATTCGGCTTGTCAGCTTTCACCCTCAAGCAACGGACTAAAGAAATTGGCATTCGTAAAGTGTTAGGTGCTTCGGTAGCTCGTATCTTGGCATTGCTTTCCCAGGACTTTGTGAAGTTGATCTTTATTGCCAGTCTTATCGCGTTGCCTATTGCTTACTTTGCCATTCAGCGCTGGCTATCGAATTACGCTTTTCATATTGAAATTAGTGTCTGGCTGTTTTTGCTGCCCTTACTGTTGATGCTAGCCATTGCGTTGGCTACAGTAAGTATACATACACTTAAGACTGCTTTGGCCAACCCAGCAAAATCATTGCGTCAAGAATAAGCAAAAGACCAAACCTTGTTTGGTATTGGCCGATCAGTGGATAGAAATGAATAAGATGGAATTTCCTGACGTTGAATAACTTTTCTATACAAGATTCTCAGGCTATCACTAAAGTTTGCTTCTGAGTCATAGCTTTAGCAGTAATGACTATTTATCCATGATTCGTATTGAGAATCTCCCGAATGTCGGTGATAAGCTTGTTCGCCAGATGTTCTGCGGTAGCGCGAGAATTAGATTCAGCAATAATGCGAATAATCGGCTCGGTATTAGACTTGCGCAGATGCACCCACTCCCGGTCAAAGCTGATTTTTACGCCGTCAGTAGTATCTACGGGTTGTTTAGAGTACTGTTCGGCTAAAACAGACAGTACGCTCTCCATATCAATATCGGGCGTAAGCTCCATTTTGTTCTTGGAAATATGGTACTGCGGATAACGCACTTTTAGCTGGGAAATAGGCTTACCGAACTTCGCCAGATGCGACAAGAACAGAGCGATCCCCACTAGAGCATCGCGACCGTAGTGCAGCTTAGGGAAAATAACCCCTCCGTTGCCTTCGCCTCCGATAATGGCATCAGTTTCCTTCATCGCCTTCACTACATTTACTTCACCTACCGCGGCAGCAGTATAGTTGCCACCGTGCTTCTCAGTCACATCGTGTAATGCCAACGAAGAGGAAAGATTAGAGACGGTATTTCCACCACCGTTGAGTCCTAGAATATAGTCGGCTACCGCCACTAATGTATATTCTTCCCCGAACGGGTCGCCATTTTCCTGAATCAGGACGAGTCGATCTACGTCGGGATCAACCACGATGCCTAAGTCAAATGAGCCTTGCTCCATCTTGCCACAAATGTGGTTGAGGTTTTCGGGAACAGGTTCGGGGTTGTGGGCGAATGAACCATTAGGCTCACAATAGAACTTCTCTATTTGGGTTACTCCCAACTTTTCCAATAGCATCGGCACCGCTATACTTCCTACGGAGTTGATACAATCAATGGCTACCTTAAAATCTCGCTCCTGGATAGCTTCCGCATCTACTTCAGGTAAAGCTAATATTGCTTCAATATGTTTCTCGGTAGCTCCTTCAATTGATTGATAAGAACCTAGCTTATTAACCGTAGCAAACTCAAAGTCAGCAGATTCTGCCAAGTCAAGTACAGCTTTTCCGGCTTCGGCCGAGATAAACTCTCCGGTTTCGTTCAATAATTTAAGGGCATTCCACTGACTGGGATTGTGGCTAGCGGTGATGATGATCCCGCCTTGCACTTTTTCATCAACAACGGCCATTTCAACGGTGGGAGTACTAGCAAGGTCAATATCTAATACATCGATGCCTAAGCCTTGTAGGGCAGCACCCACTAACTTAGCGATCATTTCGCCTGAGATGCGGGCGTCACGCCCGATAACAACTGTTACCTTTTCGTGCTGCTGCTTCAAATAAGAGCCAAATGCTGACGCGAACTTTACCGTATCAATCGGAGTAAGTCCTTCGCCTACGGCTCCGCCGATAGTTCCCCGGATACCGGAGATCGATGTAATAAGTGCCAAAGATAAAGTGTGGTTTGAGACAGTACTAAAGAAACAATAAGAGAGCGCGAAGTAAGGGAAATTAGTCGAACTTAGCCAACACTTTATTTACTTCCGAATCGGGGTTACCACAGGCTTCGCCCTTTCCCACCTCTTTACCACAGTAGCCACAGGTGGCTCCCTCTTTGTTCAGGAATGGACTTTGAGAAGCACAAGTCCCCTTAAATTCACCGTTTTTAAGGAAAATTAGTCGAACACTCATCATTACAAAGAAAAGGGCAATAAATCCTATAGCTAACAATATCGTGGTCATAACTCTAGCATTTTGTACAAAGATAACATTACTAGAGTAAAACGGGTACAAAGGGGGCAAAGTTTCTGAGAGAATTCTATTACTTTCGTTTTTGGCAAGGAGTGGGAAGCTTGGATCGGGGCGTTCAGCATATTGTTAGATCACTGAATAGTAGGCTCGCTGGTCATTCTTACTAATCATAATCCTCGCCCTGCCCCGCGCCTCCAGCCCTTCGCTAAAGAAGTTTTAACAGAGAAATATGAATGAACCAATAAACGAACGTCGCAAGATTGCCCTAGAAGCGTTTGATCGCCTATTAACAATTATGGAGGAATTGCGGGTGAAGTGTCCTTGGGATCGGGAGCAGACCATTGAAAGTATTCGCCATCTAACTATCGAGGAAACCTACGAGCTTTCGGATGCTATCTTAAGTGGCGACCTGAGCGAGGTACGTAACGAACTGGGTGACTTGGCCTTGCATCTGGTCTTCTACGCCAAGATTGCCAGCGAGCAGCAGGCGTTCGATATTGGCGATGTATTGAATGGTATTTGCGAAAAGCTAATTCGACGACACCCCCACGTCTACGGTGATACTGAAGCCAACAATGCGAGTACAGTAGAGCAAAACTGGGAACAAATCAAACTGAAGGAGGCAGGTAACGTTCGTAGGTCGGCCTTGAGTGGGGTGCCTTCCTCGTTACCAGCCTTACTAAAGGCATTCCGTATGCAGGAAAAAGCCCGGGGTGTAGGGTTTGACTGGAGTGAGAAGCCGGAGGTTTGGAACAAAGTGGAAGAAGAAATGCAGGAGTTTCGGGAGGCAGAAGCTTCGGGTGACCTAGTAGAAGCTCAGAATGAATTCGGGGATTTATTATTTGCTTTGATTAACTACGCCCGCTTTGCTGGAATTAATCCTGAGGAAGCCCTTGAGCGTACTAACCAAAAGTTTATGCAACGCTTCCAACATATTGAGCAACGGGCTTACGAACAGGATAAAAATGTGAAAGACATGAGCCTGGAAGAAATGGAAGTATACTGGAATGAGGCGAAGAAAAGTCATAGATAGAGCATATGCCATTTCTCGGTCTGTTAAAAGCAAATAGGCTATTATAGCGAATCTAGTATCTTTACTCTTTGTTGTTAGATAAAACTCTTGAAGGTAGAACAGAACATATCGCGACTCACTTACCTAATGGATTTGTTTAAAATGTCCATAGGAGATCTCCTTGCCATCTTGAATAAAGAGTCAAAGGCCAAGACACCAATCACAAAGGAAGACGTAATGACTTCTCAGGTGAAGGTAAGTCTTTTGAAAAAAATAGATAAAATCTTTAACAAAGGGCTTCATTTCTATCTCGATCCTAAAGCACCCAGAAAATCAAAAGAATCCAGCATCTTTTTTCGTAAGGAAGAGTTCAATTCAGATTTGAATATTGGGGCAAAGAAAATTGTAAACCAATTCGAGGACTTCAAAATAGCGCTTTCGGCAATTGCTAAGTTAGCCGAACTAAATATTGGACGAAAACTGCCTGTTTATAACATATCACAGTCCCCTTTGCTCGTAGCAAATGAAGTAAGAGGTATATTATACCCCAATTTTGATTCTAATCTGAGAGGTTTCTTAAAAGCATTAATAGCTAAACTAGCAGATCATAATATACTAGTTTTTGAGTTTGTCGAGACATGGAATAAGAAAGAAAAAGCAAATATTGATGGATTTTTCTTGACCCCCAATGTAATCGTTTTGAAGCGACAGCAAAGATCATTTAGGCGGGAGATATTCACTCTAGCTCACGAACTAGGTCACTTCTTATTGAATGAGGAAGAGATTGAGTCTTTAGACTACCAGGGCTTAGCCCCGCGCAATATTAGTCGAGTAGAGAGGTGGTGTAACGACTTTGCTTACTATTTTTTAATTGGATCGTATAGGGATGAACTTGAGAATCTTTCTCCCTCTTCACCTGATAACGATTATCACTATGATTTGATTGAGAGTATTTCTAAGCAAACCCATTTGAGCAAACTAGCTCTGTATACTCGTCTTTTGTTTTTGAATAAAATATCAGCAGAGAATTATACAAAGATAAAAAGAGATGAAGAAGATAGATACCAAAAGAGATTAGAAGAAGATGAAAGAATCAGAGAACTTGAGAAAGCTAAAGGAGAAAAACAAAGAGGTTCTCCCCCTAGACCGATAAAATCACCCCTTTTGATTTCTACTATTCAAAACGCATTCTACGGAGGAGTAATCAATGAATATGAAGTGGCTAAAAGGTTGAATATTAAACCAGAAAAAGTAGCTGAATATATTCAATGATTGCTGTAATAGACACTAGCTCGTTAATATCGCTAGTGCGATATTACCTGCCCTTTGACAAAAAGAACGTTCTATACAATCTTTTCAAAAATAAAATAGAGTCAAAACAGATTATTGTTCTAGATAAGGTCTTTGAAGAATGTCGATTTATCTCTCAAGGTATAGTTGTGAAGGAGCTTGATTACTTAACTATTAAGAAAAATCAAACTAAGACAACAACTTTACTTCCAACTAAGAAATACTACAATCAACTTGATAACCAGTTTATAAACGGATCAGCCAAAAATCTGCTTACTCCGACAGAATTTGAGAATCGAAAAAACGCCTTCCTGAATTCTGCTGATTCTAATTTATTACTTTACTGTCTGACTGATAAAAGCGAATTCACGCTTGTAACAGAAGAAACAGCAGTAAGTAACGATAATAAGTTTTTTAAAAAGTTACCCGCAATCTGCAAAATATTAGACATTAATGTGGTGAATTTACCAACACTGCTAAATGGTTTCGAGGAGATAAATTTCCAATTCAAATAAGAAAACTACGCCTAACGAACGTCATAAAATGATTTCGCGATCTACCTGGCTTCACTTACGGATTCCCTTTTCCTTTTTTCTCCTTCCTATTTATCTCTTTGCTCTCAGCGTGGCTGAAGATTTTTCAGTAATAAACGCACTACTGATTTTCTTCATTATCCACTTCTTATTATACCCGGCTAGCAATGGTTACAACAGTTTTTTTGATAAAGATGAAGGCAGTATCGGCGGATTAGAGCATCCACCGCCCGTGCAACTTGAATTATACCGAGTTGCACTGCTGCTGGACGTAATCGCAGTTATTCTAGGATTGATAGTGAGTGTAGAGTTTGCCATCATGCTGTTTATCTACGGAATGGTTTCTAAAGCCTACAGCCATCCGTCAATTCGTTTGAAGAAGTATGCTATTAGTAGTTGGCTGATCGCTGGATTCTTTCAGGGTTTTTTTACTTTTCTGATGGTATACATTGGGGTGAACAATACCTCGCTGCTCTTCGCTCAGCCGTCTGAAATGTGGTTAGGAGCTACTCTTTCGTCGCTTATGCTGTGGGGATCGTATCCCATGACTCAGATTTACCAGCACGATGAAGACGCAAAAAGAGGTGATTTTACGCTGAGTTATCGGCTGGGTATTTTAGGAACATTCCACTTCACAGCTATTTTTTTCGGATTAGCTACCCTCGGTTTCTGGCGGTACTATCAAACCTATTTTGGTGAACTGCAAGCCGGATTGTACTTAATTTCCTTACTGCCCGTGTTAGGGTATTTTTCTTATTGGTACCTCCGAACCCGGAAAGATCATTCCCGAGCCGATTTCCGCCATACTATGCGACTGAATTTTCTCTCAAGTTTGTGCCTCAATCTATTTTTCGGGCTGATGACTTTGATCAGTTTATAGTCCACAGCCCTATGGGCCTTAGGTTTGGGTAGAGAAAAAACTAATTAGCCATTAGCAAAAATGGGCTAATGAGCAGGAGGTAGTGACTTGTGCGGAGTATACTGGTCACTACAACTATCCATTGATCCAGGCTTGCTAGCGTTTGGGCATCAAACTCCGATTAGAAGGTAGGGCACCACTATTGGGTGGTATGCTTGATTTGCGGCTCTACAAGTTTTAGCAGACAGACCGAAGAGCAGCGAGGTATCGTTCACCCCAATACTTTCGGCCCTCTTTGTTTTGTACTTTTTAAAGTGATACTTTGTTTTAAAAGTCTAAAGGGGCACCCGGTCTCGGTTGTTTCTAATACAGGCAAATATCCGATAAATCAGCTTGTTACGAACCGTGCCACGGCGGTCGCATTCAGTACAGCCATTTTGCTTTTTCCCTCCGCCACTTTTCGTTGGTAATACTGCGCTAGTTCACCTTTACCAGATATGACAGGTAAGGCTGCCGTGTGCAGCGGCCACTGTTTATTCGCTAGATAGCTTACTCTGGTCTTCCCCGCTGCCATGGTGACCCACATATCCATATCACAATAGCAGTAGTCTTATTCAAATATTTATTGGCTGCTAATCTTATTCCTTCATCTTCTATTATAAATCCTTAACTAAAGGGCGTTTACCGGCTGCTGAGAATATGAAAAGAACCATAACATCACCCTTGCCTAACCCATACAAATCGATGTTCAAAATTAGATGAGGTTGACACGATAACACTAAGTGCTAAAAAACACCATACTGATAATACCACTCAGCATCAGTAGCTTACAGAAATTGTTGAGCCACGTAAACTCCCGGCGGGTATCGGCGCGAACTAGACGGGTAATAAAAAAAGTAATGGGAATAACCAGCAATAAAAAGTAATTCATGAGTGTTTGGTTACCCAGTCTTTCCGAAAGAAAAAATAATAGAAAAATAAAAATAGCCGATAATATGTAAAGTAATATCTTGGTACGATGAATTCCCCAAGCCACGGGCAAGGTACGACAGCCATAGGTCTGATCGCCTGGTATATCCTCCATATCTTTCACAATTTCCCGTACTAGTGAGATCGCAAAGGCAAATACAGCGTAGGTAAATACCAGAAACTTATGCTCATAGTAATAAATACCGACCATGGCTACCGCTAGTCCAGATAGGGCAGCAACCATGAAATTACCCACAAAAGGTATCCGCTTAAGACGGTTAGAGTGTAGCCAAAGTAGAAATACGCTTAGGCAATGAATGGCTCCAACCTCCCACGAGAGTAAAAAACCGATAAAAATACCGAATAGTGAAAGTACCACATGACCCGCCATCACATAGCGTCGCTTCAGGGTTGTGCCCACTACTACCCGATGGGGTTTGTTAATCAGATCGATTTTCACATCGTAATAATCGTTAATCATGTAGCCTGCCGCAGCAATGCATACTGTAGAAAAAATGAGAAGGAACAGGCGCACGTCGGTCAGGTACGCCCACTCACCGTGGTGAACGTCTACCAGGAAGTAGGCTACGAAGTACTGGGTCAGTGCTAGAAATAGCAGGTTGTGCACCCGAGTGAGTTTAGCAAAGCCCTTCGTCCAGTAAAATAGCCGAAACGGTAACTGTATCGCTTTCATCTCCCCCATGACTTATTCTAAAACGCAAATTACCCTAGATTGATTTTCTTAACTGACAATAAAAAATGTAAGAATGAATGAAACTTCGCCGATTTAGGTTATACTAGCTACACATAATCTATCAACCTTCCACATTTTACTTATTCGCTAGTGAAAACAGCTTTTGTCTAGGATAAGTAGCAACAATCAATACAATAATTTAGCGACTTTGCATTAACTTTGCAATTTAAACCAGTATCAATTTCTATGAATTCGCGGGAAGAACAGTTACTTGCCTTAGCTCAGGAGCGCATTTTAATACTAGATGGGGCGATGGGAACCATGATTCAACGTCACAAACTGGAAGAGGACGATTTTCGGAACGAAGCCCTCAAAGACCACTCCTACCCGCTTAAGGGAAATAATGATTTGCTTTCGGTAACCCAACCTAATATTATTCGTGATATTCACCGGGCGTACTTTGCCGCTGGGGCTGACATTGCCGAAACTAATACCTTCAGCGGAACTTCTATCGCCCAGGCTGACTATAGACTGGAAAGCTGGGTATACGATATCAACTATCAGTCAGCGAAAATTGCGCGGGAAGTAGCTGATGAGTTTACTGCCCTCGAGCCAGATAAACCCCGCTTTGTGGCAGGTTCGCTAGGGCCTACCAACCGAACTGCTTCTTTGTCACCCGATGTAAATGATCCGGGTTACCGGGCGGTTACTTTTGACCAACTGGTAGACGCCTACTACGAACAAATCACTGGACTGGTAGAAGGGGGAGCTGATATGCTACTGGTAGAAACTGTGTTTGATACACTCAACGCTAAAGCGGCTTTATTTGCCATTCATACTTACTTTGAAGACAAGCAGGTTGTATTGCCCATAATGGTTTCAGGGACAATCACTGATGCCAGTGGGCGCACCCTCTCGGGTCAGACTACCGAAGCTTTCTGGAACTCCGTCATGCATGGCAACCTACTTAGTGTAGGGCTGAACTGTGCTTTGGGTGCTAAAGATTTACAGCCCTACCTACGCGAACTCTCCCGTCATGCCCACTGTCTGGTGACGGCTCACCCTAACGCAGGTTTGCCCAACGAGTTTGGCGAGTACGACCAAACCCCGGAGGAAATGGCGGACGAAATAGAAGAATTCACCAGAAAAGGCTATTTGAATATTGTAGGGGGCTGCTGTGGAACAACCCCTGAACATATTCAGGCCATCGCCCAGATGGCCGCTAAGTACTCGCCTCGCACTATATTTTCTTCCAACAATCCGGTCACTGTATAACTTCTACTACTATTCTATGTCAACTACTTCGCTAGAAGATACACTGGTTGCCCAAATCTTATCCGACACCACCGTACCACCCTTACGCTTGAGTGGATTAGAACCGTTGGTGGTTAATGAACATACTGGCTTTGTTAATATTGGTGAGCGTACCAACGTGACGGGTTCGCGCAAATTTGCCCGACTGATTGCCGAGGAGAAGTTCGAGGAAGCTATTGAGGTAGCCCGCGATCAAGTGGAAAACGGAGCCCAGATCATTGACGTCAATATGGATGACGGAATGCTGGACGGCGAAGCCTGTATGGTAAAATTCGTCAACCTGATCTCATCCGAACCCGACATTGCCCGGGTTCCCTTCATGATTGATTCTTCCAAGTGGCACATTATTGAAGCGGGACTAAAAGTTGTTCAAGGAAAATCAGTCGTAAACTCCATCAGTCTCAAAGAGGGGGAAGAAGAGTTTATTCGGCAAGGTAAGCTCATCCGCAAGTATGGGGCCGCCGTCATCGTCATGGCCTTCGATGAGGAAGGGCAGGCCGACAACTACGACCGTCGGATTGAGATCGCCCAACGCTCCTATGATGTGTTGGTTAACAAAGTCAACTTTCCGCCCCAGGATATCATTCTGGACTTGAATATTTTTCCCGTTGCTACGGGAATGGAAGAACATCGCCGCAATGCGTTAGACTTTTTTCTGGCTACGAAGTGGGTGCGCGAGAATCTACCGGGAGCGCATGTAAGTGGCGGAGTTAGTAACGTATCTTTTTCCTTCCGGGGCAACAATACGGTTCGGGAAGCCATGCACTCGGCTTTTTTATATCACGCCAAGCGAGCGGGAATGGATATGGGCATCGTGAACCCAACCATGCTGGAGGTGTACGACGATATCCCAAAGGATCTATTAGATCGCATTGAAGACGTGCTGCTCGACCGTAACGATGATGCCACCGAACGGCTGATTGAGTTTGCCGAGCAGGTAAAAGGCAATGGAAAAGAAAAGAAAAAAGCCGATGATTCGTGGCGACAAGAAAGTGTTAAGAAACGGTTAGAGTACGCACTGGTGAAGGGTATCGCCGAGTTTGCCGAGCAGGATGTAGAAGAAGCCCGTCAGCAGTTTGATCGCCCCATTCAAGTAATTGAAGGACCTTTGATGGATGGCATGAACGTGGTAGGCGACCTGTTTGGCGAAGGTAAAATGTTCCTTCCACAAGTGGTAAAAAGTGCCCGGGTGATGAAAAAAGCGGTCGCTTATCTGATTCCGTTTATTGAGGCAGAGAAACTAGCTTCAGGAGATAATGGGGTAGCACGAAGCAAAGGCAAGATTCTATTAGCTACAGTAAAGGGGGACGTTCATGACATCGGAAAAAATATTGTAGCGGTGGTGCTGGGCTGCAACAACTACGATGTGATTGACATGGGCGTGATGGTACCCGCCCAGAAAATCCTGGACAAGGCCCGCGAGGAAAACGTGGACATCATTGGCCTCAGTGGACTGATCACTCCTTCGTTAGATGAAATGGTAAATGTCGCTAAACTCATGGAAGAGCAGGGCTTTACCACTCCGTTACTGATTGGCGGAGCTACGACCTCTAAAATTCATACGGCCGTAAAGATTGAACCACACTATCGGAGTTCGGTAATTCACGTATTGGATGCTTCCCGCTCAGTACCCGTTGCTAGTAACCTGCTTAACGAAAACGCCCGCGAAGATTTTCAGCAGCAAGTTCGGAACCAATACCAGCAAATGCGTGACCGCCACGTCGGAAAGAAAACCCGCAAGTCATTCGCTTCACTAATGAAAATCCGAAACGATAAATTTCAAACCGACTGGCCAACCCGGGAGATAAAGAAACCTCAGTTCTTGGGCACAAAGGTTTTTAAGGAGTATTCGCTAGGAGAGATTGCCCGCTACATTGACTGGACACCCTTTTTTATGACTTGGGAGCTAGCGGGTAGGTTCCCGAATATTCTGAACGATAAAATTGTGGGCAAAGAAGCCCAATCACTCTACGCGGATGCCCAGGAGATGCTAGAAACAATGATCCGGGAAAAGTGGATCACCGCTAATGCCGTACTAGGTTTCTTTCCCGCCAATACAATTCGTTGTGATGACATTGAACTTTATCACTTCGCTAACAACGAAGAAAACCGTGATCAGCCATTGACGACGCTCCATCACCTACGCCAGCAAACTAAGAAAGCTGAAGGCAGAGAATACTTTTGCTTAGCTGATTTCATCGCGCCCAAAGATACTGGTATAGCTGATTATGTTGGTGGTTTCGCAGTAACTACTGGAGTAGGTTCCGAAGAAATTGCCAAGCGGTTTGAAGCCGATCACGATGATTATAACTCTATTATGGTAAAAGCCCTCGCCGACCGCTTGGCGGAAGCTTTCGCTGAGCTGATGCACCAACGCACCCGCCGCGAGTTTTGGGGTTACGCCCCCGATGAAGACCTGGATAACGAAGCTTTGATTCGTGAAAAATATAACGGAATTCGTCCGGCCCCTGGTTACCCAGCCTGCCCCGACCATACTGAGAAAGAAACGCTATTCTCACTGCTCAACGTCACGGAAAACACCGGAATCTACCTCACCGAAAACTTCGCTATGTTTCCCGCTGCTTCGGTCAGTGGCTGGTACTTTTCGCATCCTCAATCTCGTTACTTCGGCATTTCCCGCATTGATGAAGACCAGCTACAGGATTACGCCCAGCGCAAAGAGATGCCACTAGAGGTTTGCCGAAAGTGGCTCAGTCCCTATTTGGAGGATTAACCTCTTTTTAGAATATACAGATCAAGTTAAGAACCTTCGGAAGGGGAAATAGGTAAAACGAAAGGGTTAACCCGACCAGCCGAAAGAGATATAGTGACACTATCGGTCTGATAGCCTGCCTTTTTGGCGATAATGGTATAAATACCCTCTGGTATTGAGTCTACTGATACTCTTCCTAGCTCGTTGGTTAACAGGGCAGAAGTAGGCGGGTTGGTAGTGACACTTACATTGGATAATACCCGGTTGGTCGCTGCATCTACCACTGTTCCACTTAGTTGGCTAAAAGTAGGTGGGACAAGATCTAGCACAAATGCTGCCTGCGATACCTGATCTCCCACCACCGTTACTTTAAGCGAAGCGCGTTCGTAGTTGGTTTGCTCGGCAAATAGGGTATACTCTCCTTCAACAATTCCTTCTATAGTAAAGACTCCCGCACTATCGCTTAGTACTACTGAGGTGGCGGGCACGGTAGTAATTTGAGCATTAGCCAATGGTTCAAAATCGTTGTTTACTACCGTGCCTTCCACACTACCGACCCTCTCCAGGTCTATTGTATTTTCCTGACAGGCGGCCAGCAGTATTACCATTAGCCACCCCAAACTGCTACTTCTCATTTTTAATGGTTAAAATGTCTTATCTACGCCCCCTGCTGCTATCGAATACTACTATTGCGGAGTAGCCCAGCCTTGCTCAATTCGTAGGCTCATGTTTTCGCCGGTTTGCGTTACTTCATACGCCGGGGCCATTGTGTTATACTCTATCTGGTGCAGTTCTAGATTAATACCATCCTGAAGGATTTGGTAATTCATATTGTTACCTACTAGATCCTGTACAATGCTATTGCTCTCCCCGTACTGCTGAATGTCTACCTGGTTAGAGCGACCGTTCACCGTACTCATCAGCGAGTGCCCGGTTCCGTCTTGGGTAAGGGTTATCTCATTGTTTTTACCCGTTTGCATAATTTCAGCCGAATGGTTGTTACCCTGCTGCAAAATGTAGGCTTCGCTGAAGAGTGTGTTGGCGGTATTGCCCTGCTGGATGGTTGCCATATTGCTCATACCGATCTGCTTTATTCCAGCCTCATTGCCCCGGGCTCTTCCGCCCATAGTACCCTGAGAGATCGTTGAGATGTTCTCGTTTCCTTCCTGATATATGGATAGCAGGTTATCTTTAGCGGTGCCTTCGTTTAGCCCCTGGTTTACAGTAAACTGGTTATCATCTCCTTGCTGGGTGATGTCAACGATGTTGTTGATAACATCTCCCGAAACTGTTAAGTTGACGATTCCTCGGTTTCCATCACCAATCTGGTTGTAGGTATGTTGGTTGTTTTTGAATACCCCATTGCGCTGCTGATATTCTATATAATTATTTTCTCCTTCTTGCACTATATCAGTCTGGTTATTTTTATCAACATCAGCTCCACCACCATCTAGGTTGATAAGTACATCGTTTCGGTTACCCAGTTGCGTTACATCAGTATCGTTGTTGAACGAAGATTTACCGGGGAGCATCGCTGCACTATTTCCGCCGCCCTCTTGCGCGACTGTCACCGTATTGTTCTTTGAACCACTGGCTACGATGGCTTCGTTATTATTCCCCTGTATATCAACAATGGTCTGGTTATTTTTACCACCTTGTCCAAAGTCACCGAAGTTATTGTCACCGTTGATGTATATTTGAGCTGTATTATTATTAGATGTAAAGACACCATCTGAGATATTCAATGCCTGCCGTATCTGAACAAAGTTATTATCTCCTTCCTGCTTTAGCTCAGCCACGTTATTCTTTGCAATAGCCGAAGTAAAGCCAGTTGTAAGCCCCTGATAAATCCAGGCTATATTATTATTTCCTATCTGCTCTATCGTCGCTGTGTTGTTCTTGCTGGTAGCAAGCTCGCCTTGATAAATCCTCGCGGTGTTTAAATCACCAGTAGTTGAAATTTTCCCTTCGTTACCGATGGATTCGGATACTCCAACACCCTGCAAAACAAATCCCCCGTTGGAATTTCCTGAGACGGTTATCTCAGCAACATTGTTTCTTGATACGGCGTCTCCATTACCCTGGCTAATTTCATGAAAATTTTCATTACCAGCCTGTTCTAAGGTAGCGTAGTTATTTTTCGCTATTCCACCATTAGTGCCTTGTCTCACACTAAACTGATTATCTTCGCCCTGCTGAGTTACTACAGCCTCGTTACTTTTGGCTTCTCCTAAAGTTCCTAAAAGGAAACTGCCTTGGTTTTGATCTCCTATCTGGCTAATACTAACTTCATTGTCTTTGGCTACGCCAACCCCTTGCTCAAATTCAACCGAGTTATTATCCCCTTCTTGGTCAATGCTGGTTTTATTATTCTTAGATGTACCATCACCTTGATCCAGATTAATACCCGCATCGTTTTGGTTTCCCAACTGCGTTATTTCAGCCGTATTGTTTGTGGCATTACCTGTGCCCTGACGAATACCTGCATTATTTCCTTGCCCTTCTTGGTCTATAGTTGCCGTACTCCTTGAACTGGAACCAAAAGTCCCTTGCCCAATAGTGGCAAAGTTGTTTGTACCCTCAGTTGTAATTGAGGCTACGTCGTTTTTAGAAGTACCGATCCCACTCCCTTGAATGATAGTCCCCTCGTTATTATCGCCTTCAACCACTATCTGAGCCTGACTGCCCTGAGCTGTTGCGGTGTTAGCATCCCTTTCAATATTGAACCCTTGCCTGATAGAACTATTGTTTCCATTACCTTCTTGTTTTATAGTGGCATCACTATTTTTGGCAGAACCGGAAAGCGCTTGTTGAATCGAGGCAGTGTTCAAACTCCCGACTTGCTCTGCAGTGGCAGCATTACCTTTGGCCACCCCTCCTTCGGCACCTTGAACTACTGTGGCATTATTTTCATCGCCCTCCACCAAAACTGTGACAGTGTTGTTTCTAGCTTCTCCGCCTTCTCCCTGCTCTACCACAATTTCATTTTCTCCTACTTGTTCAATAAAAACTTCGTTATTCTTACTCTGACCGTAGGCTGATACAATCAGTCCTCCGCTGAGTAGCATAGTAAAAAAAGCCCTTGAATACTTCATAATTATGGTTGTTTGTGGTTAAAAATTGGATTTACAGTTTATTATTTTCCAAAATATACGTTGAGACCGATGTTAGCCGACCAGAAGAAGTCATTGTATTTACCCTGGATTACCCCATCTAACTGGTCGCTGAAGGTGTAAGCGTGCATCAGACCTCCGGTCACGCCCAAGCGGTTGTTAATTAGAAACTCCCCACCTACGCCCATCGTCATCTGCGGGTAACCTTTCAGTAGTGAATGACCTTGTTCGGCAATTACTCCACCTCTTAGTAGCAAGGTAGGGGTAAACCGACTATACGGAAACCACCGCCACTCGCTAGCCACTAATGCCTGGTTAAATGTGCCTTCAAACGTACCTTCCCCCGCCAATACGCCCTGTCCGAATGCCGCTCCTGCTGATAACCAGGGGGTTACCTGACTGGCGATCTGAATCTCCGCCGAAGGGCGGAACATAGGGTTAGAATAGTCGCCCGCGTAGCGGAACGTACCTCCGCTTACATTAACCCGAAAGCGATCCCGCCGAAACTGGTTAATCCGCCTACCGAGGTAGTTTGTCTGGGCATTTGCTTGAAGTTCACCCTGATAATCTTCCAATAATGGGGCTCGATCTTCTTCAGGATTTTCCAGACTCCAGAGCCCGTCCTGAACGCCTTCTATCACCAGGCTGTGGACGGCTTTCTCAATGGCTTCGCGCACCGCCAGTTCGGCTGGTTCATTGTGGGTAAATCCGGTTTCTGCCTCCAGCAACCGCTGAAAACTCACAAAGCGGAACAAGCCCACATCTACCTTCTGGGAAAGAATGGTGCGGGAGGTATACACAGTTTTCAGCACTCGCCCGTTGCTGGTCGAGGTAGCTCGCAAATAAATGGTTACCCGGTCTTGCCGATACTGCGCATTTCCACCTGCTCCAAAGTAACGCGCCCCGGCTCCGCCCGTCAGCACGTTGGCATCGTAAGAAATAATGCCGCCTTCCAGTAATACTCCGGCAAACAATAGGGGTGGCAAAGCGGGTTCTTCGTTACCTTGCTGCTGCTCAAATGCCTGGCGGGAAGAGCGGATAATCTTACGTTCGTTTAAAAGGTTGGCCAACCCTTCCCGTTCAATCACCACAAACCAGCCCGATTCATCTAAAGCCCGCTGTAAGATGGAGGTAGCTCCTTGCGTTACTGCAGTAGACCAACTAGCTCCTACCTCAGTGGGTTTATATTGTCCGGTTTGGTCACGGAATTTATAGACGGCTGCAACGATCTTTTCTTCGGGATTGGGTAGCTTTTTTAGCTCCTGATGAAACCCTGACTCAGCCCCCAGACGAGCCTCGCCGGGCTGTAAGGGCTGATTTAAAAAAGGAGCGCAGCCACTAACAACGGTACTGAATAGAAATGTAAGGAGAAACCACGGTTTTACCTTCATAGCAATTTAGAAATAAGGTATGTTCACCGTAGTTTGTCCTCCGGTAGACGTATCCAGAATAAGAATCTCGACCCCATCCACTCCTGGAAGTACTTCTATCTGATAAGCTCCAATCTGGTATTCACCCTCTTCTAACCCTTCTTCGCCAAATTGGCTATTGATAAGCTCACTCGAGAGCCTACTTAAGAGCTGTCGTTGCAAACCTTCACTAAAATCCTGTATGGGGTCTTGATCAGGCGAGTCTAGTAGACCATCTTCTTCAGTAAAGCCATTTTGCACCTGAGCCGAATTGAGCAACCAACTATAATTGAGATAATTACCGCCAAAAGCGGGATTAACAGGTTGGTAAACAAAATCTTGGGCGAAAGCCGATGAACAGCTAATTACCCATAAAGAAAGTAGTAATCGTACCATAGGTTGATTGTATAATAGCTTAATAGATTCCAGTTCCTTGTTTATCTTCTTCCGTAAGGTCTTGTAAGAGTTGATTATAATTTCCTATATACTGCTTCAATTGCTGAACGGCGTACTGAGCTTCTTCTTCCAATATGTCGTAGCGGGGTAATAGAAAGCGATCAATCACTACATTTTCGTTCACAGCAATATTAACTCGACTGCCAAAACCAGGCTGAGGCTGCTCACGCATATAAATTGTGTAAACCATTTCGGTGCGGGGTGCTTCCCATTGCTGATAAATCAGCTCATAATAATCATGACCAATCTTGGTAATCGTCTCGTCAATGACCAATCCCTTGATCTCAAGGGCTAGTTCGTTATTGCCATTTTGTGCCCAGGCGGGAAATTCGTGCACAGCAAGAAATAGTAAGAGAAGCCGAAAAACCATAGGGACATATTAGCGACACAGCAAGACTAAAGTATGTATTCCCCGATATATAACCAAAAAATTATTTCATTTATTATTAATAGAAATATTATATAAATATTACTATCTACTATATTATTTGCGATAATTTCTTGACCTGCCTTTTGTAGAGTACAGGAGGGCTAATATGGTGATTTACTCCTGATACACCACGTACATCACCGTTTCGCCAACTGCTTTTAAGGTTTCTCGGCTGATGATGTCCATATCATCCGCGTGGGTGTGGTGGTAGTAGGCGAAGTAGAAGTTACTAGCAGGATCATGCTCAATGATATCCACCATCGGGATTTTGGCTTGGTAGTTCACATATACATGGTCGTCTATAATATCCGGGCTATCTTTATAAATGAAATACTGCCCGTAGCCTAATTGATGGGCCGCATCCCAAATTCGTTTGACAATACTAGGAGCAGCCTGGCGGGAAACCCCTTCCTGATAAAAGGTAGCATTTTTAGCTCCTACCATATCCAGCAAAATACCGTAGTAAGCTGAGTAACGAGGTTCGTGCTTGTTTTTAGCCCAATGCTGGGAACCTAAGCACCAATATACCTGCTGAGAACTTTCGGGCTGTAATTCATCATAATCTTCTGGTTCACCGTAGTCTTCCCCATCAAAGAAAATAATGTCTACCCCTACATCCGGTAAAGAATCCCGGTTCATCATCCGAGCCATCTCCAGTAGCACGGCTACTCCGCTAGCCCCGTCATTGGCTCCTAAAATTGGCTCTTCGGTTCGTACCGAATCTTTATCAGCGTAAGGGCGGGTATCCCAGTGGGCAGCTAGTAAAATTCGCTTGGATCTGTCTGGTTGGTAAGTGGCAATGATGTTGCTTAGGTTCAGCGTAGTTCCGTTGTAAGCCGTGGCCTCAAATGATTGTAGTTGTACTTCCGCGCCGAATTGCTCCAGTTTACTTACCAGATAATCCCGGCACTCTCGATGAGCGGTTGAGTTAGGTACGCGCGCCCCGAAGGCTACCTGAGCTTCAGTGTAAGCATAAGCTGAGTCGGCATTAAAGTTCGGTACATATTTTGGAGTTGGAGGTGCTTCAACGGTAGTTTCTGATGGATTAGACTGGCACGCTATGGCCATCCCAAATAAGCTACATACAATGCAGTACCAAAGGTATCTTTTCATGCAATTTCTATTCTGGTGAAGGTTCTAAAAGCTGCGGTCGAAGTTAGAATATCATTTGGCCTGAACCAAACTTGAAACGAAGTTACCGAGTGCATACGATACCATACAAAAAATTTTGCTGAACTATTGGGCTAAAAAATAGTTTAATATTCACCTTTCAAAAAGTTAAATCCCCCAAGGAATAGTCATATATCTAAATACCGAACAAATATTGGTACTATTCATATTATTCAAGATAAAATATTGCTTTTTAACTACTTATCCGAAAATTTCTGGAACAATATCCTGATTTCACAATTGTATAGTATTCAACACTTTCTTAACCTCATTTTAACAATGTTCATATTTACCACCTAAACCTTATAATTATGAAAAGACATCTATTCGTAGTTTTCTGGGCTTTACTATTGCTTCCCCTCTGGGGCTTAGCCCAACAGCAGACTTTATCGGGAAAGGTTCTCGATGAGAGTAGTGAGCCTTTACCGGGTATCAACATCTTAGTGAAGGGCACTACCGTTGGAACCGTGACCAACGTAGAAGGAAATTATCAACTTAGTGTTCCTGATAATGCCGAGATTTTGGTATTCTCTTCAGTAGGTTACGTAACTGAAGAGGTCACTATCGGTAATCAGTCAGTCATCGACATGCAATTAACTCCAGATGTTCAGGCTCTTTCCGAAGTAGTAGTGGTCGGATACGGTACTAAGCGCAAAGAAGAGCTGACTGGGTCAATCAATGTAGTAGATTCAGAAGCTATTCAAAGCGTTCCAACCCCCTCGTTCCAGGACGCTTTGCAGGGCACTTCACCCGGGGTGCAGGTAGTGGCTCAAGATGGAGCACCTGGTGCTGGAGTGTCTATCCGTATTCGGGGGATTGGTTCAATCAATGCATCTAATGAACCATTGTACGTAATTGACGGAATTCCGATCACTGCGGGAAATGGAGCCATATCTACCACCGACTTTGATAATGGGGAACGAAGCGGAAATCCCTTAGCTGCCATTAATCCTAACGATATTGAGAGCTTAGTAGTACTAAAAGATGCTGCTTCTACGGCGATTTATGGAGCCCGAGGAGCTAACGGTGTTGTATTAATTACCACCAAAAGTGGTTCATCTGGTGCCGCTAAAATTGATGTTCGGGCTCGAGTGGGCTTTTCTACTCCCGCGTTCAATAATCTATTAGAGCCTCTTAACGAGCAGCAATACCGCCAACTGTATACGGAAGGTCACATAAATGCTGGTAATTTTGATACTGAAGCTGAGGCACTGGATTTTTATAACCAACAGTTCCCCGATCAGGCCAACACTAACTGGATTGATGAAATTACCCAGACTGGAGTTACCCAAGATTACAATGTAAGTGCTTCGGGAGGTACTGATAAGTTTACCTACTTTGTGTCTGGGAATGTACTACTGCAAGATGGTATTGTGGTCAACAACAAATTTGATCGCTATTCTAGCCGAGCTAATATATCAGCTAACCTTACTGACCGCCTAACCCTCACTAATAACTTAACCCTTTCTTACTTCAATCAGCGAGGTATCACCGATGGAGCACGTTGGCAGGCTCCGTTTTATGTGGGTTATTTAATGGCACCTACCGTACCTGTATTCGATGATCAAGGACGCTTTTATGGTGATCACCAAAGCTTCTTCATGGGCGGTAACAACCCTCGGGGCCACCTTACCGACGATGAGCGAAACCGGGAGCAAACGCGAATTATTGACAATCTTAGTATTTCGTATAAGATTTTTGATAATCTAACTTTCACATCTGCCTGGTCATTTGACCTATTGCAGGTCGACGAATTTATCTTTAATAATGCCCGCTATGGTGACGGTCGTAACGTAGGCGGAACCTCTCAGGAAGCTACCGCTGATCAATTGAATTGGCTGGGAACGCAGACGTTGAACTACGGAAATACTTTCGGTGGATCACATAACGTAGACGTACTCTTGGGATACGAGACCCAAAAGGTGAAAACCGATCAGTTAGACTATTTAGCAGAAGGTTTTTCGCACCCTTCATTGATTCACCCTTCGGTTGGAGCTAATCCCCAGGCCCAGACCTTCTTCAGCCGATCAGAATTTACGTTTGAGTCCATCTTTAGCCGGGTAAGTTACGATTATGACCAGCGGTACTACCTCACCGGTTCCCTACGGCGCGATGGATCTTCCCGCTTTGGTCCGGAGGTACGCTACGGAACATTCTGGTCAGTCGGTGGTGGCTACGCTCTGAGTGAGGAAAGCTTTATGCAAGGAGTCGGATTTGTCGACTTTTTGAAACTAAGGGCCAGCTATGGTCAGACCGGTAACGCCAATATTGATGATGATAATGCGGATACGGATGATAATTATTTGTGGGCAGAAACTTATGGCTTTGCCCGGGAATACGACGGTTTGCCCGGAGCCGCCCCACTTTCAATAGGAAACCCATTTCTTACTTGGGAGTCGCAAAATAACTTCAACTTCGGGCTAGACTTTACCGGATTTAACAGTCGGGTGAACGCTACGGTGGAGTACTTTATTCGTCAGTCAACCGACCTCTTGCTGAACCGCCCATTATCATTTACCACTGGTTTTCGTGAGCAGCTATCCAACATTAGTGATATGGAAAACCGGGGTATAGAAATTCAAGTAGACGGTGATGTGATTTCCACTCCTGACTTTACGCTGAACGTTGGAGCTAACTTCACTCAGATAACTAATGAGATCACTCGTCTGGACGAAGCTATTGTAGATGGAACTAAGCGACGGGAGCAAGGGCGCGATTTTCAGGAGTACTTCCTCTACGGTTGGGCTGGGGTTGATCCCGCTAACGGAGATCCACTGTGGTATACAGATGAAACTAAAACGGAAACTACCAATGAGATCAATAATGCCGAGCGATTCTACGATGGTAAAAGTGCTACGCCTGATTTCTTTGGTGCATTCAACCTGAAAGCTCAATTCAAAGGGTTCACCTTGGCTGGCCAGTTGAATTATCAGTTTGGCAACTACCTATACGATGGCGTAGGTTGGGTGATTCACGGCGACGGACGTTTTACCCCCCGCAGTACATCTACCTACGCTTTCGAGAACCGCTGGACTACCCCGGGACAAGAGGCTATCTTCCCGCAGCACCGCTGGGGCGGTAACCAAAGTTCTAACCAACGGAACTCGGATCGGTATCTATTCGAGGGAGATTATATGCGACTGAGAACACTAAGTCTAGCCTACAATTTTCCTTCCAGTATCTTACCCGATCAACTTCGCTCTCTCCAATTATCAGTATTAGCGAATAATTTCTGGACCTGGACGAAAGACGACGATCTCTATTTCGATCCCGAACAAACGTTTAGTGGGGTGTTCAATACGGTAACTCCCATCAACAAAACGGTAAGTTTCGTTTTAAACATCGGAATCTAAATCAAACTAACGATGAAAAGAATACAATATAATATCTATAAAACATTGGCTTTCATTCCATTGCTGCTGCTAGGCACAGCTTGCGGTGAAGAATTTTTAGATTTGCAGCCTCCTCTGCAAGTGGCCAATGACGAATTTCTGCAAACAGTTGACGATTTTCAGGCAGCTACTACGGGTATGTATGACCAGATGCAACTGGCTGATTACTACGGACGTTACTTTCTACTAATCCCCGATGTGATGGGGGAGGATATTAAGCAAAACGCTAGTGCTAACCGGGGTAAAGAATGGGCTGAATACAATGGTGCTCCTACTACCAACCAAAATGAGCATCGTGAGTTCTGGGCCGAGATTTACGAGGTTATCAATATGGCCAACCAGATGATCAATGCTGAGTTTACCCCTGTTGAAAGCCGGCGAGATGAGTTTAACAATTATCTTGGTCAGGCGCATGCCGTACGGGCGTTAGCTCATTTTGATTTGGTGCGCCTTTTTGCTCAAACATATTCATTTACCGCTGATGCTTCTCACCCGGGTGTGCCGATTGTAACCGAGTTTGAACCGGAATCCCGGCCTACTCGCAATACAGTAGCTCAAGTATACGAGCAGGTAATTATTGACTTTGAAACGGCTATTCCTCTGCTGACAGTTACCCCAGATAACGCCGGAACAATTTCAAGAGAAGCCGCCCAAGCGTTGCTTTCCCGTGTGTATCTGTACATGGGACGTTACGCCGAAGCTGAGGCATTGGCTACCGAGGTGATCGACGGTGGAGATTTTGCATTGGTTGGTCGCGATGCTTACGCTATGCAATTCTTTGACGGTAACTCATCGGAAGCCATCTTCGAAATCGTTTTCAATTTGGCTGATAACGAAGGTGCCGATCACATCGGTGGTATGTACAAAGAGACTGGCTACGGCGATTATCTTCCTTCCCGACAGCTATTTGCCTTGTTTGAGGAAGGTGATATTCGCGGCACTCTGTTCATAGATGATGACAATTTAGATAATGGCATTTACGCTGACGCCAACGGCGAAGGCAAACGGGTCTATAAATTCCCGAGTGAAGGGGCTAATATTGCCACCGATAATGTACCAGTTATCCGATTATCAGAAGTAATACTCAACCGGGCTGAAGCACGAGCTCAGGCTGGAAATACTGCTGGGGCATTAGCTGACCTCAACCAAATTCGCACCCGCGCTGGAGCTACCGAACTTAGCGGTTTAACCGGACAGGCATTAGTTGACGCAGTACTGGAAGAGAGAAGACGCGAGCTCTTTGCCGAAGGACATAGAGTATTTGATATTACCCGCAACCAGCAGGATATGGTACGTACCGACTGTACCTCTCCTACTTGCACGGTCACCTTCCCGAACGAGCGATTTATTTTACCGCTACCTCAGGAAGAAACCGATGTGAATGATAATATCCAGCAGGCACCAGGTTACGGCACTTAAGAAAGATAGTCGCTAAGCGCCAGAAAGCCACCCTTGAGTCCAAGGGTGGCTTTTTATTATCTTTCTCAGATGCCAAAATCCCGTAAAAATGAATTTTACCAATCTCAGTATTGTTACTTTTTAGATAGAATAGCTCGAGGGGCACCAGGTCACTTTTTACAATGTTTTTGCTTTAAATAACATATTTGCTAAATTTGCAGACGTTTGTAATAGCAACATTCAAGAGGGGGCATTGTCCCCTCTTTTTTGTTATGATTTATGGCAATAGCAGATATAGTTAATCAGTGGGTTTCTATCATTCTACAAGAAAAAGACGAGCGCTTCTTTCTGGTGGATACTCGAGTAAATCAAACCCCGGCTGGCACCAAAGTAGTTATTCACATTGATGGTGATGAAGGAATATCCATTGATGCCTGTGCTGAAGTAAGTCGGGAACTAGCTAACCGTCTGGAAGAAGGTGATCTGATGAACGGGAAATACGTGCTGGAGGTATCCTCCCCTGGTTTGGATCAGCCCCTCAAGCTTCATCGGCAGTACCGAAAAAATGTGGGGCGAACGGTGAAAATACTCACGCAAGACAACCAAACTGTGAAAGGGGTTTTAGTTGATGTGCTGGATGAGGAAATTGGTATTGAACCAGTAACACAAGGGAAAAAGAAGAAGAAAAACGAGCCGCCCCAAAATGTGCGGATACCTTTTGAACAAATTAAAAAAACTAACGTACTAGTTACATTCTAAGCTTATGATGGATACGGCAACTTTAATCGAGTCGTTTGCGGATTTTGCCCGGGGCAAAAATATTGATCGCCCTACTATGATCCGCATCTTGGAAGATGTATTCCGCGCAATGGTGCGGAAACGTTACGAAACGGATGAGAACTTTGACGTAATTATCAACGCCGATAAAGGCGATTTGGAAATCTGGCGCTTTCGGGAGATTGTAGATGATAATTCGGAAGATATTTGGGATCACGACAAGATTAGCCTCACTGAGGCTCAGAAAATTGAGCCCGACTTTGAGATTGGCGAAGAAGTAGCCGAGGAGATCAAGCTGGAAGACTTTGGTCGCCGCACCGTGATGATGGCTCGCCAGACCCTGATTCAGAAAGTAAAAGATCTGGAAAAAGACATTCTATTTCAGAAGTACAAAGATCTGGTAGGCGAAATAATCGTTGGCGAAGTATACCAAATCCTCAGTCGTGAAATGCTACTGATTGATGGTGAGGGTAATGAGTTGATTATGCCCCGCTCTGAGCAGATTCCCAAGGATCGTTTTCGTAAGGGCGAATCGGTACGGGCGATTGTGCACCGGGTAGAGATGGTAAACGGTAATCCTAAAATCATCATGTCGCGTACCTCGGAGAAGTTTCTGGAACGCTTGTTTGAGATGGAAGTACCTGAAGTCTACGACGGTCTGATTGAAATTAAGAACACGGTACGTCAACCGGGTGACCGAGCAAAAGTAGCCGTAGCATCTTACGATGATCGTATTGATCCGGTAGGTGCCTGCGTTGGTATGAAAGGTTCACGGATTCACAGCATTGTACGGGAGTTGCAGAACGAAAACATTGATGTTATCAACTACACTGATAATTTAGAACTATACATTACCCGCTCGCTAAGTCCAGCTAAAATCAGCTCGATTAAAATCGATGAAGACGACAAACGGGTATCCGTATTTCTGAAGCCAGATCAGGTGTCATTGGCGATTGGCCGGGGCGGTCAAAATATCAAACTAGCAAGTCTGTTAGTAGGCTACGAGATTGACGTATTCCGCGAAACCCTCGGGCTAGAAGCCGACGAAGATGTTGACCTAGATGAGTTTGCTGACGAGGTAGAAGATTGGGTCATCGATGAATTTAAAAAGATTGGTTTAGACACTGCCAAAAGTGTGTTGTCCCTCAGTAAGGATGACTTAGTGAGACGTACCGATTTGGAAGAAGAAACGGTGGAGGATGTACTTTCTATCCTGCGCCAGGAATTTGAATAAAATTTTATAAAACGCGAAAAATAACTCATATTTGAGTATGGTAGAAGAAAAAACGATGAGGCT